>JBLINR010000011.1:0-24477 GCA_047639395.1 Candidatus Woesearchaeota archaeon | reverse complement strand
ACACTTCTTGACCAAGGACACGCTGTTATTGGTGTTGATATTGTAAATGATTATTATGATGTGCGTATGAAACAAGCACGTCAAAAACAACTCCTCTCAGACAAATTCACTTTTTATCAATTGGACATTGCGTCAATTAAGGATATGGCGCCTATCTTTGAAAAACACAAAATCGATACAATTATTCATTTAGCAGCACAGGCAGGTGTAAGATACTCAGTAACAAACCCGTGGGCATATGAACACTCAAATAACTTAGGCACACTCACTATGTTTGAATGTGCAAGAAAACACAATATCAGAATTCTCTACGCATCTTCAGGCTCAGTATACGGTGCAACAACACCACCTTTCAAAGAAAGCCAAGAGTGTATCACACCTGTATCTTTGTACGGTGCAACAAAACGAGCAAATGAATTATTAGCACATTCCTATTACAAAATGTACGGCGTAAAATCAGTAGGACTCAGATTTTTCACAGTATATGGAACATACGGCAGACCAGACTTAGCAATGTTCATCTTCACAAAAAAGATTCTCAAAGGAGAACCAATTTCTGTATATAATGGTGGGGACATGGTGAGAACGTTTACTCATATCACCGATATTGTTGCAGGAATTCAAAAGATCATAGAACATGATGAATTAGAATGCGAATTATTTAACTTATCTGGTGGAGAAGCAGTAACATTAAATAGATACATCGAACTCATTGAAGAACGTGTTGGTCAAAAAGCACAGAAAAATATGATGCCGATGCAACCAGGTGATGTTCGAGAGGCAGTTGCTGATATTACAAAAGCAAAACAAATACTCAATTACGAACCACAAATGACGCTGGACAAAGGTATAAGTGAATTTACAAATTGGTTTATGAAAAATAAAGAATGGCTGTTGGAGTTAGAAGATGGTAAACAGTAAAAAAATATGTGTTGTAGGATTAGGATACGTTGGATTGCCCTTAGCTGTTGCTTTTGGACGAAAAGGATTTACAACAATGGGTTTGGATGTAAATAAAACAAAGATTCAACAATTAAAAACTGGACACGATGCTATGGGTGAAGTCACAGAGCAACAACTTAAAGAAGCAAATCTCACCTTTTCTGATGATCCGAGTATAATCAAGCAAGCAGATATTATTATTGTCTCAGTACCAACACCGATTAATGACGCAAAACAACCAGATATCACATTACTAAAAAGAGCATCAAGTATGATTGGGAAATACATTCAAAAGGGCAGTATTGTTGTATATGAATCAACAGTATATCCGGGATGTACAGAAGAAGATTGTATTCCACTCGTTGAACAAGAACGCGGATTAGTCTTTAACAAAGATTTCTTTGCAGGCTATTCACCAGAACGAATTAACCCTGGAGATAAGAAACATACTATTGAAAAAATCATAAAAGTTGTCAGTGGAAGTACTGATGAAACATTAGAGACTTTAAGCGAAGTCTACGGCGCAATCATTGACGCAGGAATTCATAAAGCACCATCAATGAAAGTTGCAGAAGCTGCAAAAGTAATTGAAAATGTACAGCGTGATTTGAATATCGCATTGTTTAATGAATTATCTATCATTTTTGACAGAATCGGAATCTCAACAAAAGATGTAACTGAAGCTGCAGGAACAAAGTGGAATTTTCATAAATACACACCTGGGCTTGTTGGTGGGCACTGTATTGGTGTTGATCCGTATTACTTAACATACAAAGCTGCAAAACTTGGCTATCATGCACAAGTAATTCTTGCAGGAAGACAAATTAATGATGACATGCCAATTCTTGCTGCACAAAAATTAATCAAAGCAATGATTAAAGAAGGAAAGTCAATTAAAGAAAGTAAAATTCTTATCTTAGGACTAGCATTTAGAGAAAATGTGAAAGACGCAAGAAATAGTAAAATCAAAGATATGATTGCAGAATTAGCATCCTATGGTGCAACTGTTATTGGTCATGACCCGTTACTTGACGAAACTGATCTTAAACACGGTGGATTCACATTACCGCTTGTTACAGATGCAAAGACACAACCAGTAGATGCAATTGTCTTAGCAGCACCACATGATGAATATCTTACAAACGGTATTGCTGACTGGAAAAAAGCAACATCTATATTTTTTGATCTAAAAAGTGTATTCTCAGAAGACAAGGATAAAGAATACTTCACATACCTTACTTTGTAAGTGAAGTAATAATTTTTTCAAATGTAAATGAGCTAATTTTATGTTCTGCGTGTGTATCGTCCATTATCAATTGATATGAACCATTACTATTCGTAGCCGCCCTCTCAACTGCATTTGAATAGAGTTGTGCTCTCTTTCCTGCAAAGCAACACGCATCAAACTCATTGATGATTTGCGTGTGCGTACCGTCATGTGCGGCTAATACGTATAATTGCAGATAATTTAGTTGTGAATAGAAGTCAGGCAATGTTTGTTCAAAGTCGCCCATATCATATGTTTGTCTCCGCAAATAAATAGGTAGACTTCCTGCGACTGAAAATGATTGATCAATTCTTGGATCAAGTGCAGAGACAAGTTCTGTAGTTCATCCGCCGCCTGAGATGCCAACCATATGTGTTGCTGTGTATTTGCCTTCTGTGTATTCTAATGCTCTGATAATAGGTTCAACAAAGTATGAGATAACTTGCGTCCCTTCGTTTAGATACGCAAGATCATTATGTGAATTAAGTGTGATGAATCCATTTGTTGTATTAACAAGTGGCTTACTATTCATTCCAAGAAGTGGCATTGAAAATGCAATTACATCATAGCCTTCATCTAGAAACGTCTTGATAGTATCTTTGCTCTTAACAAAATCTCCGCGGTGTCCTTGATGAAAAATAATCAACTCTCCATTTGGAGTTTCACTTTTGAAATAATATGCAATGCTTTGAATATCGTGTTTCATAATTGTGTGTAGTGCAGTTATATCCATTCCGATATATCGATTGTCATTCACAGATTCAATAATAACTTGTGGATCTTCGTTTGGATAGTTGTCAAATAGTAACTCTTTGAGAACTGTGCGAAGTGCGAGAACATCTGATTCCGAGTCAATCCTGAGCAAATCGTCCGGATTTGTTAATTTATCAGTTGCAAGAACGGCGCCCTTAGAATCGGGAAGTATTTTTTTGTATGTGAATGCAAGTGTGTCATATGGCCAAATATGAAATTGCCCAATAAGAACTCCGTAGAATAATCCTGCAAACAGTGCTATGAAAATCCAAATAAGTGATCGTATTTTTTTACGCATATTTCCATTCCTTAACCAAATCTTGTTTGAGCATTTTGGATAATGTCTTTACTTCTGGGAAAAACTTCTTTTTAAGAGTCTTTTGAATTTCTGGATTCATAGGTTCGCGTTTTGTAAATGATGTGTTCATAGAATACACTTTTTTGTATAACGCTTTATACCATGAAGTTGGAATAACTGCTTTCACAATACTTTTGAGTGGGAAGTCAGGATTTGTTAAAAAACCACGAACTGCTTTTGATTTTGTTTCTTTATTTCCATTAACCACAGTAATTGTTGGCTCAAATGTAGCATCAACAGCTAAAAAGGAAAATATATCAGATAATACTTTTTGCGGATTTGTATGTAAGTCTTTTAGTAAAACCACTTTGATTTGTGATTTAGGAAAATTATCGTAGTATCGTTGTAATTGTTCACTAAACGTTGCCATGTATCCTGTTGATGCCTCACCGATAACTTTTTCGTTTTTTGCATTTTTGAACAAAGTTAGATATTTTTGTAAGCTTCGTATTTTGATATGACGAATCTTTCCATGAAGTTTATCACTCATACGTTGCATATCTGTACAAAAGAAATGTGGCTCTTTTTCTACAGAGAGAAAAATAGCAGGATGTTGATTCATATAATTGTGAAGTGAAGATGTACCTGCATTTGGTGTTCCAACAATGAATAAATTAGGTTTTTTCATGGTTTATATAAGAAAAAGAATAATTATTGATTTATATGCCTTATGGTGTCTCAATACACATAGCAATAGCATGTTTTTGCGTGTGAGATATACTAATTGCACCATAAATTGCTGCTCCGCGTTTATGCAAGACTGGTTTTCCACTTTTTAAGTGAACAACAGACAATTCTAGAAAGTCACACATATCTTGTGTTGCCTTCCGATACGCCTCTTTAGCACAGAAAAAGCCTGCTAGATGGATATGAGGCAATGTTTTAGAGAAACAGTACTCCTGCTCAGAGTGAGTGAAGTTCTTTTGTACAAACGTATCTGTACGTGTAAGTTCGAAACGTTTTGTTTCTTCCATGTCAATTCCAACTGTCATATAGATAAATTAAAACTGGAAATATATAAATTCTGTTGAAAATGAAGGATAGAATGACAATGCGACAAGTGTTACAAGAACAACAAATAGATACCATTTCCAAGTTGAAAGAGTACTTATCCAGTGTAATGTGTCTTCTTTATACCAACTCAAGAAATGAATTACAGTAAATAATAATATGTATACCATTGCTTGCTGATGGGCAAATAAGAATTCGAATACTCCGCTAAGTGCAAAATCAAAAAAGACAAATTTTTGTAATGTGATCCATAAAAGTTGCGCGTCTGATTGTCTAAATAAGATAAATCCGATCAGAACACCATAAAACGTAATCAGCATTTGTATAGGTGTGTACCAGGCGTTCCAGTATTTTTTAACGCTATGATAGATAATTATAATGAGTCCGTGCCAGATTCCAAACCAGACAAAGTTCCAACTTGCTCCGTGCCAAAGACCAAGCAAAAACTCAGCAATGATTATTGCAAGAATAAATGCGATAAAAAATCGAGTCTTAACAGAGAACCGCTGAATAACTTTTAACTGTTGTAATGAACGAAACAGTGGCGTGTAAATATAATCATTCACCCAGCTTGATAAACTAATATGCCATTTTCTCCAAAAGTCACTTGGATTCTTTGCAAAAAATGGTTTGTTGAAGTTAAGTGGGAATTTAAAACCTAACACGCGAGCACTTCCTATTGCCATGTCTGTATAACCGCTAAAGTCACAGTATATTTGAATTGCAAATGCAAATGTTGCGATAATAATTTGAATGCTTGTGTAACTTGCCGGATCTGCAAATATAGTATTCACAAATGGTGCGATGTTATCTGCAAATACTGCCTTTTTGATTAATCCCCATCCTATGTAACTTATACCAACTTTAAGATTTTCTGGAATAAGGCGAATGGGTTTTTTTAGCTGTGGAAGAAAATCAACTGCTCGAACAATAGGTCCTGCAACTAATTGTGGGAAGAATGAAACGAATAATGAAAAATCAAGTAAAGAGTCAATTGGTTTGAGTCGTTTACGGTAGACGTCGATTGAGTAACTCATTGACTGAAATGTGTAAAATGAAATACCGATTGGGAGTGCAATTGCAAATGTAGGAATAAGTGATTCTACCCCAATAGTTTGAGAGAGTGCATTAATATTATCAATCAAAAAATTTGTATACTTAAAGTATGCAAGTACACCAACATTCCCAACAATACTTAGGATGAGCCATCGTTTTGGGTTTTTAGATGTATGCATATATTTTCCACAGTAAAAATCAAGAAGAGTTGACGTGACAAGTAACAAAAAGAACCACCCGCTACTTACTGCGTAAAAAAAGTAACTTGCAGCAATAAGTAAAAAAAACTGGATTCGTTTTTGTTTAAAGACAGTCATTCCAAGAAGAATAATGATGAAGAACACGATGTAGGAAAAACTCGTAAATAACATTATTGAATCACCTGTTGAATCGATTTCACAAGATCTCTGGAGAAACCTTGCATTCCTTGGTCATTCATGTGAAGTCTGCCATCAGCAAAGTAATTTTCTCTATATGTTTGTGAGTAGTCCAAAATAAAAACATTATATCTCATACTTATTTGTTGAAGGTATGCATAGAACCCATCCAAGTTTATTACTTTGTCCACCAAAAGTGGGTTCATAGGGGTGCTTACAACAATAACATTTATGTCTGTGTTTATAAGTTGTGAAAGTATATATTCAAATGCTTGTTTTTGTTTGTTTCGATTCTCAGAAAATGCAAACTCTCGTTTAGTTTCATCTGACTCAACTCGGGCAACCATTTGTTCGTGAGATAGTTGTTTAATAGGAAGATTATTTGATGGTTGGATGAAATCCAGGTTGTATGCTGAGAAATCAATTGGATCTGTGAGTGGCGAATACTTTGCAAGTCTAACCAGAATGGATGAAAGCATAAATTTTCTTTTGTATATATTTGTACTTAGTGGATTTGTAGAAAGTAAGTGTGATTGATTTCCTAACAACTTTTGTTCGTGAGCGTTTAATATAACGTGCGAATTTGCCATAAATATTTGATCGTCCGAAACTGGCCATGCGTCTGAGAAACTTCCAGGTGTAACTCCAATAATAACTGTATGTGGTTTCGCTTTTTTTATTGCTGAGAGTTCACTTACTCGTGTGAGTGGGGAACTGCCTCCTAGTCCAACATTATATACGGATCTGTTTGTAACACTTGCAAAGACCGATTGATCAATGCCATAAATAAATCCGCTGCTTGATAGAAATAAGACTGCTTGTTCATCTTGAATCTTTTGATAATGTTCGAACACTTCGGGAATTCGTCCTAAATCAGAATAATCTGTAAGATAACTATCAACAAAAACTTGAATGTACACACTGTATAGAAAAATACCTGTGATAATACCTATAAGAATAATGAAATATAAATATCGTTTTTTATTCATTGTTTTGTAAGTAGGACATACTTTCTCGTGTCAATTGCTGATCCAAATACCTCTTTTTTGTATTTTCTTCTTTTTGCAAATTGGTCGACTGCCTTTACAACACCTGGATATAATTCTATATTATAATCATCACAAACAATAATATCATCTACCTCTTGAAAATGAGACACATATGTTAATTCGAGGAGTACTGGTTTGAATGTGTGCTCTGCATCAATAAATGCTGCATGTATTCTTGGGAGTAATACTTGTTTTGTAAGAATATCTGTGTACCCTTGTAAAAAGATAACATATCCTAATAAATCCTTATAATCGCTTAGAAGTGAAAGTCGATTTTGTTTTCCTTTACCGTCAGCTGCACAACACCATCTGATTGGTTTGTGTACGGGAAGAATATCTGTTGTTACAACTCTTCCTGCAACGTTTGAATCTGCGAGTGCTTTTGCCATACACAAGCTACTAAATCCTTTTGACGTTCCTGTTTCAAATATAGTATATTGAACTTGTGGATGTGTACGAACATATTCTTTTATTGCGCCATATAATAACAATCCGTGAACATAATTAGTTGGTCCTGCTTTTGGAAAGATTTGAACTTTTGCTGCAAGTGTGTGAAAGAATGATTCTTTAATAACAACTTTAAATCGACTTTGAATCTTTTCTTTAAAGAGTGTGATTTGTGGTTTATAGTCTTTGAGAAATTGTTTGTGAATTCGGTCAATTACTACTGGATCTACATTTGGTTTATATGTTTCAAAATAGTCTTTATTATACTGGCCAAATTGGATCTTATACACAGATGATTTAGTAAATGCGGTAAGCACTCGTGCTGCCTTGTACAATAGTTCCTTAAGCATAAAAAAACGAATTTCCGGGCGTATATAAACTTTGCGTTCTAATGTGCTAGTAAACTAGGCTTGTTAAGAGAGAAGTCAAAGAATTTCAGGCTTATTTTTCCTGCTTGGATTCAACAAGAGTAATGATTTTTTGAATTGTTGTTGCTGCATCTAACTCTTGTGCGGTAAATTTAATGTTATACTTGTCTTCAAACTCAGAAATAAGCATTAAACTGTTAAATGAATCCCACTCACTAATGGAGGATAATTCTGTATTAAGATCTAATTGGTCACAAGAAATTTCCATAACGGTGTTTATTTTTTCTATAATTTCGTTCATGAGCGTACCTCAATAAATGTTCTTTTTTTAATATCTATATTTTCTGATTTCAGTTCATAAAGTTTTTCTTTTTGTGATTCTTGTGTGCAGAGAAATCCGAGTTTTTCAAATAGATCGATAACAGGGCTATTTTTTGTTGTTTGTATATATGTAGCATGAATTATACCTGTTGGTTTTAAGTCCAGTATTGCTTCTAAGAAGAATTGAAACTCTAATTCTCGACCCATAATGCGACAACTCATAAGAAAAGTATTAACTTCAATATGATCTTTTTTTTCTACAAATATCAAAACACCTGTTATTCCAAGATCGCCAAATGTATCTGCGGCTTGTAATGAATATATATGGTGTATATCTGAGTGTATGAATGATTCAACTTCTTGTTGTGTATATCGTTTTGTTGTGACATTAAATTGATTTGTTTTATTTATGAGTTGAGTGATTCGAGGAATCTGTGTTAAATCATCCTTTTTGACAGTTATAAATATCCCCAATTTTTCTAAATATGATTTTGTGTCAATCTCTTGTAGATCTTTTCTTTTTTGTTGCGATTGGTATTGTTCATTTCGAGTTTGATCCTCCTCTGTGATTGCAAGTGTGTCAAACTCAGCAAGATCTCCTAAGATGCTTGGGAGATCTGCAATATCTTGCGGAAAATCAAGAACAGTAACTTCAGGTAACATTTGTGAGATGAGTGCTCTTTCTGCGGGGTTATCATCTAAAAAGACAAAACTCTGAAGTCCGATATTTAATTCTTGAGCCATATCCTGTAAACTTTTTATTTTGTTGTCCCAGTTAATTTTAAGGCAAACAAAATCAGTTAATTGTAACGGCATGTCCCTTTGAAAAAAAACTTCATCAACATCTTCAGGATTATTCTTAGAAGAGAGTGCAAGAAGTATTCCTCTTTTCATATAGGTTTTGATGATTTTTTGAATATGTGTGTAAATAGAACCAAGCCCGTCAGTTCCAATAATTACTCCTTGCGGGCCATCTTCACCTGCAACTCCTCCCCAAAGTGTGTTATCTAAATCACAAACAAGGACTTTTTTTGTCATACCAAATAATGCAAATATAGTTCTTGTTATATTTGTAGCAAAATCGTTCATAACATTTTGTGTGTAACAAATTTTTCCGATGTAATACATTTTCTGATCAACTATTGTATCGTGTTGTAAGTATACATCTGGATTGAGAAGTGTAATATTCTTTTTATTTTCAGCAAGTTTGTATAGTGCATCATTTGCTTGGTGAACAAGTTTTCCAATACCATGTGTGCTTTCTCCGATACCAAGTGGTTTTTGTTTTGGTTGTCTGAATAAAGGTATTAGTATGTGTGATTTTACTTTTTGAAGAGCTAAAAGTAATAATTCAAGTTTAGATTGCATATATTTGACTTTATTTTCAACATAAAAAATTTGATCAAAATATGTTTCGAAATTTGTTGCAATAACAACAAGATCTGAGTTATCTAAATCGGTTGCGAGAAGACTCTGGCATACTTGGTTATATTCCCCCATACTAATTTCTGCTTGAATATCATAGTCTGTCAGTTGTGAAGTTAGTGGTTTTATGATATGATTACATGTATACGTAGGAAGTATTGTAATCTTGCATTTTCTACTCATAGTTATAAAGAAAGTTAGTGGCTTTTTTAACTATTGTGCTTTATTCTGGGGATTTTAAGAGGTGAGACTATAGTTGAGATGCCATAAAAATTATTAATTTTTGTGTATAAAACCCCAGGCAGGCAAAGATTTATATACCGCTCCTTTTTCTGTGAATCTATGAATGGACCATTACATACACTGGGTTTAGTATTAAAAACACAAGGGTTTTCAAAGATATTTCCTATTACGTATCATCTGATTAGATGGTATACAGCAAAGGCATTAGGAAAAACATACTATAAACGAAAAATCTTTGATAAGTATATGCTGCTTCGTACAAGTGATAATGGGATTAGCCGGTCATTAGCATTAATGGGTCGACGAGAGTTGGAACATCATTTTATTCTGAGACGAGTATTACATCCAACAGACAATGTGTTAGATCTAGGTGCAAATATCGGGTATTATGTATTACTTGAACATTCTATTATTGGTGATTCAGGTAAAATCTACGCTGTAGAACCAGATCCGAATAACTTCTCACAATTAAAACGAAATGTTGCATTAAATAAAATGGATAATGTAATTTTACATCAAGCAGCAGTAAGTGATACTGCAGGAAAAACAAAATTATTTTTATCAGAGTTTTCAAATGTTCACTCATTAATTGCAGGTCATGAGCATGCAACTGACCGTTTTGTTGAAGTAGATATGATTAATATTGCGACATTCTTACAAAAACATCCTATTGATTTGATCCGTATGGACATTGAAGGATATGAAACGAAGATTCTTGCAAGTATTGCAAAGAATGCAAAACAGTTACCAAAAATTCTTTTTGAAACACACCCTGGTAAATATGGTGTAGATAATAATATTGTTCCAATATTTCGAGAATTAGCAAAACGTGGCTATGTATGTGAATTTGCAGCGTCTGCAAATCAAAATCATGCGAAAAATCTTAAAGAATTTGGATTAGTTCCTATTAAAAAAATAGCAACTGATGGATTTTATCGGTATATGTACAAAGATATTGAATTAGCAACACTTGCAAAAGTTATTCAACATACACGAACAGTTCTCTTAGTTCCTAAAGGTATGCCTGCAAAGTCTGCTGTAAGGAAGAAAACTACTAAAAGGGTTGTGAAGAAATCAAAATTTACTACTAAAAAAGTATCTATAAAGAAATCTGCTTCAAATCGCCGTTCGCGCAAATAAGTGTGTGAGAGTACGATTCTTCCTTTGAACCCACAGTATTAATAACATTTGCAACTTGTTTTGGAGTTAATATTCCCGTTCTTTCTGCTTGTAATTCGATTGCTTTTGGTGGTAAGTTATTGAGAAGTTTTGTTTGTGTCATTGCAGGTGATACTGCGTGAATTTTGATTTGTGGAAACTCAGTTTGTACTGCTTTGCAGAATCCGAGTGCTGCGTATTTTGCACTCACATATGCACCAACACGTGAGGGTGGATTACTCACAACGTATTCTGTAAATATGGGGATTAATGTGAATGTCTTGTTTCCTTGTTGTACAAGTGTTTGAACAAAAGAAAATAATCCTTTGAGTTGTACATTTATGTGTGTCTCAAAATCTTCCCATGACAATTGTTCAATTCGTTTTGGTAGTGTTGGAGCAGAAACACAGTAAATGAGTGTATCTATTTGAGTATTTTTTTTACAGAATGTTTGTATTGCTTGTTGGTTTGTAACATCAAGGTCTTTTCTTGTTACTTTTATATCAGCTATGACTTCTTTTCCAATATCGCTTGTTGCACCAATGAGTACTTTCATATGAATTTCACCCGTGTTAGTCCTTCAACACAAACAATGTCTTCTTTTTGAATTGATGTTTTAATTTCAAGCATAGAAAATGCATTAATTTTTCGAGTTATTTCGCCTTGAACAACAACCTTGTCTTCGACAATAATAGGCATTTTGAACTTAGTATCTTGTGATAAATAAAGAGACCTTTTCCCCGGACAAAGCATTCCTACAAGTGTTGAGAATAGAGACGCTGAAAGCATTCCATGGACAACCTGATCAACAAAACCTTTTTCTTTTGCATATTCCGCATCAGTATGAAGTGGGTTCTTGTCTCCAGTCAGTTTTGCAAATGCCATAACATCTTCTCGTGTAATTGTGCGTTCAAATGAGAATACATCCCCTATTTCTACATCTTCATAATTTCGATCTATACAATCCATAGTGTGTATGTGGTAGATATCATATTTAAATGTGATACTTTTGATATTTTATACTACTATGTTTGTTTTGTTCGGTTTACCAAAAACAATATTTATAAACTATAGTTGATCTATAGTTAGACTATGGTGACTACAATTCAAGTAAGTGAAGAGTTAAAGGAAAAATTGGCATCACGTAAGATGTCTTCAAAAGATTGTTATGAAGATATTATTTGGGACCTTTTAGAAGACACTACGGAATTAAGTGAACAGACACTTCGCGATATTGAGGTCTCAAGAAAAGAGTTTAAAGAAGGAAAATACGTAACGCATACGCAACTAAAAAATAAACTGGGATTATAAATGTATGATCTATTCTATTCTCAGAAAGCCGAGAAATCTTTACTAAAACTGCCCACGCAAATTCAGAAACGAATACTTGCTGGTCTTGAACGAGCAAGAGTAAGACCACAAGCACACTTTGAGAGACTTGTAGGGATGAAAGTGTATAAGTTACGTGTTGGTGATTATCGTATTATTGCTGATATTCATACAGGTGAGCTTCGTATACTCGTAATTGAAATAGGAAATAGACGCAATATCTACAAATAATGCATCGCCCGAAAGAATACCATTTATATATGTTTCAATCGAATTATTAATCACGGTAGTTAAAATCACATACTTTGTTCATAGAACAACAACTGATAATAAAAAAGAAATATCTTCTGGGTGGTTTGATGTTGAGTTGTCACCTTTGGGGGTACAGAAATCTATTGATCTAAAAGAACAAACAAAGGATACACATTTTGACGTTGTCTTTTGTTCTGATCTTAAACGCGCTGTACATTGCGCTGAGTTAACATTTAAAGATACTGTCCCTATAATTCAAGATAAAAGAATACGCGAGTGTAATTATGGTAACTACAATGCAAAGCCTTCAGAGATTGTTGAACCTATGCAAGAAGTTAATATTACAACTGCGTTTGAAGAGGGAGAATCTTATGAAGATGTTAAGAAAAGAATTCTAGCCTTTCTTGCATTCGTAAAAGAAAACTATGATGGGAAATCTGTTGCAATTGTTGCTCACAAAGCTCCTCAGTTAGCACTTGATGTTATTATTAAGAAAAAAACTTGGCAACAAGCATTTGCGGATGACTGGAGAAAAGTCAAAGCATGGAAGCCAGGTTGGGAATATACATTTGAATAACGTTGTAAACATGACTGCTTATCTACAACTTTTATAAACACTCAAATATCCAATCTACTCTATGAGTAAAGATAGAAATGCATTAGAACAAGTGCTCCATGGTGCTGCAATCACATTTGTGATAAGTATCGTAGGAACACTTCTCGCTTTTGTATTCAAGTTGCTTGCGGCAAGGTATTTTATTCCAGCAGAATATGGACTTTATGAACTTTTTGCAACAACACTAGGGTTACTTCTCATTATAGCAAATTTAGGTATTAAGAGTGGTATTACACGATTTCTGCCTTATTACAAAGAAAAAAAACAACAAACAAAACTTGCAGGGTTTACTTTATTTGTAATTTGGATTCCACTTCTATCAAGTCTGTTTGCGAGTTTCTTACTTGTTATGTTTGCAAATCAAATCACAGCATTTTTTGGATTCTCACCATCATTCACGGTCTTTTTACATATGGCTGCAATATATTTACCTTTCAAATCCTTAAACACAATGCTTGCAACAATTTTTGTTGCATACAAAAAGATGTTCTATGCTCATTTTGGTTTGAATATTATTGAGCGCATTGTGATGGTTGTAGGAATGCTTATAATTATATATAAACAGCTATCTATTGTATATTTATTTGTGGCAATGGGTCTTTCAATTTTTCTTCCATTCTTATTCTATGCTCTTACTATACGAAAAGTCATGGCGTTTTCTTTTAAGAGTAGAACATATGTTACTAAAGAATGGTTTGCGTTTAGTCTTCCGCTTCTTCTTACAGGTGTATTTGCATATATACTAAACTGGACTGATAACTTTACAATTGCAAAATTCATAGGTGTACATGAATTAGGTGTGTATGCTGTGAGCTACTCCTTAGCAAATTACGTTTTCTATTTACCAGGTCTATTAAATTTAATTTTCCTACCTATTCTAACAGAATATCATGCGCGGGGAGATTCATATGAACATATCTTCAAACGAATTAAGCTGTGGGGATTAAGTATTGCACTTTGTGCTGGAGCGGTTCTTATTATATTTCCAACACAAATCCTATCATTATTCTTCGGAGCACAGTATGCAGCAGGTGCGGTATCACTTATGATTCTGTCATTATCATTTGCAGTAGTTGTTTATTTCGGATATTATTATTCTTTACTTATGCTCTACAAAGATACAATGTTCATTTTTTACAACACGATTGCTTTTAGTATTCTTAATATTATACTAAACATTGTTTTTGCACTTGTCTTTGGAACAATTGAGATGATTGCACTTAGTAGTGGGTTAAGTATTTTACTTATGAAATTCTCAGAATTTCTACGTTCAAGAAAATATATGAAAGAAAACCATCAACTTATTCATGTTGGAAAATTACTTATTGCAGTTATTACAGCAGTAGTGGTATCTTTATTCTTACTGCGAGTATTACTTCCTTTACTAGCAATTCCTGTAATGCTTAGACTAATCATTTCACTTGCTGTCTATGGTTTAACTTTTGTGTTTACATTTGTTGCAATCAAAGGTGTAGTTGCAGATGATATGATTTTCATTGAAATGTGTGAGAAGAAATTCAGACTTAATTTGAAATGGTTACGTAAGCTTCTACTTAGACGCTGAGTCTAGTATCTTTTTCCAACGCTTCGCACAGACTTCAAGTGAATAGTTCTTTTCTGCAATTGCTCGTGCATTCTTTTGCATGTGTAGAAGGTCTCTTTTCATTAAGGACTCAATTGAGTTTGCAATGCTCTTTACATTCTTTGTTTTATGAATAACACCGCAGTCTTTTGTGATGTATTGATTTCCTCCACATGTGTCTGAAACAATACACGGGAGACTGCAAGCAAGTGCTTCTGGAATAACCATACCAATTGCTTCATTGTAACTTGGGAGGATGAATGCGTCATGATCGTTAAATACTTTGTACAACTGAGCGTGAGGAGTTCTTTGAAGAAATGTGATTTGTTTGTTAAGTTGTTTTGTTTTGATGTGGTCTTCAATCTCCTTTTGATACGGGCCGCCAACAACAAAATGTACATTTACTGTAATTCCTTTTTCTTTTAGTACTTGTACTGCGTCAATGACATCTTTATGTCGTTTGTAGGGCACACAACGTGCAACCATTAATAGTGTGAACTGTTTGTTCTTTTTCTTTTTTGTTGGTTTAAATCTCGTGATATTTACTCCTGGTGGTAGATGTATGATTTTCTTCTTTTGAACTCCAAAATTATGTTGAGCAAATGTAACTGCTTGTTGTGTCCAAGGAGTAATTTTTGCTGCATGTCTAAATACTAGGCGTCGCATGATAGGCAATGTCATTTTTGTGAATAGTTTACCTAAGAAGGAATTTGGATACCGTTGCATCTCTGGGATGAATAAAAATGGGATCTTTCTTTTCTTTGCATATCGTGCAGCTTGCCATGTGAATACATTTGTCCACATATTACTGATAAGAATATCTGGCTTTTCTTTATCCATTGTTTTGGTGAATTCTTTGAACCCAACTGAAAATGCAAGATCAATTTTTCTTTCTTTTGAAAATGCGCTTAGTGTAATAATATTAATGAGTTTTGTTAATTCAAAGACTTTGAAGAATTTGAGTGTGAATATATTGGATGTATTTTTTCGTGCAGCAACTTTATCTGGGCAGTACATCGTAAGATTATAGTTTGATATTGTGCCTAGTGTTTCATACATAGGTGTATAGACTGCTTGGTTTGGGAAGTTTGTTATCCAAACAACTTTTTTCTGAATGCTCATATTGTATTAAATACCTCAGTTACTCGTTTTCCAATTGTTTCTTCACTAAAATCACACGCTCGCTTGTAACTTGCACCAGTAGTATACTTCTTCTGTATATCTTTTTTAGTCATGATAGCTTCCATCGCTTGCACAATTGTTTGTTCAGCTTCACTTAAAGGTTTTTCATCAAGTGTTTTGAATACGTATTCTCGAGGAAGTGTTTGTGTAAGAATTCCATATTTTCCAAAGTGCGGGTATGTGATTTTTTCAAAAATTCCAATTTCAGGACATAGTGATTCTCTAGGACCTGCACTACAGTCTGCTGCAATAACAGGTGTGTTTACTGCTAATGCTTCACCGAGTACCTGCGGGAATGCTTCCCAAAGTGAAGAAAGGATAAAACAGTCTGCTGCTCCGATATATTTGAATACATTTTGCTGAAGTCCAGTATATGTCACATATTTTTGTATTCCAATTTTTTTTGTGAACGCTTGGGTTTTCTCCATCAGCTCACCTTGGCCAATCATAATTAATCGCGCATTAGAGTGTTTCTTATGTAATTGGGCAAATGCTCGTAAAAGATACCATGGCGATTTTTGTTCAGTAAGTCTGCCTATATTTGTAAACACAAAGTGTTTTTTCTTTTTATGTTCAACCATAGTCGGTTCTGTTTCTTTTGCAAAGTCAATTGCTTTTTTGATGTCAATCGGATTATAGATAACATCAATTCCTTTTAATTTGAATTTTCTTTCTAATTCTGCTTTGTTTTGATTAGAAACTGTGACAATTCTATGTAAAGACCAGTTGTAACAGTATTTGATAAAGAATTTTTTAATATGTGTGTACACACCTGGTGTACTGTATCCTTGAATACCTGAGTGCATATATCCCACAAATTTTGTTTTTCTTGCTAAGATTTTACAAACCCACATTGTTGGAAGACAACTGATAATTGCGTCATCATGGTGAATAACCACATAATGCGGTTTGAATTTTCTAATTTCTCTAACGTTTTTTATGGTTCTTGTAATAAAATGAATCGGCCATGCGATCATGTTTTGACTTGTTTCATTGTAGAGTGTGATTTGGCTTTTTGGTATGACATCTTTAAGCCATGGTTTATAGAATGAGATATATCTGCTTTCAAAGAGTTTGTCGTAGATATTGAGCACACTCCAAAAATCCCAGAGTGTTCCCATGATAGTGATGTGACGTTTTTTTGTCATAATGATTTAGGTTTAAAATTAGTTTATAAACTTTGTTCACGTAGTATCTTCTCTACTGAGACGTCTTTTCTGATTTGCTTCCAGTCTGCCTTTTAAACACGGTTCTGCCATTAGAAAAGTATATAAAGCCCTTCTTTTTTGTTTTTACTATAATGGTTTCATTCAAAAAACTCAAATTTAAGTGTCCGTTTTGTGACTCATTTAAGACTGATGCACTTTCACAAACAAAAAGTCCAATGAATAACAAGACATATACAACTGTGTTATGCGACAACTGTGACTTACAGTTCTTTAGCCCACTTATCTATGAAAACGTCTATGAAACCGAATTATATGCACCTTATGTGGATCATCATAAAGGACGAACACGAATTCCTCCTTGGTTTAAAGAAGTTGCAAAATCTATGAAACGTCTAAAAATCAATCCGAAAGGAAAGAAACTTCTTGATATTGGTGCAGGTGATTGTTTACATTTTGAATATCTAACAAACATCTTTAAAATTACACCTGAGACATATCACGTTATTGAATTAGATAAAAAAAGCCTTGCTGTTGCAAAACGCCGAGGTGTGAAACCTTCACAAATTTCCCCACATTATTTTCAAAACTCCATTTTAAAGAAAGTAAAAACTAAATTTGACATTATTACAGCAACTGAAGTACTTGAACATCAAGTAGATCCAAGAGACTTCTTAAAAACAGCGTTTGCTATGCTTAAAGATGATGGCTATTTAATTATGACATTTCCGAATAGGAATAAGTTCTTCTATAAATTTCGGCCAGATACACCACCGCATCACTTCTTGATGTTAAGTATTCGGTTCTTTAAACGAAATTTTCCAAAACAGTTTGTAGAGGGGTACAGCTATTGTGATGCTGAGCATAAAAACATCGTTGAAAGTGCAAAAGTTATCTCTAAGAAAGTATTCAAAAGAAGATGGCTATTTCCATTAGGACTTTTATTTGTTCTTCCTATCAGAATTCTTGATAGTATCAGGGGAGAAAGTTTGGTTATCGTTTTGAAGAAACGCCGTCTTTAAATTTAATCAATTGTACGAGAAGCCATGTTGGAAATCTTAGCACAATGAATAAACAGACTGTATGTATATATATTTTCCAAAATCCAAGATTACCAGAATATGTACTCATGTGTTTAAACAACGCTCGAAGTCTCATCTTATTGTTTGTAAACATCTTTTGAATTCTTCGTTTTGCATCTTTTTGATCACTAACTGTGTAATCCAATAACACTTCTTCAACAACGCCAAATGTACGTTTAGGAATAGCTCGAAGCCAGAGTTCATAGTCTTGACTACGAATAAACGATGGGTCGTATCCGTCTTGAATGAAGGGATGTGCTTTTGCCATAAGAGCGGGATGTACGCATAAGTCTTCAACAAAGTACCACTTTTTGATATGTTTATATTTGTGCTGTGGTTTTTGCATAGTGCGGATGTATTTGTATTTTTGATCTACAATAGTTACCCAACAAAAACAATAGTCAACTTTTGATTTTTTAAGAAATGTATGTTGTTTTACAAATCGAGTAGGGTGAGCGTAATCGTCAGCATCCATTCTTGCAATAAATGCTCCTTTTGATTTTGCAAGCATAGTATCAAGGTTTCGAGCTAATCCAAAATTCGTTGTATTAATTGTAAGTTCAATTCGTCTGTCTTTGATACCTTTTAGATAGGCAATTGCTGCTTTATTCTTTGGATTGTCAACAGTAATGATAATTTGTAATTGGGTGTGTGTTTGTTTACGAATAGAGTCTAGACTTCGTTTGATCTCAACTTTGCTTTCATTACAAACAGGAAATAAGACTGTTATAGTATCCATCGGTCCCACCAAACTTTGAATAAGTATAAACGAACTCGATAATTTGCATAAAGCTTATGTGACTCTTTTAGATAGAGTGTATCGTATTGTTTTGCAAGTTGTGGATGAATAAGACGTAACTGCTCGTTTGCTTCGCTGAGCTTTTTATCAAAATCTTTATCCATAATCCATTTCGCGATTGGTGGTGTGAACCCTTGCTTCTTCTTATTTACGATTTCTTTTGGAAGTAATGGTGCCATTGTTTGACGTAAGAATGATTTTGTTTGTTTCCAAGTCATTTTGTATGATGCGGGGATTCTTGCTGCAAGTTGTGCAAACCGATAATCTAAAAACGGACTTCTTACTTCAATCGCATAATACATTGATGCTCGGTCAACTTTAGTAAGGAAATTGTCTGAAAGAGTATTGTACTGTAAGTCAAATAGTCTGAGTGCTTCTGCTAACTTGTTATCGCTGAGTTTAAGACACTCTGTTAATCTTACAGTTGCCCATTTTTTATAGGACTCTGGTTTAATGCCATCGTGTTCGAGTGCACGTGCATAGAATTGTGATTTAGGATATAACGATATTCGACATGCTTCTTTGAGTAAGTATAGAGATGCATATGAACTAAGATTTTTCTTGACTGGGAGCCTTGCAATAAGTTTTCGTATTACCCTTGGAACTTTGTATAACATGTCCATTTGTCTTCCTTTCAGATGTGCATTATAGCCTGCGAACATTTCATCCCCGCCATCTCCACCTAAAACAACAGTTACATGTTTTTTTGCAATCTGGTTTACTTTTAATGTTGGAAATCCAGAATAATCATAGAATGGCTCATCATAGACAAATGGGAATGTTTTGAGTTGGTGAATAAAATCACTCTTTGTATAAAAATAGTGATGATGATTTGTTTTGAAGTGTCTGCGTGTTGTTTGAATATCGTCACTTTCATCAAGATCTCCTTCAAATCCAATAGAAAATGTATGAAGTTTTTCTAGATCTATGAAATCTTTCATATAGCCGACTGCAGTTGATGAATCAATTCCTCCTGAGAGAAATGCACCAACAGGGACATCACTTCGCATTCTTAATTGTATACTGCTTCGCATAAGTTTCTTTGTTTCTGCTACGTGTTTTTTATAGGTGAATTCAGGTTGGTATTTTGGTACGACGTAATATCGTTTTAGTGTGAGTTGTCCTGTTTGTAATGAATATGTTGCATTGTGCCCTGCTGCAAGTTTAAACACATTTTTGTAAATAGTATGAGGTGCTGGGATAAATCCAAGTGCGAAGTACAATTCTACTGCTTCTTTGTTTACAGAGTCTGTTGTTCGTAGGTTTAATTCTTTATTTACGAGGATTCCTTTGATTTCAGAACTAAACATAAATTTATTTGCTCTGTGATAATAATGAAATGGTTTTACTCCGAATCTGTCCCGAGACATAAATAAAATATTTGCTTTTTTATCGTAAATACAAAATGCCCACATTCCATTAAATTGATGTACACATTCTGCTCCCCACTCTGCGTACGCAGCTAAAATAACTTCTGTGTCTGTCTTGGTTGTAAATGTATATCCTTTTGTGATGAGTTCATCTCGAATTTCTCGATAGTTGTATACTTCACCATTAAATGTAATTGAAAGATTTGCTTTGAGTGTTTGTGTTTTTTGAAAGTCAGCTGAGGACGCCCCCTTCTCCTTGGTATAAAACATAGGCTGGTGGCCTGCTTCTGATAAATCTAAGATAGAAAGACGAACTTGTCCTAGTGTTACCTTTTCATGTCTGCAAACGCCACTATCATTTGGTCCTCTGTGACGAATTGCAGCGTTCATACGTGTAACTAAGACGGCATCATTCCAACTAATCCCATTAATTCCGCACATAAAGATCCTCGTATGTTTTTTTGTATGCTTGTATCATTGCTTGTAATGAGAATATCTCTTTTGCGTGTTTATAATTATTACTACTATGTACTTTGTTTTGTTTTTTTAAGAGTGTATCAATTGCTTGTATCATTTGTTGCTGATTTCGCTTTTTACAAAATGCTGCGTGTGGTACAATTCTATTTTCAGGAATGTCTGTTGTAACAATGGGTACTTTGTAAAACATTGCTTCGATAAGTGAGTTACTTTGTGATTCACTGAGTGTTGGCATAAAAAATACTTTTGCTGCGTTATAAAGATCTGCGACGTCTTCTCTTCTTCCTAGTACTTTGATGAATGGGAGTGTTTTTGTTTTAGATTGAATTTCTGTTTGTAATGGCCCGTCTCCTGCATATAAGAATACTGCGTCAGGGTGTTTTTTGTGAATTGCTTTTGCAACTGCAATATTTGTATCAAAATCTTTGTCTTGATGTAACCGTGCAACGGTGAGAACTATATTTTGCCCGTATTGTTTTTGGATTGCTGCAATATTTGTTTTAGTTACTGCTTTTGGTACAAATCCGTTATTGATGACTTGTGTTTTTGGTTTTCTTTTGTAGAATGTTAGTTGATCCAGTGCCTGCTGAGAGTTTGCGAGAAGAAGATCAGGTTTGTTCTTGTTCCATTTTTCTAGAAAGTTAATGATAGGATATGTTTTGATAAGTCCACGATAGCTACAAATAAGTTTGTATTTCTTTTTTTGTAAAAAACATGAGAACTTGCTGATAATATTTGCATGAAATAGACAAGTATGTACAATATTTGGTCTAAATTGTTTTACTTGACTCATATAAAATAAGATGTGGCCAAAAGGAGTCTTCGCACTGCTTACTTCAACTAGGATGTTGAGTTTTCTAAATGCGTCTTCTTGTGACCCACCAACCATGCTAATAAGTTTGATTTGGTATTTTTTATCTTTTTTGAGTTCTTTAAGCAGATTGTATAATTGTGTTTCTGTTCCGCCTTTTCCAAGTCCTGTTGTGAAAAAAAGAATTTTCATTTAGTAACCTCGTCAAGGAGCTGTTTATACTTTTTCACATGGATGTCCCAGTCAAACTTCTTTTTTAGTTTGTTAATAGACTCTTTGCTTGGTTTAGTTTTCTGTTTGAGTAACGTGTCAATTGCTTGTGCGAGTTTTTTTGGACTTTCTCTTTTGACAAGCAAGTAATGAATTTTCCATTCAGGCAGTAATTCTTTTGTTCCGCCAACATCTGTTGCAATTATGTTTGCTCCTGAAAAAATAGCTTCAGTTACGGCAGTTGGTTGTCCTTCACTATGACTCGGATTAACAACTAGATCTGCTGCTTTCATATACGCGATACTTTCTTCGTTTGGTACTTTTCCTAAGAAGTGTGCATTTACTTGTAATTTAGTTGCTAGTTTCTGTAGTGTGTGTTTATAGGGACCGTCTCCTGCAATAAGAAACACATAGTCTGATTTTCTTTGAGAAAGAGCACGTATA
Source organism: Candidatus Woesearchaeota archaeon (assembly GCA_047639395.1). GTDB lineage: Archaea > Nanobdellota > Nanobdellia > Woesearchaeales > DATGWN01 > JBLINR01. Next base: position 2,382 of record JBLINR010000011.1, on the reverse strand, counting down.
CTGTCTTGTACCCCTTTTCCATCAACAAGTCGTCCAACAAAGTAAATTATCTTCTTTTTTGTTTCTTGTGTGATTTGTCTGGGTTTGATTTTTTCTATTGCTTTGTAATCAAATCCACGAATGATTACTTCGACTGGTTTTTTAGTAAAGTTTTTTTTTAAGAACTGTTTTCCACCTTCTGATACACAAACAAGTTTTGTTGCTTTTCTTACTATGAGTGCGCCAAATGTGTGCATATAGAGTTTACTGATTGCAGAAATGATACTATTTTTGACTTGCGGATAATTACCGCTATGTTCAACATGAATAAGTGGGACTTTTTTGATCTTAGCATACATGTATCCTAAAAAAGCATTTGGAAAAAACATTGTCCGTGTCATAACAACATCTGGTTTTTGTTTGAAGAGATAACTCATAAACGCCCAGTATCCTAGGTGAAGTTTATTTGGTAGCGGGAAGTTACTCACTGGTTCAAATGCGGGGTATCTTATTACTTTGACACCAAACATTGTTTCCTGTTTCTTTGTTTTAGGAATATTAGGTGCTGCAACGAGTACATTGTATTCTTTATTTATTACAAGACGTTTTACAAATTCAGCAGTATGTGTTTCAGAACCACCTACATGTGGGAGAAAGAATCCTGGAAACACAACAAGTAATTTTGCTTGAGAGTTATTTTTTCTTTGCATTTTTGAGTAATGCAATTTCTCGAGTTAATTGCGTGATTTCTGTTCGCTGTTTCTCTTTTGCTTTGTATAGAATATATATCAGAAAATATGCCGCAAAAATAGATAAGTAGATTATGAAATTTAATGCGTTTGAGATTCCTAGTGTTACTTCTAGCTGCTTGAGTATTCCTGGGAACATAAAAATGATTAAAATAATTGCATATGCTCCTATGAAAAATGCTTCAGTGAGTCTTGGTAATCTTGATGCTGAGTGAAATATAAATGTGATATATATCAGTACAAGAACGCTCAGTAAAATGAAAAATGTTGACATGAAATCCATAGTATCTATCATCGTATCTGTGTTTTATAAACTTTAGCCTCTCAATAACATCTTGATTAGTATCTTTATGCTGTTTGAGATACGCTGTCCTTTTTGTTTTGCGTATTCTGTGTAATCAATTGTTACTGGTGCTTCTTTGTACCGAATTTTATGTTTTGCAATCTCATCAATTATTTCAGATGCATGTTCGAAGCCATCCATTGTTATGTTTATTTGATTTGCAGCACGTTTATTCATAACTCTGTAACCATTATGTGTGTCTGTAAGATGGATCGGTGAAAAAAAGTATGTTATGATAAGTGCACCTTTGAGTAAGATCTTCTTTTTTAGTGGAACAAGTTTCCTTGAAGATTTTTTTAGGAACCGTGATCCAAGTACAATGTCACATTCATTCTTTTCTAATAAAGGGAGCATATGTGGTAAGTCTGCAATTCGATGTTGTCCGTCGCTGTCAAATGTAACGATGTACTTACATTTATCTTGGTTCTTAGCATACTCGATTCCTGTTTGTAATGCTGCTCCTTGTCCTCGGTTTACGACGTGTTTGAGATAGATGATATTAAGCGGTTGCATATTTTCTTGTGTGTTATCAGTTGAACCGTCATCAATTACAATAAGATTCTTATAGCCTTCTTTTTGAAGATTTTTTAGGACTGATACAAGTACTGTTCCTTCGTTATATGCCGGAATAACAAAGAATATTTGGTCTTTCTTTACCATAGTGGGTGGATCTTTCTGTTTATTTATAAATATACTGGATGGAATGTGTACTTTTCGGAGTTAATTTAATATTAGAAGGCTCCACGTTGCAGCACTGGATAATGTCAAAAGAGTAAGTTTTATTTTGTAAAATATACGGTATTTAAATGGATTTCCTATTACTAGGAATTAGGTAGATTAAAATAGAAGTTACCTCTCTTTATAGTTGTGGCATATAATCTTATTAAAGTCGAAGGTGGCCCTCTTTCAAGAAAGGTAGTAACTGTAGCTAACAGTTTAATATCTAAAAACTATAATTGGTGGTTTGGAAGGTACAAACAAAAAGATACAAAAACGACATTATGGGTAAAGGGAGTACATCATAAGTTACAGACACATGTTAAAGCGAATGGATTATTTAGAATAAGTGAACAAGATTACATTGGAATTCTCCAAGAGGTCCGGCAGGCATATGAATCTGTTGTTCATCCATATAATAGTATTTCTATTGAAATGATATTGAGGGATCATGCACAATTTTGTGAAGCAGTTCATCCAACTTTATTCTCAAATATGCCTTCTGAATTAGCATTATTTGGTACCTATTACAATTATTTAGACTCCTTTCTAAATAGGGGTAGTAATACGAAGGCGTTGAATAGGACTGCATCA
>JBLINR010000010.1:0-25268 GCA_047639395.1 Candidatus Woesearchaeota archaeon | reverse complement strand
TGTCTGTAATGGAAAGCGATTAAAGCCACAGAGTTTAGCAGTATTAATTCAATCACGTAATGTTATTCAGGTAACAGATATGTCAATTATTGAAGCTGTGAATTTTTTTGAATCAATACAATTAAGTGATACACAAATGCATATTGCAAAACAAGTATTCAAAGAAATTAAAGAGCGACTATCATTTTTAAAAAACGTTGGACTCGGATATCTAACACTCTCAAGAAGTTCAGGAACATTATCTGGCGGGGAAGCGCAACGTATTCGTTTAGCAACACAGATCGGATCAAATTTAACCGGAGTACTCTATGTACTTGATGAGCCAAGTATTGGATTACACCAACGAGATAATCAACGACTGATCAATACATTAAAACGTTTGCGAGATATTGGGAATACACTTATTGTTGTTGAGCATGATGAAGATACAATGCTTGCAGCGGATCATTTAGTTGATATAGGTCCTGGTGCTGGAATCCATGGTGGTGAGATTATCTTTAGCGGTAAGCCAAAAGATATCTTAAAATGTAAAAAATCAGTAACAGGAAAATATCTAGCTCACAAAGAAACAATTGCAACTCCGAAAAAACGAAGAAAACAATCTGGAAAGGTAACAATTGTTGATGCGCATGAAAACAACTTACAACATGTCACTGTTGATATTCCACTAGGGATCTTAACATGTATTACAGGGGTTTCAGGAAGTGGGAAATCAACGTTAATCAACGAGACTTTAGATAAGTCCTTACATAATTATTTTTACAAAACACGCCTTACTGTTGGTAAACATAAAGAAATCAAAGGGAAAGATCAACTAGATAAAATAATCACTATTGATCAATCACCAATTGGAAGAACTCCAAGAAGTAATCCTGCGACGTATACAAAATTATTTACTGATATCAGGGAGTTATTCGCAGCAACAAAAGAATCAAAGAGTCGCGGATATGGCCCTGGTCGATTTTCATTTAATGTTGAAGGCGGACGATGTGAAGCTTGTACTGGTGATGGTCTGATTAAAATTGAAATGAATTTTTTACCTGATGTCTATGTTCCTTGTGAAGAATGTAAAGAACGAAGATATAATGTACAAACATTAGAAGTCACATACCGAGAAAAAAACATTGCTGATGTACTAGATATGACTGTTGAAGAAGCATGTGCATTCTTTGAGAACATTCCTAAAATTAAAAACAAATTGGATACATTAAACGATGTTGGATTAGGATATATTAAACTAGGGCAATCTGCTACAACACTTTCTGGTGGAGAAGCACAACGTATCAAACTAACAAGTGAGCTTGCAAAACGTGGAACTGGAAAGACGCTTTATCTATTAGACGAACCAACAACTGGATTACATTTTGAAGATGTACGAAAACTTCTTGGTGTGTTAGATAGATTAGTTGAGAAAGGAAATTCTGTTGTTGTTATTGAACATAATCTTGATGTTATCAAATGCGCTGATTGGGTTATTGACTTAGGTCCAGAAGGCGGTTCTGGTGGCGGACAAATTATGGCAGAAGGAACTCCTGAACAGATTGCTAAAGTGAAAGAAAGTTATACTGGTGAGTATTTGAAAAGAATAATCTAACTAAAAAGATCTAGTTGTGTTGGTGTTTTTGGTTTCCTTGTCACTGTGATGTCAAGGCCAAGTTCAATCTCCAATGGCGTTTGAGGTGCATGTTGTTCTTTTAGAATTTGAGCCCCAATAATAAATGAGGCTCCGGGATGAAGTATTTGTCTTTCTTCATTAAGTGGTATTTTTCTTTCAGAGATAGTATGTGGTTTTAAGACATCAACTCCTCCAATAACTTTCTCTGATTCTTTTAATGCAATAAGTTTAGGACCATTATAAGTAAAAGGTGTAATTTGCTGCGCTAATAGCGTTCCTTCGGGATAAACCACTTTTACACCACCAAGCCTTTCGTTAATTGATGAGTTTACAGTTCCTATAGTAACAAAATATGTATCATTCTGTCTTACTATATCACCAGCTTCTGGTTCTCTTTGTGTAGAATTCTGATGAAAATGACATGTAGGGATGATTGTTCTTGTTAGTGGGTTTTCTATTGTAGTAATTTCCCCTATATTTGGAATATTTTTTCTTAATTCAGCAACTTGATCTTGTGTTAAATCTCTGTTTATAGCAGCACTTCCGCTTGGTAATGAAGTACGATGTTTGTTTCCTACAAAAGGCATGAGTTGATCATATGTATGCGTTTTCCTTTTTTGCAAATCCTCAAGTAATGCATACAGAGCATTTCTATGTCCAACGTGCCAGGTATCTCTTTTTTTTGCCCAGAAAAATCCTGGTTCAAATCCACTTAATTGGCAAACAAACTGCAATGCTTTTTCTGGTGTATCTGGATTTTGACCTTTTGCAAGATGATAAACTAATGTACCTCTATCATAAGGATAATCTGTAGTATCAACTCTCATTTGAGGATGAGCGGCTGTGAGTGTTTCATATGGCATTATTTCAAAATTTAATTTTGGACGCTCAAGTGGAATGCTACTTATCTCATTCAAAGAAAATTCTCTGAACCATGATGAGACCATATCTTTTGCATGAATAAGCATGGATCTGTCCGGTTTTATTCTTTCTGCTAGTCTCGTTTGAGAAATATCGGATGTTACATACAATGCTGCGAGTGCCGCAAACTTATATTGTACAAGATCACTTTTCCTTGATTCGCCGGAAAGATCTGCAACAGAAAATCCGCTTAAATCTGAGATTGTTTTGTATGTTCGGGAAACATCAAAGTCCTCTTTTGGTTCTGCAAACATACTTTCCACAAAAACACGTGTTGCTCTTAACCGGTGGTAATTATTAGCCATTTTGTATATAAGGATCGATTAATCATTTATATAGATGCTGATCTTATTTTTTATCTTCTCGACGAGAAAGGAAAAACACACAATATCCAACCAAAACAACAAACACTACTTGAAATATGGTCTGAATCTCTAAATTAAACAACCCGATCAGAATATACGTCGCTGCAATTACTAAACTTATGTAAAAACTACGAATAGAAAGTATTGTTGCTCTGTTTGATGATTTAATGTGTTCGTTCATATAGTGATTTGTTAAGACACTATACGCACCGTTTGCAACTGCGAGAATAATAAACGAAATAATTGCAATTTGTGTTGAAAAAATTGCGGCGACTCCAATAGAAAAAATAGAACAAAGTAAAATAATAATCAAACTTCTCTTACTTCCAATTTTTTCTTCAAGTGAAGGTGTAAGTCTTGTTATGAGTATGCTCAGAAGTAAATATACTGTTGATATTATACCAATAGTCCAAACTGGAAATCCAATGACTGTAATGAAAAGTGAAGAAAAGTTAGTGAGAATTTCTATACTGAGCGCAATCGGGATAGAGATAAGGATGATGCGAGTAACCTGTGAACTTGTAATTTTTAAACCAGAAGCCTCTTTTTTTGTTGCAGCACGTGTTGGTTCATATAGTAGTAAAGAAAACAGTAATCCTCCTACTGCAAGCGGAATTGATGCGATTGCAGGAAGTTTTGGATGTAATGAAAATAAATATGCTCCAATAAGAAACACAACTGCCATTGAGACAAATGATGTTACTTGAATACTCGCAGTTATTTGTTTATGCTCTTTTACTCGATTTAATTTTTTTGTCGTATCGTAAGTAATTGCTTCCATTGCGCCTGATTGAAAACTCACACCAAAGCCACTAATAATTTTGGCAACTAAAAAAAACCAAAACCCATTTGTGAATGCAAGAAGTGAGATTTCAACAACATAACATATTCGGGATAAGATAATTGCATTTTTTTTACCAAATCTATCTGCAAAAATACCACTTGGAACTTCTAATAGTAATGTTGCAATCATAAACGCGCTGAATATGAATGAGAACTGTGCAAGTGTTACCTGTGAAGCAATATAGAAGAGAGTAATTACTGGTATGAAAAATCTGCCCCATCCAGTCGCTATAAGCATATGAAAGAGGAATAAATTTCGTTTAAGTTTTTCTTGCACACGACAAATAGGGAGGACTATCTTTTTAAAGTTATTACTCTGCACAAAAGATATGATTCCTATGACTGCAATTCCAACAAAACCTGGCTGTTATATTCATAAGAATAAAGCAGGGAAAATCATTTATATTGGAAAAGCGAAGAATCTACGAAAACGAGTAAGTAACTATTTTCAAAAAAACCACGAAGATGAAAAAACTCGCTTATTAGTATCTCATATTGAAGATACTGAGTATATCATAACAAATACTGAAGTTGAAGCATTACTCTTAGAGTCAAAATTAATTAAACAACATAAACCCAAGTACAATATTGATCTCAAAGATACGGAAAGATATGCTTGGATAAAAATCACAGACGAAGAAGTACCGAGAATTATTACAGCGAGAAGAAAAACAAGAGACGGTGAATACTTTGGGCCTTTTGTTGATGGCTATGCGCGTGTGATGGTAATCAAAACTTTAAATGAAGCATTCCAATTACGAACTTGTAAAGTATTACCCAAAACTGTTTGTTTACAGTATCATATAGGTTTATGTAGTGGTCCTTGTCAAGAAAAAATATCATTAGCAGATTATACAAAACGAATTCAACATGCTCGAAAATATCTTAAAGGTGATGTGAAAGAAGTATTAGATCAGTTACAGACTGAAATGAAACTTTTTGCAAAGAAAAATAATTTCGAACTTGCAAAAACAAGAAGAGATCAAATTCAATCTATTGAAAAACTCCAACAACGTCAAGTCATTGATACACAAAAAGAATATGATCAAGATGTCATTGGCTTTTCAACAGACAATGAACGTGTTATCTACTTTATTTTTACAATCATCAAAGGTGTCTTGAATAAAAAAGAATCATTTGAATTTGAAATTCAGACCTCATTACATCAAACACATATTGAATTTCTTATGCAGTACTATGACACACGTATTGCACCTAAAGAGATACTCATTACAAAAGATTTTCTTCCAGCTGATGATATAAAAACAGTAAGTCTTGCATTGTCTAGTCTAAGAAGTTATACTGTTTCATTTACACAGCCAAAAATAGGAGAAAAGAAGTCGTTATTAGATCTGGCATGTACAAATGCAGATTATGGATTGTCTGGAGAAAACCCGACGTTAATCAAATTAAAAGAATTGTTACACTTACCAAGTATTCCAACCAATATTGAATGTTATGATATTTCAAATTTAGGTGATTCATATATTGTTGGTGCAAAAATTCATTTCACAAACGGTGAACCAAATAAAGAATTATATCGTAAATATAGAATACGCTGGAGAAGTACACAAAATGATTTTGCATCAATGTATGAAGTCTTAAAGCGGCGATTTGCTCGTGTTAGAGACGGGGAAGAACCAGCACCTGACTTAGTTGTTATTGATGGTGGTCGAGGACAATTAACTGCTGCACTTCAAGCAGTAAAAGAAGTGGGTGTACGTGTTCCGATTATCTCTCTTGCTAAAAAAGAAGAAGAGATTTACTTCCCGGGTATAAAAAAACCTATTAACACAAAAAGTAACAAATCGCGAGATCCTGCAATCACACTTCTACAAAGAATTCGAGATGAAACACATAGATTTGTTATTTCTTATCACAGGCACCTTCGAGATACGATACGTGAGGAGTAATTAAGATATCAGAAATAGGCTACTTTCTTCAGAATATTTATAAACAAACTCGAGTGAAAATACCTTAGTGAAAAAGAGAGGAAAGGCACAAATATCTGTATTCTTAGTTATAGGACTCATGATTATTCTTTTCTTCGGATTACTTGTTGTAATTTCACGTACTGCAGACAAAGAACAAATAGGTGCAATCGATAGATTCGCAGCACTACAATCTGATGTGTTTCCACCTGATAAATACATAGCTGGCTGTACTAATTTGGCCGTTCGTGCAATTTTACCACAAGTACATGAATTACTCCCTTTCACAAAACAAGGTGACAGTGTGATACTACATGAAAAGTCAGGATCTGCACTTTTCACACACTCATCTGTTGAAACAATACTTGATACGTATCTTGCACAAGAAATAACAAATTGTATTAACATTTCCGTCTATGAAGATCAAGGATTTACAGTTACTACTGGTTTACTTAAAGCAAATGCAACTGTGAAAGAAAAACAAATTTATGTTCTTATTGACTTCCCACTTAGATTACAAAAAGCACAAACTGTTGTTGACAAAAAAGATTTCTTTGTTACAGTTCCTATCGCGTACGGGCTTCTTATTGATACAACAAATGAAGTCATGCAAAATTACATTGATGGGCATGCTATTGATATTAACAAAATGATTCATAGTAAAAAAAATACTGAAGACGGATTTTTATATTTGCGGGCAAATATTTCAAAACCATATCCGCATGTGCGTATTGACTTAGCACTTGATGCTGGATATGAAGATATTCCTTTTTCATTTACACTTATGGGAACTGATGCATTTACATCAACGTTTTGGACTGATGCATATAACTACAAAATACATCAAACAAGTTGCGAGTTTGACACACTTTGTGTAACAGACATCGATGAAAAAGTTTGTTTACAAGAAGGTGGGACTGTTGTTTCCACATGTGTACAACAAGATTTTGAAAAATCAACAATTCCTTTAGCAAGTTGTGAAGGGTACACTTCTGGTGATAGTTGGTGTGGATATGATGAAGGTGTAGGAAGTCGTCATAGTCGATACATTTGTGTTGATGGGCAGATTATTTTAGAACCTTGTCGAGATTATAGACAAGAAGTATGTGTACAAAAAAATAATCAAGCACAATGTCGAATTAATACCGCGTATGTCTGTTCAAGCTGTACAACAAAAGATTGTTGTGAGTCTTATGATTGTAATTTCAAACAAAATGTTTGTTCTCCCAAAGTTCCGTTAGGAATTCCACATTGGAACCCGGGAATAGCTGCTCAATATTGTCAAGGAGAAACAACTAATACTTGTTCTTTATCAGGAGATTGTGGTTCAGCAAAAAATATTGTTGGAGAATCAGGGTCGTCTGAATTATTTTCAGTTGCACGTTCTAGTTATGATACTGAATCATTAACATTTGATACACCGCTTCTTGGATTAGAAAACACAGCCTCAAAGAAAGATTCAATTACAAGTCAGATCCAACAAGCACTTTACGAGTTAGAACAGTTCTCACTTGTTTCGCCTACTGAATTTTTAGATCCAGATACTGAATTAGATTACATTTCTGCAACTGCTTTTTGTCCGATATATATCGCAACAAAAAATGGTGACTGTTCACAGTGTCAAGGGAAATCTTGTGGTCAGTATACATGTCAAAGTTTAGGGAGAAATTGTAAATACGTACAAAATGGCGATTCATCTATCTGTACTTCTTTTGTGAATGCGACTGCAAAACTAATTATGCGTGATGCAACGTCAACATTTGGAGCAGTTCGTGCAAGTATGGGTCAATTCACAGGATATCGTTTAGTTGCGGATGTTCCAACTTCAAAAGCAGTAGATATTACATTCTATACGGATGAACCTGCACTTTGTAAACCAACATATGTACCAGGAAAAACATTTGAAGAAATCAAAGCTCCAGACTTATCTGACGGGACATATACAACTAATCATTCTCTTAATATTCGTTTTGTTAATGACTTACCTGTATTTGAAAAATTACGGACTTCCTTTTCAGCACAAAATTATGATGAACTATTAACGTTGATAACAGATTTTTCATTTGAAATTAAACGTCAAAAACAACGATATCACTTTTTGCCTCGGTTTCAATCTTCAATTAGTTCTTACTTTGATGATATCGTCCAAGCGTATGTGAATGATAATACACAATCTGCTATGGATCAAATGATTGCACATTTACAAAGTCAAACATTTTCTGTGTTTGTAAATTGTATTGGAGCGAATGATGGCCGTGTGGATTCATTTGTAACTTTTGCTTTAGAGCATTCATGTGATCTTCCTATCGCACCAAAAATACAGTATGCGGCCGCAGATCATATTTCACAAATTCGTGAATCGTTTGTAGTTGAGACTGATATTTACTCCACATGTAAATTTGACGAAAAAAGTGTCCCTTACGAACAAATGAAATTTACAATGGACTGTGCAAGTCATGTATATGATTTAAGTCAAGATGGTACGTACATATGTTCTGCAAAAACTAATGTGACTGAATTTTTTGTATCTTGTTCTGAGAAACAAGTATTACCACGGTTACTAAATACAACATTGATTGTTACAAACGATGGGCTTGATGTGATAAACAGCAGCGCTATCTTAAATGAAACACTGTATGTGAAGAATACTTCTTTGGCACTTTCTGCGAAGGGTGCATTTTCTTGTATGCATGATAACAAAACAGTTTCGTGCTCAGCATCTGAATGTACATTTTTAGCTGTGAATAATTCTCAAATCACTTGTGAGGAGAAAATAATTATTGATGCGTGTACACAAGAAAAACCACTTGGTGTTTCTACGCCGATTAAACTAAATTTCGAAAAATACGTTCCATTTATTTTACAGGTCACAGAAGAAAACTCAATATTAACTGTTTTAACGAGTACGAATACAACTTGTACATGGGGAAGTACAAGTTCATCATTTGGTCGTGTACCTATGCGTAATTTATCTGGAAGTGTGAATACATCAATCTTTGACTTATCATCTTATGTGGTAACTTGTACTGATTCGTTTGGTGGCAAACAGTCACAAATTGCGCTTTCTCGTTAATCTGTAAACAACGCGTGTTAATGATCTATGGATATATGTAGAAATACTATGTGTGATATTCCATTGAGTTGAATCAATAATTTTGTCACAGTTTATTGTTGATGGAAGACATGTAACAATTGTATCTGTAAGATTGTTTTTTGCGATATGTGAGAAAAAATCAACATAAAGTGTTGGCGCGACATCTTTTGTATTCTTCCCATAAGGTAAATCAGTGATGATTGCATCACTTTTTAGTGTGAGTGTTAAAGCGTCTTGTTCTTGTATTACAACATTCTTATCTTTTACATTTTGTTTGGCACGTAAAATCATATCGTAGTCAAGATCACTTCCATGCACTTTTAGTTGTACATGTGCTGCTTCAAGTAAAATGCCACCTGTGCCACAAAAGGGATCGCAAATGAGACCTTTTTTGATTCCTGATACATTTACCATGGCCTTTGCAAGCTTCGCTTTAATCATACTAGGATGGCGTGCAACACGATTCTGTGGTTCACGTTCTTTGTAATCTTTATCATTTACCCAAAGTTGTTTTGTTACAGCTGTCTTGTTTTTAATTTTGAAGATCATGTATGTAACTTGCTGGTCTTGCATTTGTACTTTAGGATTTTGTTGTGCTTGGTATATTTGTTTATACCATACTTGTCTCTCTTCTTCTGAAAAGTCACTATGGAATGATACTTTGAATGATTCTGTATCTTGAATTTTTGTTATATCAAGTATTTCGTATACCCCATGTACATATGCTAATCGAGAAATCTGAGTAATATCAAGCTCATCTGTGCAAACAAGATCATCTTGTTTTGTTGTTTGTTTTGCATCACACAGAAGTTCAAGCTCTGCTTCTCCAAACTTCGGATCATCCATTGAAAGAATACATACGTACATATCGACAACTATAAAAAGACGGGCGCTTATAAAGGTACGTATGGTAGGACGTCCGCGTGGTTCTGTGATCAGAGAAAATGTCAAAAAGCTTCTTCGAGAGAAAGGTGCAATGACTGGATATAGTCTCTACAAAGAATATCGAACGCGGTTTGCCTTGTGTTCTCAGCGTAGTATTTATTATCATCTAACCAAAGGAGTTGACTTTGGAGAAATTAGCATTCAGAAAGTGCAAGAAGAAAAAGGTGATTTTTCTTGGGGTAAATCAAGTATGCGAATTTATTATACAATTGCTGATTAAGTTGTATATGTTCTTGTTTAGAAAGTTGTATACTGCGGCACGGCACTACTATGAGTTCACCTTCAGTTCCTCATGTGCCTCGATGATTTGCAGATAGCAAAGTAGAATGCGTAACATTCGTGGGCGGCAGTATACGAATCAGAATTTTTCTAGTAAAGTAGTATGTTTATTATTTAGAAGCTAGTCGAACATCTTTTGGTAATATTGTTGTTCGTTCAGTATGAGCTGCATTCTCAATACATCGTTTTGCAATTTTCACAGCTACTGATTGTGTATGTGCTGCTAGTTCTTCAGCTGCTGCATGAGAAATGCGAAATCCAGTCGCCTGAGCCATTAATCGCTTAACAGGAGCTACTGGTATTGGTGATTTGTTTTTTGGCATCTAGAGTGTGTGACGCAGTCTTTCAATCATTTCTGCAACATCAAGTCCTTTCTTTGTTAGTGTAAGTAACTTAAGGCGACCTTGTTTGTCGAAATTAACTAATTTGGCTCGTTCCATTTCTTGAAGTATCTTCACAACATGAGAATATGTACAATCTATGCTCTTTGCAACAGTACTTGCGTAAATCTCGTTCTTCGCGTTCTTTAAACTTATGAGCAGTAGCGCTGGCTTTGCTCTAAAAAAAACATTAAAAATATCTTCGTTAACCATGTAAATCCCTATATATTTAACAGCCTAAATAGTTGTTTATAAAGATTTCCCTGTACTCTCTGCAAAGTAGAAAATAAAAAGTTCCATAGGAAATCAAGGGGTTGTATCCTAATATACAAAATACTCTACTAGTTTGTCCCAAATTTCCTGGTGACTAACTTTAAGTGACTTACTATATATTTTATAAATCCTCGAGCCCAAAATACCTATATGCGAGTAGCGCATTTGTATAAAAAAGAGGAACTAGCAGTTGATTCTAGATGTGAGTCATTTCTCTTAACACAAAAACAAGGTACATTCTTCTTTGGTTCTTGGAAAGAATCTTTTTCACGCTATCAAGGATTACATTTTCCTATTCAGACTTCTGATGGCTGGGACATGGTTAAATCAGTTCATACATGTACGCTTGAAAAAGAACCTGTGAAAATTGAATCAACACTTGCAACCACCACTTGTGTGTATGATGATGACGCAAGAGTTACCTATGCGATGTTAGCATCAGGTGTGTTATATATTACTGCTCAAAATTCATTTGATAGTTTACGTCTTCTCTGCGACTGTCGTGGAATTTATGATTTTGCGTCAAACGGTCGGTTTTATTCTTTTAGTGAAGAAGAAGGCTGTATTATTCTTACATATGAAAAACATACTGGTAATGATGAGCAAAGCGAGTTAGGAACATTTTATGATCATCCATACCGTATGTATATTGTTATAAAAACCACAGCAAAAATTGAAAAGAAAGCTCATTGGATGAATCAACAATACGAGTTAGAAAAGAAAAGAAATGCGGGTAACGGCGAATCTTATATTTTTGACGCATTACGATTTTTATGTAACGGTTCTGAAACTATTACACTGCATGCTTCTTTTAACAAAGAAGATTCATTAGCAAAAGTAAACGAAGCTTTCTCCGAAGAGAATACTGTTTCAACTGCAATTGAACAAGCAGAAGCAATCGAAACACAAGGTACACTTATTCAACAACAGTTTGCATACCGCTATGCAATCAAAGCATTAGATGATTTACTTGTTACGGTGAATGATCATCAAGGAATTTTTGCAGGGTTACCGTGGTTTTATCATTTCTGGACACGTGACGAAGCAATTAGTTTAGGCGGGTTACTTGTACAAAAAAAAACTCCTGATGTATTACGAATATTATTACGAGAGATTACGTCAGTTTGTAGTGATGGACGTATTTCAAACAGATTTCCTCACAGTGACTTAGGAAGTGCTGATGGTATTGGCTGGGCATGTAAACGATTATATGATTTTGTGCAACAAAATAGAAAAGATTTGTATTCTCTCATTTCAAAAGAAAAATTAACACAAATAACTGCAGTTCTTGTTGCGAGCGCAAAAGAATTAGAAACGCAGTACATGCATGAAGGATTAATTAAAAATGAGGCACTTGAAACTTGGATGGATACTGGCGCCCCTTATGATGTTCGTGATGGCTTTAGAATTGAAATTCAAGCTTTGTATGCAATTCAATTACGACTAGTTTGTTTGTTACAAACAGTGTTAGGTCAGTTAACAACTGAGTTTGATCAACGAGAACATGATTTTAGGACAACTGTTGCTCAGAGATTCGGGAAAACATATATTCTTGATGGAATAAATGCTGATTCGACAGATGATGTTACAGTAAGACCGAATATATTTCTCGCTTATTATCTATATCCTTGGATGTTTGAAGAAACATTATGGAAAACAACATTTGATGCAGTTATTGACGCGTGTTATGTTGACTGGGGAGGATTTGCAACAATTCAAAAGACTAGTCCTCTATATGTATCCACATATGCAGGTGAAACAAATGAGAGTTATCACCGTGGTGATGTGTGGTATTGGGTAAATAATCTTGCTGCGATATGTTTACATAAGATTTCACCTTCTAAGTATAATACCATTATCGATCAAATAACAAACGCAAGTGTAAAAGAGATTCTTGAAAGTGGCAGTGTTGGACGACCTGCTGAGGTTTCAAGTGCAAAAGAGCTTGAAAGTCAAGGCTGTTACCTACAAGCATGGAGTGCAGCAACGTTTATTGAGCTTCTTCATTTACGATACGCATAAAAAGGGTTAAGCTTGTCTCTTTTCTTATGAAGACATTACAAACAGAAGATGGTTCCTTTACTCTCTACAATAAGGAGTATGATCAACATTATCATTCTAAAAGCGGTGCGATTGAAGAAGCAACCAAAAAATATGTTGATGTATGTGAATTACAAAACGGTATGACTGTAATTGATTATTGTTTTGGCTTAGGATTTAATTCATTAGTTGCTCTAGCACGTTTTGATAATTTGTATGTGTATGCTCTTGAGAACGATGCTATGATGTTATTATCCTTGGATGTTGACTTAGTACCTGATTCATATAAACCTCTCTATTCTCAGCTTCTTACTGCGCTCCATGGACATCTGAATAAAAATGAAACGGATTTTGAAGTAGTGATCGGAACAAGTACTATTCGTTTCCTTGTAGGTGATGCTCGTGAAACAATAACACATGTAAAAGACGGTGACGTTTGTTTCTTTGATCCATTCTCTCCAGTTGCGTGTCCTCATTTATGGACTGTTCCCGTATTCAAACAAGTCTATGCTGCATTAAAACAAAAAGGAATGGTTGCAACATATTCATATGCGCGAATTGTGCGAGAAGGATTTGCAAAGGCAGGGTTTACTGTGAAAGACGGTCCTATTGTTGGTCGGCGTTCTCCTTCTACATTAGCGTACAAAGGTTTATAGAATTAAATCATATACGCATAAAGCATTTAAAGCTGCATGTCCTATCTTTTTTATGAAATTTTACTTATCCTCATATGGTATTGGTGACGAAGCAGAAAAACTACGTACACTTCTCCCTGCAGACAAAAGAAAGATAGGCTATATTCCAAATGCGTTAGATTTTTCTGATGTTGATGTTGATAGTTGCCAAGAGCATATTAATAAGGGTGTTATCGCTTTACAAGATCTAGACTATGATGTTGAATTATTAGATCTACGTGATTATTTTCAAGAGCCAGAGAAGTTAGAAAAGAAGTTAGAAGAACTAGACGGTGTGTTTGTGAACGGTGGAAATACATTTATTTTACGCCAAGCAATGAAATTGAGCGGGTTTGATGTTTTATTCAAAAAGTTGCTTATGCGTGATGACTTTCTTTACTCAGGATACAGTGCTGGAATCTGTGTTTTAGCAAAAAGTCTCAAATCACTAAAATATGTAGATGATCACACAGATCGTCCTTATGGTATTAATACTGTATGGGAAGGATTAGGATATTTAGACTATATCATCTTACCTCACTTTAATTCAGATCATCCAGAATCTGGTGACATAGCAAAAGTAGTTATCTATTGTAAAGAACATAATATTGCTTACAAGACGCTTAGTGATGGCGAAGTGATAATCTTAGAGTAATTTTTCTAGTTTTAATACAAAAACTTCTTAAGTGGGAGACAGTTTCCTATCTATATGGATATATTCCTTGATATTGAAACAGTACCTCTTAAACCAGGCGAACATCTATCTGAAGATGGAAATGACATCGGCGCACTTAGTCCGATCACTGGTAAAATTATGGCTGTTGGATGGAGTATCCGTGGTGAACCAAAAATTGCTGTAGGAGAAGAAAAAGAAGTTCTAGAAAAATTCTGGGATTCTATGAGATCTATTCACACAATTGGTGGTACTATTCGGTTTATTGGATTTAATATTCGTCAATTTGATATGCACTTCATCTTAGTAAGAAGTCTTGCACATAATCTTCCTATCGTTCCATTCGCACGGCGAAGTATTGTTGACTTACGAGATATTTTAACATTGTTTCAACGAAAAAAAGGAACACTTCAGGATTATGCACTAATGCTTGGAGAATCAAAGTTTGATAACTGGTCTCACGAAGATATTTTTGCTGCTTGGGAAAAACAAGATCTCGAATCTATTACATTATACTTAGAAAAAGATATTGACATCACAAAAAAATTATACATGAAATTACAAAAGCTTAACATGCTTTCACTTCTCTAAAAATATGCATTTGTTACATATTGTTGAGCCATTCTATGTGTATGGAAAAAACTTCCATTAAGCGCAATACTATGTTTCATTACATGAATCCAGTCCTCTTTACGTTTATAGTACATTGGTAGAATCTTATGTTCGAGTTTATCGTATAAATCTTTTGCATCAACTGTAGAATCATCATAGTCTAGTCCTTTTGGAAGTGGACCAATACTCCAACCTGTTCGATCTTCAATGTGACCTTCAATCCACCAGCCGTCTAATACTGAAAAATTAGGTACACCGTTTACTGCAGCTTTCATACCGCTTGTCCCACTTGCTTCAAGTGGACGCATTGGTGTGTTTAGCCAAATGTCAACACCATTTGTAATAAGTTTTCCTAATTCCATTTCGTAATTTTCTAACCAAACAAGTTTTATTTTATCTCCAAGTTCCAGACGTAAGTGACAAATCTTTTGAATAAGTTCTTTTCCTTGTGTGTCTTGTACATGTGCTTTACCTGCAAAAACGAATTGAATCTTTCCTGCACGCTGTGCAATTGCTTTTAGCCAGTTAATATCAGTGAATACTAAATCTGCTCGTTTATAGGCAGTTGCTCGTCTTGCAAATCCTATTGTTAACACATCTTCTTCAAATTCAGCATTATGTTCTTTGTTAATTCGATCAAGTAGTCTGCCTTTTGCTTTTTGATGTGCATCCCATATTTGTTTTTGTGGGATAGATAATGCTGCACGAAGTGAAAATGGATCATGTCGCCAATCAGGGATATGTTCGTCAAACACTGCTGCAAGTTCTTTTCCAGTCCATGTTTGTGTATGAATCCCGTTTGTTATGCTATGAATTTCTCTTCCAGGAAACATGTGCATAGAAACTTCTTGATGTTTTTTTGCAACTCCATTTATGTAATTAGATAAATTTAATGCAAGGTATGTCATATTAAACTTCCCATCATGTTCTGCAAGTTTTGTTTCCCATGGGTAAAAGTCTCCGATAA
The DNA here is from genome assembly GCA_047639395.1 of Candidatus Woesearchaeota archaeon. Taxonomy (GTDB): domain Archaea; phylum Nanobdellota; class Nanobdellia; order Woesearchaeales; family DATGWN01; genus JBLINR01. The sequence goes on along the minus strand of JBLINR010000010.1, from coordinate 9,656 downwards.
GTTGACCTGCAAGTTTTATATCGAATGTATCGTGACCTGCTGCAACTGGTGTGTGTGTTGTGAAAACACAGTGTTCCTTTACGTGTTCAATATCGTCATTGGTGTTGTTCAATAATTCTACTGTTGCAAGTGCCGCATGTCCTTCGTTAAGATGAAATTTTTCAATACCTGTGTATTGTAATGCTTCAATCATACGCGCGCCGCCAATACCTAGTATCATCTCTTGGCAGAATCGATATTTCCGATCTCCTGCGTACAAATGACCACAGAGTGCGCGATCATAATCTGTATTTTCTGGTAAGTCTGTATCTAAAAAATAAACGGGAAGTGTTCCTGCGCTTTCTCCTTTTACTAAATATTCCCAAACACCAATTGTGACTGTTCGTTTTTCGATTTGAATTTGAACTGTTGTTTCAAGTTTGGTTAAATCTGTTTGTGGATCCCATTCAACTGCAAGTTCTTCTTGCATACAGTTATCATTAATGTGTTGTTTGAAGTATCCTTGTCGATTGAGAAGTGTCATACAGATGACTGGTACTTTAAGATCTGCAAATGTTTTGATTGTATCTCCTGCAAGAATACCGAGGCCTCCCGAGTATGTTGGGATGTTGTTACTTAGACCTATTTCCATTGTGAAATACGCAATCTTTCTATCTTCTTTTTTTTTACAATCTGTGTGTAGCATTTCTTGTCAGGGCTAAGTTATGTGCTTGGATATAATTATCTACAAGTATTGCCCAGTCTGCGTGTTCGCTTAATAACTTAGCGGATATTTTATGTTTTACTCGTTCATGATGTGTTAATGAAATAAAATTTGATAAAATTGATACGTATTGACTTATGTTATAATGTTTTCTTAGTCGTTCCAGAATAAAAATACCTTCTGACTTTTTCATTTTTTTCTTAATGAATTGTCCAAAGCCTGCCGTGTCTGTTGTAATTACGGGAATTGCAAGTGCTGCACCCTCAAGTGGTGTATATCCCCATGGTTCGTAATAGCTTGGGAACAATCCAAGATGTGTTCCGTTAATAGATTGATAATAATCCATGTCAAGTAAGCCGTCAGCTCCGTTTAAATAGACTGGGTAATAAATAACTTTGACTTTGTTCTCTGGACTGTTTGTTAATCCGTTGTCTCTAAAGGCACGAATAACTTCATTATTTTCTTCGTCAGGAATATAATGTGTACACAGTGGTGCTTGGTTCGTATATCTTTGGAATAGTTTCTTCATATGACGAATTTCATGCATGTGTTCTTCATCTACTGCTTGGTATGTATTAAGCTGTATGTTAGTTAATACGCGAGTAACAAAGTCTTTATGGATCTTTTTTTGAATTTGTTCGAGTTTGCTGTATAAGTTACGGTAGAATATTTTATTTTCAAGAACTTCTTTTTTAATTCCATGTGTTTCATACGGAACCCAAAAGAAACAGACAACAGTTTTATCACTTTTTTTTGCAACAAGTTCTTTATTTAATTCACCTAGTGCTTTGATAGTACTATCAATTCCTTTATTTTTGAATTCATTTCTTCCTGAACAAAAAGTAATTGTTGTTTTGTCTGTATTAAATGTGTGATATGGGAAAAAATAGTACTGTAAAAACTCTTTTATTTTTTCTTTTGATTGTGCGTGTGTAATTGCTGCTTGTTCAAATGATGGGAATTGTTCCATGTCTAATCCATTAAGTACAAGAATATCTGGTTTTCTTCCTAAGAAATACGTTGCTTCAATTCCAGTTATATCTGAGACTGTAGTAAACACATCACTTTGCTGTGCACATGCTCGTTCTGCAGTGAATTTCTCCATAATGCCAAGTCGTTGGGCTTCTTCTTGTGGATTAATTGTCTCAATTTCTGAGTACATCTGTGCTCCGCTTCCACTCAGTGACCGTCCAAGCATTGTTGCATGTGTTGTAAATACTGTTTTTACTTGTGGTACATGTGTTCTTAAATATAAATTTGTGAATCCACACATCCATTCATGAGAATGACATATGATTTTTTTTGCCGCATATGTTTGTCTTCGTGATATTTCTTCTATTAACATACCTGCAGCAACGCTAAGTAGCATTGGTTCATCAAAATCATGTCCTGCTTTAATAGAATCTATTTGATAGTTATCCCAAAAAAATTGTCTCCAATCATTTCGTTTTTCGTAAAGTGGGTTGAAAGAAAGAAGAATAACATTTGGTTCTCCTTTGATGAGCCATTTTCCAAAGTGTGCTGTTACACCCTTTTTTTCTAATGCTTCAAAAGCTGCAATGAGATTTGTTGGTGTTTGTAATGATGCAAATTCTATATCACTGCTGTTTGGAAAATATTCACCGATTAAATAATATTCAGAGTAATGTTTCTTCATTTGAAGTGCTTTTGAAGAAATAACTGTGTAAATGCCACCTACTTTGTGACATGTTTCGTAGCTGACTTCAAATACGCAGTCCGCTAATGCGTTGTTCATTGAATTATACCTAGACTTTTTGCTAGCAGAAATCCCATGACAAGTCCAATTATAAATCCGAACACCCAATCAACAAGTCGTTTGTGTACTTCTTCTTCAACAGAAACAGTATCGTCACTTGTTGTATGTTTGTGGTGTTGTGTTAAATGGTTTGTATGTTTGTTAAGATGATGTATCTGCTCATGAAGGTCTAGTCGCACAGCTTCTTCTTCCTCAGTTTTTATGTGAGGTCTTCGTCCGAATACTTTTTGAACGGCGGACTTTCTAGGAACACGTTGTGTTTTTGCTTGAACATCTTGTTCATATTCAAGTTCATTCTCAAGAATAGTAAGTATTTGATGACGATTCTTTGCTCGTTTGATTTTCTTTGCTAAATCGTCATGACCAACTGAACTTTCAACCCAGTTTGCATAATCATTTTTTAGTTCGTTCACATGGTGTGCAAATTCATTGTTTGAGACGATGTATAATGTATCAAGAAGTGTTTTGAGTGTTGTGATATGTTCGCCGTTCACTCTTACAAATGCTTTATGTTTTGGAACTTCTATGTGTGATCTCATTTTATTTTGGCAACAACATGCTTAAGGATGATGAAGTGTACTGTGTCTTTGTCAGTGTGAGCTTGAACCATCTTTGCGAGTTCTTTTTCACTAAATACATCATGAAGCCATGCTGTAAAATCATTACGCTCTGCATTTACGTGGTGTGCAAATGTTTCTTGCGTCATAGAATCTAAATGTCGAGCAAGATGAAGGATACTTCTAAGAGACTTTCCATCTGTTGTAACAAACGCGTGTTCAACTGGTGCGTGCTTCTTTACAGTACTAATTCTCTTCTTACGTCTAGAACTACCCTCTTTTTTTATCATTAAGCCCTCTTTTACTAAGTACTTTTAATCTTTTTGTCTTTATTAATGTTTTGGTGACTATCGTCGGAACGAATAATCAAATCATTTAGTACATTCATGAATGCAATGAAGCTATCGTATGGACTGTCATACGGATTAAAATATTTATGAACATCTCCATCTGCAAACCATTTTGTACACATGTAATAAAAGTGATCTGACGTAGTTAACTTTCTCCAACTTTCAATTAATTCTGGATTTTTTGTTTTCTTAACACGTTCTTCTATTGCGTATAACTGTTCAATGGATGTATCTTGCATCTTGTTTCCAAGCCATGCGCTAAGATCTCTTTCCATATCTGCCCAAGAAATAGTGTGGTGAACGTCAAGTTCACCGTGTGAATCATATATTTGCGCAACTTCGCTTGGTGTTTTGAAGTTGTTATCTGGATTTTTCAGAATTTCAAATGGTAATGCTTCTAAGAATTGAAAAATCCCTGTATCTTCCCACTGGTGTTCACCAAATGTTTCATAATCCATGAATAAATTTAATGTTTCTCCATTTCCATTGTATGCATTTACCCAGTGCGTAAATTTTTCAGCAGTAAGTGGCCATTCTTCCCAACCCTTATTTGAGAATCTAAATGCGATGTCGTCACTAAGCTTGTAATTCTTCAAAAGAAGTTTTAATTTTGTACAAGTAACTGGTGTGTGAACAAATGATGGACTTTTCCATCCCATAACATGATCTGCACCTTCTGCAATTATTGCTTTGTAGCCTTGATCTTCAATAAATTTAGCAAGTTCATTATTATAGATTAGCTCAGTATTTCGAAATGTTGTTGGTTTTTCTACGCCGAGGAGTCTTTTTAATGTATCCTCGTGTTTTTTGACTTGTTCAAGAAATTCTGTTTTTGAGTATAAAAAGCTTAAACTGTGATAGTATGTTTCAGCAAGAAATTCAACAGAACCTGTTTTTGCAAGGTCTTTAAATGTCTCAAGAACTTCTGGACAATATTTTTCAAACTGTTCGAGTGCGACTCCTGAAATACTATATGCTATACGAAACTTTCCGCCTGTTCTTTTAATTAAGTCAAGCATTAATTTATTAGTAGGCAAATAACACTTTTGTGCTACTTTATTTGCGATTGCTCGATTTTTCTCGTCATCGTAATAATTTGTGTTCTTCCCTATATCGAACACTGAATAGTGACGTAACCTAAACGGTTGATGCACTTGAAAATAAAAACATACTGTTACCATATCATACCCCTTTTTTAATTTCTTACTTTATTATAAACGTCAATACATTGTTTTGCTGGTTTTTCCCAGTTCATTACACTTACTTGTTTGAACCCATTTTCACTAAGTGATTCTTTTAAACAAGGGTGATCTAGTACGGAAACAATTTGATTAGCCATGTGATCAATGTCCCAAAAATCTGCTTTGAGTGTGTGTGATAATACTTCTGCACAACCGCTTGTTTTTGAAATTACTGCGGGTGTACCTTTAAGCATGGATTCCATTGGAACAATTCCAAATGGTTCTGATACTGATGGCATTACAAAACAATCTGCGGATCCGAAGAGTTGTTTTCCTTCCTGTGGTGTGAAGAATCCTGTGAAGAGCATTTTATGACCGATACCTTGGTCATTAGCCATATCTATACATTTTTTTTGTAAATCTCCTGTACCTGCCATAACAAACATAACGTTATCGCGTACATCACAGATACGTTTTGCTGTTTGAATAAAATATTCAGGTCCTTTTTGACCAGTTACACGGCCTGCGTATAGGACCATTTTATTTCCACCAAAGTTAAGTGGCTCATGAGCTTCATTAGGATCGTACATTGTATTAGGTGCGTTGTGCACAACTTCAATTTTATTTGGATCAATTCCGTATTTGTTTATTATCATATCTTTAACATATTGGCTGATTGCAATTACTGTATCTGCTCGAGCCATACCATTATATTCAATATCTCGTTCATGTTCTGAGAAATTTCCTAAATATCGATCATATACTGTATTGTGAATGTGAACAACGAGTGGTTTTTTTGCTCTGTCGGCAGCAGCAGTTGCTGCTGGAAATGTCATCCAGTCATGTGCGTGTACAACATCAAATTCAATATTTACAGCAAGTTCAAATGCTCGTTTTGCAAAGTAGTCCACTTCTGTAAAAAGATCTTCACCGTATAATTTGGTTCGTTTCTTCTTTGGGCCAATATCTGTAAGTTCTTGACCTGCGTTAACTTGTTTATAAGAAACTTCATATTCTGCTGGAGTTTGATAAGCTTTGAAAAGTGTTTTTACAACTTTCACTTGAACATTTTTGATTGTTGGAACAACATTTTCTGCGATAATAACGTTCGTATCTAATTCGCTTTGAAAATTTTGTGGGCCAAATGGCATGACATATGTAATTTCTACATCTTGCGCTGATAGAGATTTTATGAGATCGTAACACACCATACCAATACCACCGGCAAAGATAGGAGGTAGTTCCCAACCAAACATTAACACCCTCGTTTTTGTCATTTCTATTTTAAATAGTGAATTTCACAATATCTTGCAAAATTTGTATACGCTACTTTACTCTTAATACTATCTTGTTTCGTTTATAAATTTGATTGTTTATTCTCGTGCAGAATGAAGGTATAATTCTGTTCAATAACTGATCTTGTTTTGTATTTTTTTGTTTACAATTCAGCAAGGAGATAGTGATTTTTTTTGTTTAATTATTCACTATTTGTGAGTGTTTTATACTGGAGTTACCGTTACAAAAAAATGGCGTTTTCTCGTGCAGAATGTGATTTTTTTATGGGTGCATATTTTTCTTCTTTTTACTCTTTGCGGATAGTTATGTTATTACCTTATTCTTTGGAGAAATATATATGTGATACATTGCGAGTTGCATTTTGTTATTTGACCCATAACTGTGCACAGTAACTCACTCAAAAGTTTATTTGGAAGATGCTTTATATTTTGTGTATTATTGTTCATATGATCCAGATTAATAACCTTATATTTGTTATTCATATGAATAGGATTTTTTATCTTTTCCTTGATAAGATTTATAAACCGCCACTTGTTTATTTTCCTCTATGGAAGACCAAAAACCTATTCTCGGATTGATTGAAGAAGTCATAATTTGCGACTCTGAAGGAAACGAAAGAAAGATATTAGCAAAGATTGATACGGGTGCTGATAGCTGCTCAATTGATTTAGATCTAGCTTCGGAATTATCTGTTGGTCCTATTATTAAAACAAAAAGTGTTGTCTCAAGTCACGGGAGAAGTCTTCGACCTGTTGTTAATATGAAAATTATTTTGGCTGGAATGGAAGTAGAAGACAATTTTACTATCTATAACCGAAGTCATATGTCTTATAAAATCCTTATTGGAAGAAATCTTTTACGCAAAGGATTTCTTATTGACCCTTCAAAAAATGAGTATAAAGGGGTAAAAAAATGAAAGCGGCAATTATTTCTCTTGGAAGTATAAGCAGTAAGATGACTGCAACTGCGATGGAAAAATACTTTGATTCTGTTGATTTGATTAAAATTAAAGAAATTGAGGTTCAATTAGGATCACCAAATTCACAAACTGAATTACTTTACCAAGGAGAACCACTCTCAAAATATGATTGTGTATATGTAAAGGGGAGTTTTAATTATGCAACTGTTGCGGGGGCTATTTCTGGAATTTTAGCCAAAAAGGCATATTGTCCCATAGATGAATCTGCTTTTACTATTGTTCATGATAAAACATTATCACATATTGCCCTTCAGAAAGCAAATATTCCCACACCACAGACGTATTTGTCATCAACATCTGAAGCTGCAAAAGCAGTATTAAAGAATGTCACATACCCAATAATTTTAAAATTTCCTAAGGGAACACACGGAAAAGGAGTTATGTTTGCGGATTCATATGCTGCGGCAGCGTCTATTTTAGATGCACTTGTTTCCTTGAATCAACCATTTCTTATTCAAGAGTACATTGAAACAAACGGTGCTGATGTTCGAGCATTTGTTGTTGGGGATGAAGTTATTGCTGCCATGAAACGAAAATCAGCAGGTGAAGACAAACGAAGTAACACGCACATGGGTGGAACGGGAGAGTCTTATATTCTTGATCCTAAAACACGTAGACTTGCAATTGATACTGCAAAAGCACTTAAAATGGATATTTGCGGTGTAGATATTCTTGAAGGTCCAAAAGGTGGACTAGTTATTGAAGCAAATGCATCACCAGGTTTACAAGGGATTACCAAGTATACGGATGTTGACGTTGCTGACAAAATTGCACAGTACTTATACAAAAAAACAACTGCATTTAATGAAATCAAAAAAGGAAAAATTCCTTCAGCAACTGATATTATTGCACAAGAAGGTGTTGATACTGTAACACAAAGTGCGCAACAAGTCATTATGAATATTCAATTTCGGGGAAATCGTATTCTCTTACCTGAAATGATTGCAAAAATTTCTAAATTTGAAGACGAAGATGAAGTAACGTTTGATGTTTCAAAGCATGATATACACATCAAAAAGATGTAAGTTTGTTCAAACGTAACATTTATATAGTTGAATAGCTATATAAAACAATAGTGATTAACACTAATGTTAATCTAGGGGTGTAGAAATGAAGAAAAAAATCTTAGTTGTCGACGATGAACCACATATTGTTAATTTGCTTAAGCTAATTTTGCAAGAAGAATTTGTTGTTTATGAAGCATACTCAGGTGGAGAAGCTTTGAAACTTGCACGTCGTGTTGAACCGGATATGATTATTTTGGATTTAATGATGCCAAACATTGACGGGTTACAAACGTGTATTACCTTACGAAGCACACCTGAAACGCGAGATACTCCAATTATGGTGTTATCTGCGAGAAGCCAAGTATCTGATAAATTCAAGTCTATGAACGCTGGTGCTGATGATTATATGGTGAAACCATTTGATCCAACAGAATTAGTTCGTAGAATTCACACAAGTTTAGGGATTTCTTCCTAAACATTTTTTTTCTTTCGATATGTTTATGTAGTATAATTATATTCCACTTCATATAAATTCTATTCAAGATATTGCTATTATTTCTGATTGGAATCCTAATATTAGGCATATGAGATTTTATAGCGAAAAGATTGAAGATATACTTGGTATTAGTGAGTTGCCGTTTGTGCATTATCCCAATGGTTTTGATGCATATTCAAGTTTACAAACAACTTCTACTGGATTAATTCTAGCTTCTTTTGGAATTGGACCAGGGGATTCTGGAGTGTTTGCTAATTTACCTGCTCATGCAAATGATTCTAATAGTATGTATAGCCGAATTGAAACTATGTTAGAAACAATCAGGCGAATAAAACAAGCTGGCTCTGCAAATGCCAAGACTCCCCTTTTTGTTATAGGCCTTGAATATCCTTTTCAGTATTCTCCTCCATTTTTTAATTTACGTGGAAGTTTCCAAAGTGCAGGTGCTAGAGATTATTTGTGTGAAGTTAATCAATTAGAACAACATCGTGATTTTATTCGTACTGGAAAAGACTAATTGTATTTACTAATGTTCTAATAAAAATAAATAAATTATTTCTTTTTCATATGCACATCAACTTGCGGGAATGGAATTTCAATCTTCGCTTTGTTAAGTGAATTATAAATTGCTGTTCGAATTTTTTCGGATGCAACAAATCGATTTTTGTAAGAGTCAACATAAAAGAATGCTTTGAAATCTAATGCGGAATCACCCATATTCATAAATCTTACCGCTGGTGCTGGTTCTGTAAGTACATGTTCAATCTTTTTAATTTCTTTAAGAACAATTTTCTGTACCTTTGTGATATCTGTTCCGTAGGCAACCCCAAATGGAACTGATCCTCTTGCTTCTTCGTTTGGAAGAGCAATGTTTTGTACTATACCATCTGCGATTTTAGTGTTTGGAACAACAAATATTTCATTGTCAAATGTTTTTACTTGTGTGCTTCGAAGGCCAATTTTGTAAATTGTTCCTTTAACTGAGTCTAAGAAAATAACATCTCCAACTTGGATAGTTTTGTCTAGTACAACTGCAACACCGCTAAATACATTTGCAAGTACTGGTTGTAAAGCAAGTGCAACTGCAAGTCCTGCGATTCCAAGTCCTGTAAGGAATGGTGTGATATTTACACCCCATACTGATAAGATGTATGCAAATGCAATTAGTATAAGGACAATCTTTAATGCACTATATATAGCTGATTGTAAATTTTTCACTACAGCAAAGCCGCCCTTTTTTGATACTTTATTGAGCATTCGTAAAATAATAATATCTGCTGCTGCAAAAATAATGTATGCAATGATAAGTG
>JBLINR010000009.1:0-26036 GCA_047639395.1 Candidatus Woesearchaeota archaeon | reverse complement strand
ACTTAGGCTACTTTTTTGACTTTCTTCATTTCTTTCCAAGCTAGTTCAAATAAGTTTCGAATTGCTTGTGTGAAAAATGGAGTGTTAACCCAGATACCTACATCGTATGTTGGATGTACTTCTGAAGTGTCAAGAATCATAAACATCATTTCTTTATCATCAACAAGAATAAATCGGCCTGCAACTGTAGTTTCTTTAACTTCAGCGATGCCTTCTAAATCTTTGATTGAATCATTGCACTCTTTTGTTAACGGAGCTGCGATACGAATAGTTACGCCTCGTTTAGCTGCTCGTTCAAGTGCTGGGAATAATGCTTGTGTTTTTTCAATAAAGCCTTGTGTTGTAGTCAGGATGTCAATTGTTGACTCAGCGCTAGCAATACTTGCTTCTAAATGTGAGTACATGTTACTACGTCCTTTAACAGATGCAGATAGATCAGCAGAATCGATGTGTTCAATTCCTTGTGAATGTAATGTTTGTAATTCTTTTAGAACATCGCTTTTCTTAATGTTTTCAAGCATGTTTTCTTTAACTTTAGCATCTTCTTTAGCGTTTTTTTTCAAAACGTCAATAACACGTTCTGGTTCAATTGCGAGATATTTAATTGGTTTCCCAATCTTCATAATAATGAATCCTTTTTTTTCAAGTGATTCGAGAACATCGTATGTTCGGCTTCGCGGAACATTTGCTATATCGCTTAATTCTCCTGCCGTTGATACTCCTCGTGATAATAATGCTACCCATAGTTTAACTTCATAGCTATTTAAGCCGAAATCTTTGAGTTTTTGTAAAAATTCTTGTCCTACGATCATGTTGTTTTACCGAATATTAAAGAGGAGGCCCATATTCTTTATAAAGCTTCCTCTTTTGTTGTTATTTGTCAGTAACAACTTCCCATCATCTATATGTAGGCGCAACGAGAGTTAAATCAGGTTTCTCGACGAGAACAGCGCCTTGTTTGGGTAAATATATTCTTAAATTATGAATTTTCTTCTTATCAACTAATCCTTTTTCGTTTTTTGGTAAATAACCTGTATGTGCCGTTTTTTGTGATTCTATGAGGAGAAAATTCCTATCTTCTATATTAGCGATCAGATATGAATCCATAAATGACTGTTTTGGACGCATAATTTTACGTCTATATATCTGAGAGTTAGAAAGTAATTTAGCCTGAAGTGAAGAAATTTCTAATGAAGTTATTGCATGTCCATGTCTCTTTGTTTTCGGAGGGTTTGGGTGTAAATCAAAATCAACAGGATATGTTTGCAGTCCCATATGTCGCCCAAGTTTACTTACATCATTTGCAAACTCATCACAATCTCCGCGTCCTTCAGTCCAGGTAACTCTTGGAGGTTTAATGATATCGAGTAAACGAAAGATGTCTGTGTAAGGTATAAAATCCAAGTCTTTGTGGCGAGGGTCTTCTTTTGCAAAAATATCTCTAATACGTTTTGAATCATGAGTATATTTGACATTTTGGTGTTCAACGTCAATAACTGCCTGCATTATTTGTAGTTGACCAAAAAGTGTCGTTTTATCAAATCCTTTTGTTGTGCTTCGAAGATAACTGAGAACACTTGCAAATTCACCAGGCCAGGCATCACTGACATATTCGGCTTGAGCAATCTGAATTTCTGTTTTTGATTTATCTCTATGATCCGAGAGTAAACGCGCAATATCTCCGATGTATGCTTCATTTGATACACGAACAGAAATATCCATTTTGCCTAATTTTATTGGTTTTTCTCGTACAAATTTATTTGTATGCGCAGTATATCTCCAAGCCATGTTTAAACTAACAAGCATATGCTCTTGATCTCCTGATTGGGCATAAAGTGCGTGTCCGGAAGCAATTTCACTTGCAGATCGATCTCGTGAGACAGTTTCAGTAGATAATGGCGAGGTAGCACAGCCGACCAAAAGAAGTGCCGCAAGACCACTAAGAAGAGCTTTCATAGCCATTTGGAAATAGGTGCGTATTTACATACCTTTGCATCACTTTTTTTTTATTAGCTAATTACAGGGCAAAAGATTTAAATACCGTCGATGATTAGCATAGATTGAGGCGATATTATGCTACGAATGAAAAAAATTACAGATACTTTTGACATGCGAGTTTTTACTGACAATGGAGATTATTTTGGGGATATTGAAGAAGCAATTCTTACAACAAACAAGGTTTTTGGTTGGAGAGTACGAGCAAGTAAGAATTCATTTTTAAACAAAGTGCTAGGAAGCGCAAAAGGAGTTATTGTTCCACATCAACTCGTTAAAGCGATTGGCGATATTATGATTATTAATAAGACAGCAATTCCATCATACAGTGATGATGCAGCTGCTGACGAAGAATAGATATGAATGTAGATGAGCGCCTCCAGCTTCTAAGGGACAGTTCCCTTGAAATTATTGAAGAGCAAGAACTACGTGCTTTGCTTGAACAAGAGCAACAGCCGATTGTATACGATGGATATGAGCCAAGTGGCCAGTTACATATTGCGCAAGGTATTCTTGTTCCGCATATTCTTAACACCTTTATCACTTGTGGTTTTCACGTAAAATTTTTCCTTGCTGATTGGCATGCGCAAGCTAACAATAAGATGGGCGGAGATTTACAAAAAATCCAAAATGTAGGTACCTATATGAAAGAAGTGTTACTTGCATCAGGATTAAACCCCAAAGTTGAATGGGTTTGGGCAAGCGATCTACAAAAAAGTCCAACATACTGGCAACGTGTATTACAAACATCTATGGCAAATTCAGTAAAACGAATCGAACGATGTGCTGAGATCATGGGGCGAGCAGAAGGAAGTCTACAAAGTAGTCAAATATTATATCCCCTTATGCAGTGTGTTGATATTTTCGAACTTAAAGCTGATTGTATTGCAATGGGTATGGATCAACGAAAAGTAAACATGCTTGCGCGAGAAGTTGCACCAAAATTAAATTTAAAGAAACCAGTTGCAGTGCATCACAGGATGCTTATGGGGTTAACTGAACCTCAAACTGACAAAACTGGTGTTGAAGGCGCAATTGCCAAAAAAATGTCTAAATCAAATCCTAATTCTGCAGTATTTATGACGGATCCAACAGAAGTTGTTCTTAAAAAATTCAAAAAAGCCTACTGTCCAGAAAAACAAGTAGAAAATAATCCTGTTTTAGAGTATGCCAAATATATTGTTTTTGCAAAATTTGATTCTGTGGATGTTACACGTGATGAGCGATTTGGAGGAAATAAAACATTTTCTTCATATGATGAAGTCGAAGCAGATTTTGTGAGCGGTGCGTTACATCCAGCTGATTTAAAATCAGTTGTGGGGACGTACATAAACAAGATGCTTGATCCTGTGCGTGATCATTTCGCACAAAATGAAGATGCTAAAAAACTTCTCGAAACAGTTCAATCTTATCAAGTTACCCGGTAAGAATAGTTGTCGTTGGGTTTTGTAAATATTTCTTTGTAAAATAAATAACTTCTTGTTTTGTTACTGTTTTAATTTGGGAAAGATACGTCGTTGCATCATCAAGTGTTTGATCTGCAAGGAATAATGCATAGTCCAGCGTGTCTTCCATTTCTAGATGGTATCTACCAACAAGGTGTTTTTTTGCACGTGTTACAGTTGCTGTATCAACAGATTCTAATTTTTTTAATTGTTCTGCGATTAATTGTTTACACAAATCAGTATTTTTTGGTGTTGTTGCAACATTTATTGCAAGAAGTGATCCTGTGTGGTATGATTCATGCATTGCACGAACATCATATGCAATACCACGTTTGATTCGAAACTCATCAAATAACCATCCTGATTGTCCCATAGATAAAATGGACTCAATAACTTCACACACTGCGCTTTCTTTTGTACCAGCATTTGGAATATGATACCCAACTGTGATATGTGATTGTTGTATTGATTTGAGTGTTTTCTTTTTTTGTTTGATGTGATTTTTTTCTGTAGGAAACGAAGTTACTTTTTTTGTTCCTTTCGGAATTGTGGAAAAGTATTTTTGTAATAGTGATTTAGTCTTACCAGGTATTGTTCCCACAACAAATAATTGCGCATTTTTTGCAACACACCATTTATTCTTATGCGCAACAAGATCATCTTTTGTAAATGCTTTTACATGGCTTTTCATTCCAGAAATAGGGTATTTTGCAGGATGTGTATCAAAAAAGATATCCTCGAATAATAACCACTGTTTCATTTTTGGATCGTCAAGTGCCATATCAATTTCACTAAGCACAACTTGTTTTTCTTTTTTGATTTTATCTTCTTTGAATGTTGCATTGAGTAAACAGTCACTTAGAATGTCACATGCAAGTTCTAAGCTTGTTGAAGGTACTTTAACGTAGAAATACGTTCTTGTTTTGCTAGTCATTGCATTAAACTCACCACCGACTGTTTCAATATCCTTAGAAATATCAAACGCACACTTTCTTTTCTCTGTTCCTTCGAAAATCATATGCTCAAAAAAATGAGATATCCCACGCTTTTCTGGTGCTTCATGAACACTTCCAACATTTACTGCAAAAAGTAACGTGATGCTTTTTTGGTGAGTCTTTGCTACCAGTACAGGTAACCCATTAGATAAGTTATAGTGTGAATTTACCATTTTTTTGAATAAGTTTTCCATCAACGTATACTTCGCCGAATTTTCGCATTTCTTTGATCATGTCCCAATGTACTGCACTTTTATTTTTCCCACCGCCGTAAGAATACGCCTGACCAACTGCGAGATGAATAGTACCGCCGATTTTTTCATCAAAGAGAATTTGTTTGATTGGTTTTTTTATAGCGTAGTTTGTACCAATGCCAAATTCTCCTAAGAATCTTGCACCTTTGTCAGTTGAAAGTATTGTTAACAGTTTTTTTTGATTAATATCAGACGTTGCTTTTACAACTTGGCCTTTTTCAAACGTAAGTCGAATGTTCTTAAAATCAGATCCACCATATCGTGTAGGAATATCATATAATACTTGGCCTTCTGTTGTATTTTCTACAGGCGCAATAAATACTTCACCATCAGGAATATTATGACGACCATAACTAATCCGTGTAAGTCGTCCCTTAATGCTAAATGTAACGTCTGTCTCCTTTCCTACAATACGAACAGTGTTTGCTTTATCTAGGATTTTTTTTAGTTTTTGTTGTGTTTTGTACATTCCTGTAAGATCGGCACACATTGCAGTGTATGCGAACTTTTCAAATGCTTTTTGAGACATTCCTGCGCCTTTCGCATACGCATTAGTTGGATACTGACAAATTACCCATCTGTCTTTTTCAATAATGATGTTTTGTGCTTTTCGTAACGCTTTAGCTGAATCAGCAATTTTTTTTGGATCGATATCATTTAATTCAGTTAATGACTGTTCTGCACCAATTCCAATAAAAAAGTCAGCTTCTTGTGCTTCAGCAATTGCAAGTTTTGGACTTTTTGTTAATTGTTTGTCTGTTGCATTTGTTAGAAACGCTTTTGCAAACCCATTCATCTGCGGTTTAAGAATAACGTGACATCCCTTTTTAACTAATAATTCATATACGATGATTGCAAGCGAAGAACCTAATTCTCCAAATCGAAGTATTCCAGTTTCTCCTTTTTTTGGCCGTATTGAATGCTCTACGAGAAGTTTTGCGAGTTTAAGTTTGTTATCCATAGTAAGATTATTCTTTGTTGTCTTTAAAAATATAATCGTAAGAATTATAAGTGCGAACACCTGTATATAGAACTCATATGTATGATATGGACAATTCTCGATTACTCAATTGTTATGTCCCTTTGTTTGCAGGTAGGCAATTACCTGACGATGGAACCTTTTTATTAGCAACACAAGAGTCAGACGCAGGTATGATTGCAACTCCTTATGATTTGACTGTTGCACATGATGTTGGGAGCATATTTGCAGATACTGCTTATGTACGCATATTTGGAAACCCGCGAACCGAATCTTGTTCACCGCAGCCACTAACAGTAACTAATTCTTTTTTCTCTAAAGGTCCACTATTTGTAAATAATGGCTCTATTTATGTCCCAGTTAATTCACAAAGACATGAGTTTGACCTAACCTTTGCCTTTTTTTATACTTAAAATGGAACCGTTTTCCTATTATGAGAAGAAAATGAAAAAAATAGCGCCTGGTCTTTCTCGCGAAGTTGTCTTCAGAAATTAGCCATCTTATGTGTAAATAACGCAAATATTTAAAAACGCTTAATACATATCTATCTTTGTATGACAGCAAAAACACAAAAGAAGGAAGAAGCACTAAAAAAAATGATGTTCTCTTACACAGCATCAGATGATACTGAGCAATTAGAGTCTGAAAACAAAGTTCTTCAAGAAACTGTAAATCAACTCCAAAGTGAGTTATTACGATATCAACAGCCAGCATTAATGATCTGTGAGATTGCAGAAGTTATTGATGGAAATAAACACGCAATTATCAAAGTTCCAAACGGAAATCAATTTTATGTAAATGTCTCACAAACATCAGATACTCTATTTTCAGGGGATCATGTACTTTGTGAGCAAAAGAATCTAACAGTAATCAAAAAAGTCACTGCTGTGAAAAAATATGACATTGACAAATTTGTTATCATTGACAAACCAAAAATATCTTGGAAAGAAATTGGCGGATTATCTGAAAAAATTAATGAAATTCAAGAAGTTATTGAACTTCCATTACAAAAACCTGAACTATTTAAGAAAGTAGGTATTGAACCTCCAAAAGGTATATTATTATACGGACCTCCTGGAACAGGTAAAACAATGCTTGCAAAAGCTGTTGCTTCCTCAACTAATTCTACATTCATTGAAATTGTTGGTTCAGAATTAGTTCAAAAATTCATAGGGGAAGGTGCAAAACTTGTCAAAGAAGTATTCCAACTGGCAAGAGAACGAGCACCTGCAATTATTTTTATTGATGAAATTGATGCTCTTTGTGCAAAACGAATTGAAGTTGGAACTTCTGGAGAGCGTGAAGTTCAACGGACATTTATGCAATTCTTAGCTGAATTAGATGGCTTCAAGCGATTAGATAATGTTAAAATAATTGGGACAACAAATAGAAAAGATATCCTTGATCCTGCGATTACTCGACCAGGACGTCTTGATAGATTAATACATGTTCCTGCTCCATCTGGTGATGGAATTAAAGAAGTGTTCAAAATTCATACAAAGAATATGACACTTTCTAAAAAAATCAAACTCAAAGAAATTTACAAACTCATCGAAGGTTTCACTGGAGCTGAGATTAAATCAGTATGTACGGAAGCAGGTTATTTTGCTATTCGTGCGGATAAGATCATGATTGATCATGCTGATCTTGTTGCTGCAATTGAAAAAGTACAAAACGATGAAGAGTTTAAAGAAAATCACGAAAACTTTAACATGTTTGGGTAAATAGCTGGATTATACTAATGAGTTACAAATCAAATACACTTCTTTACGACGCGCCTGTGCGTGTGTTTGTTCTTAATGTAATAGGACAACTACGACTCTATTCACTTGCTGATCTTATTTTGGTGTTAGCAGCTTTGCAGACAACGTCACGAATTGGATTGGGTGTTATTTTATTACATATTTCTTTTTTATTATATCTTGAATTAATACATAAGGATAGTGGAAGATCAATGCTTCCTAAATATTCATTTGCTCCGTTTTTAATTATTGGTTTTTGGCTTGTTCCACATATTGCAATTTTAGGGTACGTTGTATTTAGTTTATTCTATATTCTAAAGAAACAATGGCACTTTGGTGCATTTAGTCCACTTTCCCGAGCAGTACAACATTACTTTTTGTTTGTTCCTATGATTGGACTTTGGAATCCATTGTTAGTGTTTGTTATTCCACTTATTATACTAAGAAATTTTGCAGGAGATTTACGTGACGTTGTAAAAGACAGTCATGAAGGTGTGCAAACACTTCCGGTTTTATTAGGTATAAAAAAAGATTATTCGTATGCTCATTTTGTTATGTTGTTAGTAACAACAACAGTTTGGTGGGGATTAAGTGATCTTTCAATCTGGTGGCTTTTAGGTACGTATGTAGTTCAACTTTTTACTTATGATTTGACTCCTAGGTGAGTTTGATTTTCTTTATTTGAAAGGTATACTACGCCTAGATTTACTGCTTCGTTGATCGCAGGTTCTGCGTCGAACACATTGCATGCCTTGAAGTTTGAAGAACTTCGACGGACCTGTAGATCTTCGATCAACATGTAATCACTCACTCTCCTGATCTTACTGCAAGGCGTAGTATTCGTTGTTGAACTTGTAAGTGTAATATAAATTTAAGAAAAGGCATCCGAAGTTACTTCCGTTCATCATCCGTAAGTCAGTTGGTGTTCACTTCGTCATCTGCACTTAAAAAGGAGTTCTGGGCCGTTTATATAGTGTTCGGAGAGCTAATTTTATAAAACACATTTGCAAAGTAGACCTTTATGAAAGAAATACTTGCAAGTGTTCTCAAAGAAATCACACCCAAACATTCTTTGGATGATAAAATTAAACCACTCCTTGCAAGGATACGCCGAGAAGCAAAAACGTTAGGTATTGATTGTGAAGTACAAGTAGGTGGATCAGTTGGAAAAGATACGCACTTAATTGGAAAATATGATTGTGATGTATTTGTTCGATTCGACTACAGGCAATACAAAGATATTGATCTATCTGCACAATTAGATATTATTCTTAAAAACTTACATGGTTTTGACTATGAAAAAATTCATGGCTCTCGTGATTATTTTCAAACTATTCAACATAAGATTACATTTGAACTTATTCCTGTACTAAAAATTGACAATGCGCAACAAGCACAAAATGTAACGGACATGTCTCCGCATCATGTACATTGGGTAAAAAAGAAAGCAAAAAAAGTTCGCCCTGATATTAGATTACTGCGTGCATTTTGTAAAGCACAGCGCGTGTATGGCGCTGAGAGCTATATTGGTGGCTTTAGCGGTCATGTTTTAGATATTCTTACTATACATTACGGGAGCTTTCTGGGAGTGCTTGAGGCATCGCAATTATGGCCTGACAAACATATCATCGATGTTGAATATTATTACAAAGGGAAAAACGCATTACAATTTTTGAATGAAGCAAAGATTGATTCACCTATTATTGTTATTGATCCAATACTACCAAGTAGAAATGCAGCTAGTGCATTAACAAAAGAACAATGTGATCGATTCGCAACTGCTGCGAGATTATTTTTACAAAATCCCAAAAAAGCCTTTTTTCTTAAAAAGAAAATGAGTATCACAAACTTTACAAAAGAAAAAGGGACAAGATACAAATTAACACTTACTCCACAGTCTGGTAAAATTGATATTGTTGGTGCAAAACTAAAAAAAGTTCTTGATTATATCAGAACAAATGCTCCCAAACAAGAATTTGCATTACTAAGTTCAGAGTGGGAATGGGAGCCTGAGAAACAAGCAACGATGTATCTATGTGTAGAAAAACACAGACTAAGTCCAAAACAAACTGTCATTGGACCACCTGTTAGATTACATCCTTCGGTAAAAGCATTTTTACAAAAACACCCACTTGCAAAAGAAAAACAAGGACGTATGGTTGCGCAAATAAAAAGAGAATTTATTACATTTGATCAGTTTCTAAAATCACTACAACAAAATCCGTATGTGAAAACAAAATGTGAAGACTTAGCGTTTGAACGTTATAGTGCATAACGTAATGTACAAGCAATTCCGCCTAAACTCATAAGCATTTTATGAACAGAAGAATCTTCTTCAACAATAATGATTTTACCTTTTGTTGCTTCAATACTGTTCATTACTTGTTCTAGATCTACCATATCATCACGTTCTTTTTCTTTTTTAAGAAATTCGTGTGCAATTAAACATAATTCTGCAGCTCCCATGTTTGCTGCGTTCACAACTTGGTCTTTTCCATAATTTGCAGTTTCATCTGTTGAAATTCTTTTGAGAATATCTTGCATAAGTGCAACAGGGTTATCATTAATGTATTTTCGAGCATCAGTTGCAAGTACTTCTTGAATTCCTGCTTCGTCAACACTATTTACAGTACTAAATTTAGATTGCGAGTTCCACGGAAAATCTTGAATCTCCTTTTGCATGTACTGCTGAAAGAATGGTGCGCTTGCAAATAAAATTGTTGCTGGTTTTAATCGGTCTACATATTGGTCCACTTTTTTTGCAATTAACGCATAAATAGAAACACCAGCTTGATTTGGTTCATCTTTTTTTGCAACCTGCGCGTGTAGTGAAGTTAATTTTTCATATCCTTTTTTTGTGACTTTACCAATAATTGCTTCTTCTCGATCAAATAATACAAGTAATAATGCGGATTGTTGTTTTTGTGCGTCTTCAAGTTTGTGAATTTGATGTGTATACCACTTTTTCTTTTTAATTGTGATTTGTGTTGATTCTTCGATAAGAAAAGAATGATATTCTCCTTTTGGCACATCATCTGTGCCTTCTTGAATTGGCCCAGTTAGTCTAACATGGTGTACAGATGGCTCATATTCGATTTTTTCAACTAAAATACTTAGATGTAGTTGTTTAATGACAACTTTTACATTACGATCAACTGCCGCATCACCTATTTTGATTTTACGTGTTGTTCGCCCACTTACAATGTCACCTGCTTCAATTGTTTTGTAGAGTAGCCACGTATCATCTAAATCTTGTGTGAGTACGGTCAACGTATTTGTTTCTTTATGAAGTATTTTCATGATTCTTTATTCGCTACCCGACGAGGTAAATCCGATACATTTAAATAGTGTGTTGCTCTGTTTTTAATAAGTTATCGTGCGCATAATACGAGGTGAAATTAGTGAATATTAAAGGTAAACGGGCAAACGCTGCCCCAAACAGTGGAGCACCATTTCTTGTTGTTTTAACCATTCTTATAGTATTCTATATCATATTTTTACCTCCATCCGAGCGTGCAGCACTCTTAGGTGAGACTGCTGATGGCGTTACTATACCTACAGGAACAACAGGAACAGGCAGTGTTGATGTTGATTTACTAACAGAATTTATCTTTCCAGGACCGGGTAAACTTACTGAACAAACCCGAGACTCATTTATTCATGATATAAGTCCTTTTGTATTAAGAGGACAGTATGAAGCACAAATTCTTGCAGAAAAGAACGGATTTGTTGTTGAACGAACAATGTTTGGTGGAAAAGACTATACATTTGAGTTTATTGCAGAAGATGTATCTGATACAAAAAACACAGTATTGCTTATACAACCAACACGTGCACACGGCACATTACGTATTCTTCATAACAATAAACAAATCTTTGAAGGCGATTTATCAGATTCACAAGTAGGCCCAATTAAAATTACTGATCTTGCAGCACTTAACTATATCACATTCATTGTTGATTCACCAGGATTAGCATTTTGGAAACGAAATGTATATGATTTTAGCGCAGTTCGAGTACAAGCTGAAATCATTGATCGTGGACAATTAGAAGCAACACAAATTATTGAACTACGAAGTGAAGAAGAACAGCAACTTAATAGTGCAAAATTAAAATTCATCGTTGACTGTGATCCAGCAACAATAAGCAAACTTCGAGTTGACTTAAATGGGGAGTTAGTATTTTCTAAAGTCCCAGACTGCGGGATTATTAATTCAGCAAGTCTTCCTCAATCAGCAATTACTGCAGGAAGAAATCAAATTACATTTGAAGCAAAAAGCGGTCTTTACAGTTTTGACCAAGTACGTGTTGAAACATTTTTAGATGATGATGAAGGAGTAACATACTTCTTCGAATTAGATGACGAGCTATTCATTGCTGATTTTGATCAGAATTTTATCTGTGGTGAAAACGACGGAGTCTGCCCACAACAATGTGGTGAAGATGTTGATCCTGACTGTTGTCAAGCTGAATACGCTGACGCATACTGGTGTACTGTTCCAACACAACTTACAAGTGATCGATGTGTTGGTAGAGTTGATTCATTCAATAATGATCGATGTCCAAGCGGATATAAAGATTCAGCTAACAATGTTCATGATGACTTTGAAGGAGCATGTGGGGACAATGATGATAACGTATGTCCATCAGGCTGTTCTAAATTTTATGATAAAGACTGTTGTTTTGAATCCGATGGAGAATACTGGTGTGACGAACTGCCTCGAGGCGGCGTAACTAATATTTGTAAAGATGAATTATCAACTGATGAACAAGCATTCTGTCCAGGTGGATATGAATCAGATGGTGATGGTCGAATCAGAAATACATACGAATCCGGCGCTGATGATACTGACGACGCTGTACTCAAAGAAGGATACAAAGTAACTATTGAATTTGACTTTGTTGATGATGACGATCAACATGAATTTGATTTAATCGTAAATGGTTACCGTCGACGTGTAGATACTCGAGACGATTCAGCTAGTGAAGATATTACTCGATATGTACAAGATCGTAGCAATTACATTCAAATAGTTCCAAAAAGTGATTTTTCACTTGTACGAACAGAAATTCTCGTTGAGGAAAGATGAGGTTTCCAACATTTAACAGTCCTACAGGCGGCGTTGTAGGTGCAGTTACAAGTGTAGTTCCTCAAGGGCGTATTGCAACAAAACTTGCCATAGGAGCAAAGATGCTTGGCTCTTGGTTTCGTGGAAGTCCAACCAATCGAATTTCAGCCAGGATGAGTTTACCAAGCGCTCGCTCACCATCAACTGGAATTATCATTATTCTTATGCTTGCATTTGCGGTACATTTCTTTTCTTGGAGTAAATATGGATTCGAATTAGGTGCAATTCATATTATCTTACAAACAGCAATTGCCTTTATGATTGCATTTGCAGTCACTTCTCAACAAGATAGATCTAACACCCTTTTATTTTTATTAATGAGTCTCATCTTAATGATTGTCGCATCCTTCACTTTTATTGTGCCACTTTCAGCACTCATTACTCAATTTAATTTACCATTGGCTCCACAATTTTTTGTTGCACTAATATTAATGATGATTCTTGTACGTTTATCTCGAACACACAGGTTTGATTTAGCACTTGTGAATTTCTTTTTGATTGCAACATTCATTTTTCCATTTTTTGTACAATTCTTAGATCAAGTGTTTGTCTGGATGGGGGCAGGCGGTCCGATGACTTTTGTAAAAATAATTATACAAATTATGTGTCTAGGAATCACACCTTGGTATTGGTATGTTGTTGGATTTCAACAATACACTGCTGTTCCTCGTTGGATCAGTATTATCTTAATAGGACTAGTGCTTGCAATTCTGCTGAGCTTTGTTATTAGAAATGGGAATGAACTTGGATTAGTAGAAGCAGGTGGAACAGACACAACAGTAAAAGAAGTCTGGTATAAAAACTTTTACAGTGCCGCTCAAAATTGGGTGGGTGGAACTAAACAAGCCGTCGTTGACTTTCGAAACAAAACAAAAAATGATATTAATAGCGCCCGCGGTATAGATTTCGAAGGTTCGGTCGAACGGGGAGTCGACAGATCTGTTGGACTGTCATTAGATAACATACAACTTGCACAATCAGAAGTATTACAACATGCTCCTGCACAATTCCTTTCAACACTCAATGTTAACACACTTGATAACTCTGTATTTGTTACATTACGATGTAATGCGACAAATACTCTTGACAAAGATGGTATCTCTGGAACATTAAGTAAAGACACGTATACGGTTAGATCACAAGAATCTCGTGATGTATTATGTACTATTCCTAACTCATTAAAGGGAAATGGATTTTATGAATTGAATATTGGTGCAAATTTTGATTTTACTACTAGCGCATTCATTAAACGGTACTTTGCAAAACCAGGTACTCGTGAAATACTTGATGATCAGGGCCGAGATTTTATTTCAAGCTTTTACTCTTTTTATGAAATCACTGATACATTTGAAAAAAGTATCCATACGGTTGCACCAGCAGAATTACATTTAGATATTGCAAATCCTGTAATTGAACTTCCACAAACAGGTGTGTACAGTTTCCTTCTTCGAGCGGGAATAAAAAACTCTAATACTTGGGAAGGACTAATCACTCAATTGCATGAAAGTATTATTTCAGTACCAAAAGGTTTTTCGATTGCAGTCCGTGACGATGGATCTATTGCCTGTAATAGTGGGAGCATCGAAGGTGAGTTCACTATCCTTAGCGAGAGTGATTGTGCATCAGGAACACCTTATTTCAAGAATGACTTAAATTGTGAAGACTACCTTCATGTTTTATTTACACCTACAACAAAAGGATCAACTGCAATTTCAGTTGGACGAGATCGTGCATATACACAAGAATCTATTTTCACATGTGAGATAGATGCACTGAATCCATCTGAAATCTTAAACGCTGGACCATATTCGATTGAAAGTTTTAGAGGAAGAATTGCGTATCAGTATGATTTAGAAAAAAAGCAATCATTTCGTGTTAAAAAAACACAAGAAGCAGAAAAATTACGATCACAAGATGCATCTGTAAAAGATAGAACATTATGTAGCCAAGAATTTCCTGTTAATATTAACACTGAGTTATTGTTTGCGTACGATAAACAAACAGAACAAGAATATCGTGATGTTCTAGCCAGATTAGAGCTTGATTTGGCGGACAGTGCAAAATCATACTTTGCACAAACAAACTGTATGAGTCGCGCATTACTTGTTGGACTAGTCTTAAATGATTGGAGTAATTTCAAAAATATTCAAGGGAATATTAACTATGGAACCGAATTTGGATTTTTAGGAACAACTATGGATCAAGTTGAGTATGTAACAAAAAATTCGGCTGGTACGCCTATATCTCATGAAACATTCTCAAATATGACTGCGTATGATCAACAACAACTTGTAAGTACAAATCCAACCCAGAGTTTTATATATGGGGCACTCTATATGAATGAAATGATAACGTTATGTAGCAATGATCCAACATGCGCTGTTGGTAAATTTGTATGTGGCATCAATTTTGAATACGGAAACTATGATTCCTGTGCCAATGCGGGACTTTGTTCACTTTGTCACGATTCACTTTTACCTGACGTTATCACACTTGCAACACAAGTGGAGTATGCAAAATGAAACTACAAAAAATACTTATCTTATTAGCACTCGTGCTACTTCTATCTGCGTGTGGTGGTAGAAGTTCTGGAAGTGGTCATCAAGAAGTTGACGATGATTTTCGAAGTGGAACAACCGCATTACAAATGCGTTTTATGCCTGATGCACCCCCGAGGGAAGTATATCAAGAGCAGCAACTTCGTGTTGACTTAGAATTACATAATAAAGGTGGAAACGATATTCGTGGAGGTACACTGAGTGTAAATTATGACGATTCTGTATTAGAATCAAACACTCAAACAATACAACGAATAGATGTTGACGGAAGAAGTCCAGACAATCCACAAGGAGAGCGTTATATTGAATTTTTCTCATTTATTGCAAAGTCACTTCCATCTCAAAGTCAACGACGAACAACTGAAGTTGTTGCAACTGCATGTTATACATTTCACACAACACAGCGAGATGTTGTTTGTGTAGATAATGATCCGTATAATATTGCAGAAACAGAAAAACCTTGTACACTAAGTGATGTTTCTTTAGGAACTGGTGGCGGTCCACTAAATGTTGAACGAGCAGAAGTATTTTTTAGAGAAGAATCGACAGATCTATTAATTCCAGAAATTACATTTCATATTAAGAATAGTGGCCGAGGAGTTGTCTACGAACCAGGTTGGGATGGAACATTTTGTTCAAGTGTTGCAGCACCAGGGGACATTGTAAATCATATTTATTTTGAAGCAAACTTTTCAAATGATCAATTATTTTGTGATGAGCAATTCATCAAGCTTATTGACGGCTCAGTTAGAGTTCGATGTGTAGGAAATCCTATTGATGTGAGTGCAACAACGTCTTACGAAACATCACTTTCAACTTCAATTGCGTATGGATATGCAGAAAGTGAAAGTACGAAGTTTGATATAATTCGATAATATTTATAAATAAACAAAGGGAGAAACAATACTATGCGTCCACAACACCATCATGTAAATGCATTTTACGTCATTGCACTAACGTTAGCTCTCACGCTATACGCAGGTTGTGCAGGTGGCGCAAGTGGTGGTTCTGAGCAAGTAAATGATTACCGTTTCGGATCACAAGCACTTGAACTACGCTTTCATTCAACAAATCCTACAGTATTTCGAAGTGGAGATACATTAACATTACTTGTTGATGTATATAACAGAGGAACATCTGATGTTACTGATGGAGATTTATACTTAACTGGGTTTGACCCAACAATTCTTGAAAATATGCTTATTGATCCTCCATTTCTTGTAAAAGAAGGAAAAGATGAATTTGATCCTCGCGGTGAATTCAGCGATGTATATACAATCCATGGATTTGTAAATGGACCAAGGAATAGTGATGAAATTGCACAAACAATTCAGTTAACATCTTGTTATGAATATTCAACTATTGCAACAGCAGAAGTATGTGTTGATTCAGATCCATTTAATCGAAAGATTGAGGACAAAGTATGTCAGTTACAAGCACGTAATTTTGGTGCACAAGGACATCCTCTTGTTGTAAGTGGTGTAGAACCAACAGTAAGTGGTTCTGATATACGTTTTAAAATTACGGTGAGTAATTCAGATTCTGGAACATTATTTGATCCTGCAGTTTCTAATGACCAGTGTGCGTTTGGTCTTGACTATGGAGATATTGATAAAATTTACGTGGGATCAGTGTCCCTTTCTAATAAAGCATTATTTTGTGAACCAGTAAATCCAGTTCGATTACGAAATGGACAAGGAACTGTTGTTTGTCAATGTGAAAACTGTGTTGATGAGTTTCAAAATGCATACTGGGCACAACTAAACATGGAATTCCATTACGGGTACAAGAATACAGTTACTACGGGAATTACTGTGTATAATGATTAGGTTGTGCACAATTTGACGATATATTTATAAAATCAATTACAAAAAAACACTCTACAGGTGATTATATTGAGATATGCAGCATTAGTAATATTACTTATATTTATTGTCGGGTGCGGATCCGGTACTGAAACACAACCATTTACAACGCCATTTATAGGGGGCACAGATGGATTAGAAATATCATTCTTAGCTCAACAGCCACCTGATGAAATCTTTGACGATAAACAATTTCCATTCTCTGTTGGCGTTCAAATTAAAAACGTTGGAGAAAATAATCTAGAAGTTAATGACGGATATGTATACTTAGAAGGAATATCACCTCGAGAGTATGGTATTAGTGATGCACAACTTGAAGAAGATATGCCTGCAATCGAAGGCGCACGAAAAAACAGCAATGGTGTTGTTGTTGACGGCCAATTTGATGTAGTTACATTTGATGGACTAAACTATCAGCAAGATATCGCAGGATCTATTGATTCAACTGAAATTCGAGCAGTTGCTTGTTATAATTACAAAACACGAGTTACAACTGGACTTTGTGTAAAAGAATCAAATGTTGACTTTGCAGACAATAATGATGTATGTGCTATCGCTGGAGAAAAACAAGTTGTAAACAGTGGTGGACCGATTCATATTAGTCGAGTACAAGAAAACGCACAAGGTAAAAACGGGGTACAAGTTGTTTTAGAAATCTCGCATGTGGGAAATCCGGTTAATAAATTCTTCAAAGTTGGAAGTGAATGTAACAGACTTACTAATAACCCAGATAGAAACAGAGTATTTATCGAAGTAAACGCAATTGATGCAGGAAGTATCCCAGCTACCTGTTCAGGTTTCCAAGATGGAACAAGTAACAGCGGATATGTATTCTTACCTGATGCGCAACCAAGACAGATATTTTGTACATTTGATACAAGTGGTGTAAATAATGATTTCGAAACACCATTAAATATTGAATTGGAATACCGGTATATGGAAACAATCAGTAAACCGATTATTATTAAAGACTTATCAGATAGCAATTAAGCTATCTAATTTTTTTTCTTTTATTTAAATTTGTAGATCTTCGTACTTAACAAATTCTTTGTATTCTTTTTCACGTCGTGTGTTTACTACAAGAATACCAAAACTAATTACGATGAAGAGTAAGCCTATAATAATTGCTGGTGCTTTAGATTGAATCCATGCTGAAATTAAAAGAACAATTCCTGCTCCTAATAAAAGACCATGAAGCTTTGATTCAAATACGTATGTTTTTAAGTCTCGTCGTTTCATCTCTTACATTTTGTAATGAGCCTTTTTAAGTTTTATGCAGAATAGAGAGTTAAGTAGGCCAAAAACGCTTCAAGTTGGACATATTCGTCACTTCCTTCAGTCATTCGAAATTCCACTTCACCGCATCGATCGATGAGTTTGACTTTATGTTTATCACTCATCTCAACGTTCCAGATTTCGGATTGGATTTGTTTAATAATATCTAACCCGCTTAATCCATGACGAAGCATTGTGTCTAGAAGCATTTTTCGTGATTCAATAAATTTGCCTGTAATTGCTAGTTGTATAAATTCTTTGATTTCTTTTGGTTTTGCAATTGAAGAAAGAGAGTATACTGTATCTTCAGTAATATCTTTTTCTATTGCAGCGCAGCTTTGCAGAAGATTCTTTGTTCTTCGACAATCTCCTTGTGTTACTTCATATACTGCTTCTTTTGCTTCCTGAGTTAACGTAATGTTTTCATTCTTTGCAACTTCGTCAATAATTGTAAACACATCTTCTTTTGGAAGAGGCTGGAATCTAAACACTGTACATCGTGATTGGATTGGATCTATAATTTTACTTGAATAATTACATGAAAGAATGAATCTTGTTGTACTTGTGTAATTTTCCATAGTTCGTCTTAATGCTTGTTGTGCTTCTTTTGTTAGCGCATCACATTCGTCTAAGTAGATAATTTTGAAAGGGACTGAATCAATTGCACGTGTTCGTGCAAAGTCTTTGACTTTTGTTCGTACAACGTCAATTCCTCGTTCATCACTTGCGTTTAATTCTAAGAAACTTGATTTGTAGTTTTCTCCATATAACTCTCTTGCAATTACAAGAGAAAGTGTTGTTTTTCCAACACCTGCTGGACCTGAGAATAATAAATGAGGCATATTTTTGCTTTTGATAAATGATTTAATTCTTGAGACGATCTTGTCTTGGCCTTTTACTTCATCAAACGTTCTTGGTCTATATTTTTCAACCCAAATACTATGGATTTGTTTTTCTTCGTCTTGTGAGAAATCTATAAGGCTCATAGTAATAAGAGATCAGAGCTTTGTTTAAATAGGTTTTGGATCTACAAAAACGCCTTTAGAGATTTGAGCGTTAGTGGCCTTGCTTCTTTCCAAAGTTTGTCGAAGTTTTTCTCTAAAGTCCACACTAAACCAGGATTTTGTGTCATAATCATAATTCTTTCTTGTTCTTGAGAATAGTCTTCTGCTCCAAAAAGTGCCTTTGCTGAATCACTGACACTATATCCAAAAGCGTTTTCTGATTTGGTGAGTCTGACAGAACTTCCCAGTTCAAGATGAAATTGGATGTTTTTTGCATTTGTTTGTGTGATTTCTGTAATAAGTATTTGAATCGGGATGCCTTGTTCTGTTTTTTGTAATGTAAGTTTCTGTGTTTTTCGTGTACCTCTGAAAAAAGGTGCAATTCTCTTGAATGCATGTGTTGTTTCTTCCAATAAATTTCGTAAGAGTTGAATATGCTCCTCTCTACCTTGAGATAGGAAGACGGAAGGTGTTTTTTGTGCTACTGTGTTCTTTTTTGGAATTGTCATTGTATTAACTTGTGACAATTTTGTATTCCATTTTTCTGTATGAGCTTGAATATAATTCTTCAGACTTGTCTGCACGTCTTTTATAAAAAACCGTTTAGGAGTTACAGGAAGCTCAAATACAATCTTTTTTTGGCGCAAATCGTTCAATACTTGATAAATTCGCCCTTGTGGCGTTTGCGTTTCTTTTGCAATCTTTGTTGCTGTTGATTCGTCTGTACTGCTGAGAAATAAGATTACTTTTTTCTCATATGCTGTGAGTGGCAATGTTGAAACAAATTCTGATAGGTCCATAACAACTTTTAGAAGTTGTTCTACCTATTTAAAAGTTTCATAAGTGTTAGAGTGATTATGAAAAAATTCCATATATCTGCATCTATTTTTGATCCCCAAGCGGCTCAAGAGTATTATTCACAGGTTGAACAACATGGCCATTGTATACCCTATAAATGGGTTGGTAAAATTGGTACGAAACCCTTTGCTAAAGATCCTAAAAAAGTCCTTGTCAGTCATTTAAAAAAAGAGATTCAAAATGTGCGTGAATGTGATGTTTTTGTACTTATATCTGATTACTCCATTCAAATGCGAGGAGCACATGCTGAGTTTGGTATTGCTATTGAGCGTTTTTTATCTACGGGAAGCCCAAAAATATTTGTTTACGCCAAAGACAAAAAATGGTCTGCATTCACACATTTGTCTTATGTTACTAACATAACTAGTTTTACAGATATCTTTGCAGATATATGAGTACTTAGATAAGAGTGAGCACATTTTGGCTTATTAGTCATACGCGTCATCTTCCTTTCCATAGGTGAGATGAATTTGTAATGGATCTCGTCTAATTGTTGAAGCCTCATATATGCCTTTTTTCTGAATTGCAGTAATAATATGCATTGCAAGGTTATCTTGCTCAATATCACTCATATCGAAGATAAATGGTTTGCTTGATGAAAGATCTGTTACTCCTCGTCTATTGGCAAAAACAAGTCTATTTGCAAAGTTAAACGATTGACCCAATATGTCAAATCCTGGTAAAGGTGAATGTTCACTTGCAAACATCTTTAGAATTGCTGGTAGTGTGTTCGGATGCCAAGTATATGCACATACCCCTTCACTTAAATGAACTCCGTTGCTCCAAGAAACATCATTTCCTGATGCAAAAACTTCTAGTTCTTTTTGTGTTTCATAAAAATGCGGTGGTGTTTCATCGGTTATGTTCACATGTAATGATCGAACAAGTCCTTTTGCATCAAATGTGATTCTTGCATGACGTTGTTTCCTAGTGTTATACTCATCTCTTTGATAGAATCCTACAGACAGAAATGGCCCACGTAAAGTCACACCAACAGAAGTAGGTTTTCGAAAAGCAGTTGTTTCGCCTATATATGTTCGAGTTGGACCATTTAGTGGTATTGACGTTTCCCACTCATGATTATAATCTCGAAGTTGAATCTTACGTATCTGCGCCAGTTTAAATGTAGGATCGATTCTGTGCTTTTCTACAAGAGTTGCGTATTCTTCAGTGTTAAGTGGTTGTGTGAAATCAAATAGTGTCATCTTCTAAAAAAGAAATAACTCGAGATACTTAAACCTATGCTATATCTGTAATAAATAGAAAAAAAGGAAGAAGACCTAAATAATGTCTTCTTCAGCAATAACCATAAAGTCGCCAATTGCAATTACTGCGCTGTATGGTACAAGAATGTTGTTTTCTTTATCTTTTTCCAATTCTAATTTTTCAGTGTAGATTGTTGGATTGATAAGTACTAAATGGATAAGTTCTCCAGTTTTAACTTCAAAAATTAAGTCACCGACTTCTCCAAATTTCTTTCCGTTCTTTGAAACTATTGTTTTTCCGATGAGATCTTTTGAGAATCGTTTTTCTTCTTCAGCCATGATATTTTTGCCTCGTTATTTATAGTAATTGTCTACTGGGTGTCTATATAAATCTTTCTGTCTGCTTCTTAAATAAACTGATGAATATGTCAAACTTTTAAATACTACATGACCTATACTCTTAATATGGCACTTATAAAACATCGAGATATTGTATACTTGAAGGAAACTCCGTATACTCTAACTGTCTCTGATGAACCCCAAAAAGACCAGTTAGTGCTTATTTCTACTAAACTTGACAAAAATCAATATACTAAATTAAAAAAACAGTGTGCGGGTGTGATTTATAGGCCTGATTTCAAAGATACTGAGAAAGCTGAGGCTGACATCAGATATATGATTGAAAAAGGATACTGTGATTATGTAGTTGGACTTGAACAATCTCCTGATAAAGATTTTATGCACCAGAAAAATGGACAATTTAATACGGTGATTGCAAAATTAGCAAAACAACACAATATTATTCTTATTTTTGACTTTTCTTATATTTCTAAACATCTACAAAAAAGCGTTGGGCGTGTAACACAAACAATGCAGTTATGTGACAAATACAGTGTTTCTTATTTTCTTGCAACATTTGCAAAGCAAAAGATACAATTACGAAATCAATCGGATTTACGATGTTTTCTGCGTGTTTTACGGTAGTATATTTCTAAAAAAGCACACATACTGCGCACGGCACTACTATGAGTTCGTCTTTGACTCCTCATGTGCCTCCCTCGGCGGCAGTATGTGGGTATGCGTATAATCTGTAAGAACTTTTTTAAAGAGAATTATGCAAAAATATAGTATATGAAAAAGAGTGTGGCAATCTTTGTAGTATTAGTATTTCTCTGCACGACTATTGTATCTGCGGAACTCACTGATTGTAACATTCTAACTGTGGAACAACATGTCTACAAAAATGTATTCTTAGATTTCGAAGCTAATTTTGAAAATTTTGCAGATATGAACAAATCAATCACATCAACACAAGGAACAATTGCATTAGTTGAATTACCAACCATAGGTGTTCCTTCTGGAACACATGTGTTAGAAATAGATATCGCAACTCTTGGCCCAAGTTCCGCAGGAGTTACATTTGATAATTTCTCTTCGGATACTGATTGGTCAAAGAAACACTTTTTAGAATTCTATGCATTTCCTCAAAAGGGGAGTGTTATAGCAACTATTATGGATGCCAATGATGTTTTACACAAATTTCCTATTGAAAAGTATTCAATAAGCGGATATAGATTAGAAGAATGGAATCTTATTCGAATTCCTGTAGATCTAATTAATGCTGTGTCAGAAATTAAATCAATTTCATTTGGTGTAAGTCCACAACGTGCAAACGTTAATGGTGCACATGTGTATATTGACTCTTTATTTGTACGCGATGCTGAAGAACAAAGAGAATATTGTATTATAGGAGATGTTCGGGATTTAGAGGGCACAATACTAAAAGATTACGAATCTGTTGCAGCTCATTGTAATGATCTCGTGTATGGGGCGTTTGTTGGTGGTCAATGTTGTGGAAACAATCCAGGTGAGTCTTATGTGGCGGATGGAGAAATTTGTTTAGGTGGAAAACACTTTGAAGAAAATGATCCGTATGCAAAAGGTATATTTACAATAAACGATAATTCTTTTTCTTATGAATGTCTAAAAGATGAATGTACTATTCCATTTCCACAAACTATAGGCGACATCGAGGCACAAACATTTACTGTTTCAACATCTGACGCTGATGTTTCAATTGCGTTTACAGATGGTGGTTTTGTTTCAACAACATTCCAAGATATTAAAATTAAAGTTATAAAACCAAATTATGTTTCAGCAGGAGAAATAGCATCTTGTGGAGCATCCGATCCTATTTTCAATATTGCTTCAACAGAAAAAACAACTCTTCCTTCAGTTGGTGAAATATGTGCACCTGCAAGTGAGTGGAGCTGTTCTCCTAATGGTTATTTTACGAAAACACAAAATGGTGTTGTAAAAAAAGATCTTCTAAATGATAACTTAGAATGTTGTTCACAAACATCTTGTTTACTAAATAATGTGTGTAAACATGATGAGTTAAAAAGTGGTGCATCAATTGAAGCTGAATTCCATTGCTTGAATGGGGACTGGCGAGATGATCCACCAGCAAAACGTTTTGACAATACTGCTTTAGGTTTTTGTTCTTTGGATACTGATTGTTTTGTTCGCATAGAAAATGAAAGTTCCATCTGCGTACCGCAAG
Organism: Candidatus Woesearchaeota archaeon; assembly: GCA_047639395.1. Classification (GTDB taxonomy): domain Archaea; phylum Nanobdellota; class Nanobdellia; order Woesearchaeales; family DATGWN01; genus JBLINR01. The sequence continues at coordinate 2,169 of JBLINR010000009.1, read as the reverse complement.
GCGGAATACAGGGTAATTATGTATGTGGTGCCGATAGAAATTGGGGATCTCGTACTGTAACACTAGCAGGATATTTAGAAGGTCAAGCAAAGGACGAAAATATCAACGAGTATTCACTATATTGCGACCGAGGATCACAAGTTGCTAATCATTTAGGAACAAGCCAAGGAGAACGTGTTCGTGATTTATTACAAAATTTTAGTTTTGAAGAAGGTCGGCAAGGCCGCGATTGTTTCTTAGGTGCGAATGCTGCATTAGATCTATGTGAACTACGCTTTTGTGTTTTAAATCCTGCAGATAGTAACACTCCGTCTCTTATTGGTATTTCATTATATGAAGACTTTCAAAATGAGAATAACACTGTGAAACCTATTTTGGAAATTAATTGTTTAACACAATCTTCTGAATTTGAATCTTGTAGCAATCCTGAATGGAAATATAACCATGAAGAACGATTACTTGTGTTTGTTCCTGAAGACGCACAAGTTGGTTTCTTTGGTGGCATAATAAGTTTCATAGCAGGTTTATTTACATCTACAACAACTGCACAAGCTGACGCACTCATTCAAAATTCAATTGCAGAAAAATTATACAAAAATATTAAAGACGGACAAACTGTTGGCGGCTATGTTGAATATCAAGCAATAGCTGGCGAATCAGTTCAGACATTTAGATATACAGTTGTGTACGAAGGGTTTGCAGAAGACGTATGTTCTATAGTGCATGTTGGGCCAACTTGTACACAAACAGAGAGCATAACAATTGTGACTGGTGAGGACGATACTCTTGATTCTTACACGAGACTTACTGCGCAATTACGGTTACCATGAGCACAAATAACAAAGCCCAAATAACTATGTTTATGATTCTTGCAGTAGTTATTGTTGGTATAGCTGGACTTCTTCTTATTCTTACTTCTGATGCATCACCTGATACTGATATTGAAATAACAAGTAAAAATAGAGACCAAACTGAGTTCTCATTTGAATCTTGTTTGATGTTTGCAGGGCAAGCTGGTTTACAAGAATTTTCAGTATTGGACTCGACACCACAAAAACTTTGTTATGCATCAGGTGTTCATAATCCTCAAAAAGAAGGGAGTTTTTTTGCTTGTGATTCGCGAACATATGGGCTAACAAACAATACTATTGATGTCGAAATGTCGAGATTTATTGAAAAAAAATTTATATCTTGTGTGAAAGATGTTGATTTGTCTCATGCGCAAGTTTCTGTTTTCTTTGGTCGAGACGATGTACAAATCGAATTGAATGAAACATATGTTGATGGGCAAACAATTCAACCTATACGTGTAACACTTCCTGTTCGGTACAAACAAATGTACAATTTCTTGTTTCATTCTCACAAATTACTCCCAATTTCTGGATTTGACATAACACAAGATCATGATTCTATTCTCGAATGTAATTATTATTCTGATCGAAGATGTTTTCTAAATGAATTTACAGTAATCGATAAGGGAACTGTAGTAACATTACGTGACAAAAAGTCACAACTATTTTTTCTTCCCTTCGAAATGAACATTTCTCGTCAATAAACAAGTTATTTCTAATAGTAAAGTATTTAAAAAGAAAACCGCATTTTAAGCTATTATACATTACGATGCATGTGTCTAGAAAAAAGGGGTTGATTCCAACTCATAAATTAGTGCTCTTTCTACTTATATTTCTAACATTTGCAACTTCTGCTTATGCAGGATGTTGTGTAGGTCCAAATGTTTGTCTTGATGATGCTGAGTCTCAAGAACGTTGTACTCTTGGTATATTTGAAGATGCGGCTTGTGAAACGGTTCCTGTTTGTGTAGCTGATATCGCAACAGGTGTCTGTTGTGCGGGAACACTTGATGGATATGCAGCGTACGACGTTAGCTTTTGTAAAAGCAGTGAAGGATTTATACCCTACACTGAAGCAAATGAAGCACTTTCAGATGATCAATTATGTGCGGACGCCCAGGGGGCAGCTCAATTTCCTCCTGAAGACACAGATTCTGATTTAGTTCTAGAAATAGATCCTGATTTTATCTCAGTAACTCCTGTTTTTGGGACATCACCTGTACCAAATCTACTAAGCGGAAAAGTACAACCAGTAACACTCCTTGGCGATAAAAGTTTGAAGATTCAAGCTGCAACTAGTGAAGGAACCGATATCACA
>JBLINR010000008.1:0-26713 GCA_047639395.1 Candidatus Woesearchaeota archaeon | reverse complement strand
GAACAAATGGTTAAGATGAAAGTGCGTGTTGAGCAGCAGGCGTTTGCTCGTTGGGGTTTGAATTTTGTTAGTGAGAAATACTTACCTGATAAAATTAAAGCTGTGAATAAATTCTTGCCTTAGGGTTTACATAATGTTTCAACTATTTCTGTGATTTCGCTCTTGTATTTGGAGTCTGGGTAATTTGATTCTATTTGGTTATACATTCCTAATAATGCATTTTTTTCAAAATACAAATCGAGTTGTTGCACTACAACTTTAATTCCTGTAGTCATTGCTCTAAGTTCTTTTACTTGCCCACTTTTGAAACAATATTCAACAAAAGCAATGTATATACCAAAATTTCCTGGGAATGCAAGAGATTTTAAGGCTTTTTTTTCAAGAGTATCTCTGAGTCCATAATATATTCCTCTTTGAACTTTTTGTATTAAATCAGCATTATATGGTTTTGATCTTAGTTCTTCAAAATGACCAGTTCTTGCGTTTTCAAATGTTTCTGCAAATCCACTCTGACAGTCATCTGATAGTGGGAGTCTGTATGATTCTTTGAGGTAGTTTGAGAATAGAGATTTAAGACGTGGCGGTGTTACTGAAGATATTTTTGGTCCTCCTAATCCTAGAAATGAGAATTTTTTTTTTAACATATCAGTATTTTTATGTAATATGATTTTTAAATCTTTGGGATAGCTACCTTTTTAAATGGAATACTGTTCCTTTTATGTTATGGACCAGTAGCCTAGTCTGGATAGGGCGACAGCCTTCTAAGCTGTAGGTCGTGGGTTCGAATCCCACCTGGTCCGTTTTAATTCTTTTATCTTGATGTTCATTAACTATATAAAGAGTAAATCCAGTTGCACATACATGAAATGGTCAATCATACTCATACTTGCAATTGTTGTTCTTAGTGGTTGTATAACCGGTGCACAAACTGCAGATACTGCAAGCTTTGCACAATGTTTAACTGAAAAAGAAGTTGTTATGTATGGTGCATTCTGGTGCTCACACTGTGCTGATGAAAAAAAACTATTTGGAGCAGGATGGAAAAACATGACGTATGTTGAATGTGACGCAAAAGGAAAAAATCCGCAAACAGAACTTTGTCTTGAAAAAGACATTGCAGGCTATCCAACATTTATCTTTGCTGACGAATCTCGACTTGAAGGAGTACAATCTTTAGAAGTACTTGCCCAAAAGACAGGTTGCATCTTAGAATGATTGAAATTCCAACACTTTCTATAGTTGTTATTACTGTGCTTACTGATGCATTAATCCTTGTGCAATTGGTGTATTAGTCTTACTTCTTGCAACATTACTCAAATTTCGAGAAAAGAAAAGTCATCTATTATTGGTTGGTTTTATTTACATTGCAGCAATTTTTGTTACATATCTTGCTGCGGGAATCGGCTTGCTCTTAAAGGTTTGCTACTAGTATTCTCTTAAGGAAGTGCTAAGCTGTATTTGATTTTTGTATTCATCTCTAGAATAGCTTCATCTAGTAAAACTCCTTTTTTTTGTATCAGTCTTTGTTTATCTATGACTCGAATTTGATCAAACAAGGCTTTAGATGTTTGTTTTAGAGTAGAGTTGTATTTGTCTATAATGAGTTCAAATGGATACTCGCAGTCGAGATTTCGAGATGTTAATGGTACGACAACAGTAAGTGGGCTTTTTGCGTTTCCAACATCGTTTTGAATAATGATTGCCGGGCGGGATTTTTGAATCTCATGTCCAAGAGATGGATCAAAGTTTACTAACCATATCTCACCGCGTCTTACTGATCGAATTGTTCCCATTCTTTTGTTTCCTTATCTAATTCGCGAGATTCGTATCCCACTATCATTTCAGCTACAATATTTCGTGTTTGTTTATTTGCAAGGAGATCTTGTACAATATCATCATAAGTTTGGTTTGACTTTTTGATTTTGTCAAGTTTGGCTTTCGTATAATCTTGTAATTTTATTGTGGTTACCATAGTATACTACCAGTATACTCTAATTTAAATATTTTTTGTAAACATAACTGAAGGATCAACTGAAGTGAATATATTTATAAAGTGCCTAATATTTCATAAATTAATGGGCGGATAGCCAAGCAGTAAGGCAATAGGCTGCAACCCTGTGATCCTGGGTGCAACTCCCAGTCCGCCCTTTTTTTAATGGTATAAACTAAGATGAAAACAAACTACGCAGTTCCAACAGTTGCAATGACAACACCTCTTACAGGAGGAGCAACTATAGATGATAAAGCGTTTGCATTACATTCCGCTGCCTTATACGAACCAGATTCTGCGGCATTACCTCAAGAAATTGCTCATGTGAGAAGTATGTTTGGATTAAGACTTTAGTTAATTTAATTGTTGATGTTACGTATAGTCTGGGTTAACTGGTTTCTTACATAAACACCCATATGTCTCTGTACTTTTAGGTCTTTTTGAAAAAACTTCATTTGCTGCATTTCCTGAGACATCTCTAATACTTGCCCATGAATTAAGAAATCCTTCGCGAATCCAATCATCACGAACATGTTCTCTAAATGCAAGATCTGTTGCTAACATACTAGTTGTTTTAGGCCACCAATTCTGTGCATTTACCTTATCAACAAATACTAATGAAGAATATATCTGAGATGATCGTTTTCCAAAATCTCCCCACGCTGATTGTTGAACTTCTCCATTTCCAATTAATCCATAACAGAGGTCACCTACAGGTTCAGATAACATCTCTTGTGCTGGCATGGTGACATGTTGATTACATAACAATTGTGCAGGAGGTGTCCATTTTGAAGATGGTAATAAATATTCCCCTCTTGCTTGGTTAATTAAGAATATTGTATAGACTTGTCCATGCATAGGTCTTCCATCTTCTGAACAGGTTATCATAACTGATAAGAAAGAAGCAGTATATTAGAAGCATATCGTAGCAGTATTTTTATAAATAGACAAAAATAGATACTTCCTATGTTTATTCAAAAAATCCTTATAACAAAAAAAGGCGAAACGTATTATATTCAAGACGCATCTAAAGATTATCACAGCACACATGGATTTATCCGGGCAGCAGAGCTAGAAAAAGCACAGCCAGGTGATATTCTTACAACAAGTAAAGGGACTGAGTGCGCTATTCTTGACGCAACGTTTTTTGACAATTTCCAAAGACTAAAACGAGGCGCAGCATTAATACTACCAAAAGATGCAGGAGCAATTCTTGCAGAGACTATGGTTGGTAATAAGAGCATTGTTGTTGACGCTGGCGGAGGAATGGGTGGCTTAACGTGTTTTCTTGCAAATTATGTGAAAAAAGTACATGTATTTGATCTTCGAGAAGATCATTTAGATACGGTTAAAGAAAATGTGAAGCGATTAGAACTCACTAATGTTGAATTTGGAATTGGTAATGTCTATGAATCTATTCCTGTAAAAAATGTAGATTTGGTAACACTTGATGTACCAGAACCACATGAGGCATATGAACATGTGTTTAACGCATTAAAACCGGGTGGTTTTTTAGTATGTTATATTCCTTGCGCAAATCAGTTACATGAATTAATCAAACAACAAGATGAGCGTTTTTTATACATTAAAAGTTTTGAACTTATACAACGTCATTGGGATGTTACTGAAAGAAAAATCAGACCAAAGACTTCACCTGCTATTCATACAGGGTTTTTATGTGTACTAAGAAAAGTTTGGAAATAAATTATGGCAATAGAACAACTGTTTAATACGAAAGCATTTGTAAAGAAACCAGCACGTGGTTTTTACGCTGGTTTTATTTGTGCAACTATTGGTATTCTCTTAAGTTATCGAATTTTTCCAGCTGCTGCAAGTTATGTTGCAATTGCATTAACAATTGTACCACTTATTCCATTATTCTTAAGCTTAATTAACCAAGAGGAACATTTAGCTGAGTATCATATGCATAAACATATTTGGTCTCATCCGTTTTTGAAGATCTACATCTGCACATTTATAGGACTCGTTGCTGCATTCTTATTGTGGTATTTGATTTTACCTACACATATGCAAAGTATGATCTATGGCCCGCAAGAAGCAATCATTGCTGCAACAGGCGGTACGTTACAAATTACTGCAACTGAATTGTTTACACTTTTATTTTCACATAATTTTGAGTTACTATTGATTATTACAGTGATGTCTTTTTTGTTTGGAGCAGGTGCAATATTTATTCTCACCTGGAATGCGAGTGTGCTTGCTGTATTTTTGGCAAATAGCGCATTTACAAATAATGTGAATATTATTAATATCTGGTTTCATGGAATACCTGAATTTCTTGCATATATGATTGCAGCACTTGCAGGCGGTGTGTTTGGTGTTGTATTAGTTAAGAAAGATTTTCGTTCTAAATTGTTCAAAAAAGCTGCAATAGAATCACTTAAATTGTTTGTTTTGAGTGTGTTATTGCTTGCACTTGCAACAATACTAGAAGTTCGTGTATTACTTTAAATGTAATACCACAAATTCTCGCCACGTTGTTTCTGATCCATTTGGGATCCATCTTTATTAGCGCGTGGTCGATGTGTATGTTCATCACGTCGAAATGTAATTTGAATATCCTTAAGAAAATAATTCATTCCTTCTTGTAATGTAAATGGTCCATTTGTTTTTCCTGTTACTGCGGGTTCTCCATCAAAGACGAGAATTTTATCACTGATGTAATCAACAAACAATAAATCGTGATCAATAACTAATGCTGTTTTTCCTTTCTCCATCATCCAGTCTTTGATTATTTTTGAAAGAGCAAGTCTTTGTTCCGTATCTAAGTATGCGCTTGGCTCATCCATTACATACAGGTCAGCATCTTCACTGAGACATTTAACAATACGAACTGTTTGTAACTGTCCTCCGGAAAGGTCTTTGATTTGTTGTAAGAATAATTTTTCTAATTGTAATGGCTTGATAAGTTGTGATTCGAAACGTGCTATTGCTTCAGATAAGTATGATTGTACTAATTCGTCTTCGTCAGTATCTATGTGTTGTTCTTTGTATGCAATTGAAACATCAAAGTCTAGTTTTCCACTGTCAGCTGCCATATGACCTGTAATTATTTTTGCAAATGTTGTTTTCCCTATTCCATTTTCTCCAAGAATACCTATAACATCGTGTTTGTGAACAGTTCCTGGTTGCAATGTTAGTTTAAATGAGCCTTGAGTTTTTTCACATGCAGGCCATTGTGTTAACATTGGTTGTGATTTATCTGATGAATCAACATGTGTAACAAATTGAATTGCTTTATTTCTAAATTGAATATTATCATCACGTAGGTATCCTTCCAAGTACATATTAATTCCAGCTTTACTTGATTTTGCTTTACTAATAATACCATATGCTCCTTGTTCACCATATGCGATGTGAATTAATTCAGTCATGTAGTCTAATAAGATTAAATCGTGTTCGATAACAACAACTGCCACATCATCAGTTGCAAGTTCTCTGATAATTCTGCTAATTCGTAATCGTTGTTTACTATCTAAGAAACTTGATGGCTCGTCAAAAATGTATACGTTTGCATCTTTGAGCATAGTTGCAGCAATTGCAATTCGTTGTAATTCTCCGCCGCTGACTTTGTCTACTTCTCTATCAAGTAGGTGTGTTAATTGAAGTTGAGAAATGATATGTTCTTTTTTATCTGGTAGTTGACATGTCTTATCAATAAGATCTCCAACTTTTCCTTTGAATTGTTTTGGAATAAGATGAATTAATTGTGGTTTGTATACTGCTTTAATTTTTCCATCTTTAAGTTTTTGGAAATAGTCTTGTCCGATTGTACCTTTGAAATGTTGAATGAGATTGTCTATGTTTGGTTCTTTATTTTTGAAGTCGCCTAGGTTTGCAGTTTCTAATCCGCTAAGTACTTTTACTGCCGTACTCTTCCCAATACCATTTCTTCCTAAAAGTCCAACAACTTTTCCAAAGACTGGGATTGGCAAATTATATAATCGAAATCCTGACTCGCCATATTGGTGAACGGGTAGACCGCTTGCTTCTTGTGGCAGTCGAACTATGTGAATTGCTCCAAAAGGACACTTCTTTGCACAGATTTGGTGTGCTTCAGTTGTTACTTCGGGTGCAATAGATGCTTTACCTGTGTCTTCATCAATGTAAAACCCTACGCCGCCGCTTCTATTTACAGGGTCATATTTGATACATTCTTTTGCACATTTGCCAGCATTACATTTCATTGCGTCAACAACTGCTATTCTTCTTTCCATACTAACTAACTAGAGTCTCGTGTTTATTTATAAATCTAACCGGCGTAAAAATTATAAAAGCACATATTTTCTTTTAACTATATGGAACATAAGTATGTTATCAAAGGCAGGCGAGTAAATATAGAAACAAGGGAATCACGAAGTCATACTTTTGAGTTTTCTAAAGCACGCCCCTACGTTCCAGGTGTTGATGATGAGAAAAGCACAGATTATCATGCTTTATTCGATATGGTTCTTAGTGATCAAATTTGTGAGGGATCATTATTTGGTCTTGAGTTTATTGATGCGACCATTCTTCGTGACCACAATCTCTCAAGACACGGCTATCCAAGAGCGGTTGTGTTAACATATACTGCTACACGAATGGATTTTAGTTATGGAAGATATGATCCTGTTGATGCTATTAGGTTAGAGGGGTATGTGACGCCTCCGATTCAAGGTCCTGTCAGAGCTGGGAATGTTCTTCATAAACCATCAACACTTGACTGTGTTATGTTTGCACAGGCATTCAAAAGACGATAGGTTTTTTCTTTTACTACCGACATATTTAAAAGCTCAAGTTTATCTCTTACCCATATGAAGTGCGCTATTACAGGTGAGGAAATCCAAACAACATTCTTGGAAAAACTAGATGGTACTGTTATCAAAGACGAGAACGGGAAAAAATACTTCATAAGTGCAGCTGCACAAAAGAAATTTAAAAGCAAAGAAGAAATTCTTAAACATCTCGCCTCTGTAGCATAGCGGTAGTGCATCTGATTCGTAATCAGAAGGTCCCGAGTTCAAATCCCGGCAGAGGCTCATTCTTCTATATTGTTGGAATAACTTTTTTGTCCGTATTTGTGACTCTTTACTTAAGATTATACTTTTAAGTCAATGTGATCTTGTTTACGTATGCGAAGGCTTAATCCCAGCTTCCCGGTGGGAGACTAACCAAAATCAGCCTGCAGAATCAGCTAATTTTGTGATTTGACTTCAAGGCATACGTGTGTGTATGGGGAATGCTTTTGTTTGTAAATACTATTTTTAACTAGAAAATCTTTTTAAAGCAAGACTGTAATAATTACCTACAAAGGGGCAATATGATATCTACGACGAGTATACTTACATTCATAACAAGTCCATTTGGACAAGTAGTTATCGTTACATTACTCTTTTTTCTAACACATTTCCTTGCAAAACTCGTTAATTCGAATATGCGACACCGTTTAGGAAAAGCAAACAGAATTCTCAATATCACAAAAACACAAGATGTTATTATTAGACACGTAACAACTGCGATGATTTACTTTATCGGTGCTGGTATTGCCATCTACATCATTCCAAGTTTACGAGCAATTTCAGTATCATTATTCGCAGGTGCTGGTGTTCTTGCAGTGATTGTAGGTTTTGCTTCACAACAAGCTGTGAGTAATATCATTAGTGGTGTATTTATTGCAATTTTCACACCATTTCGAGTTGATGATCTAATTCAAATGGATAAAGATATTCTTGGCCGTGTTGAAGATATTACTTTGAGACACACAGTAATTCGAACATTTGAGAACAAACGTGTTGTTATTCCAAATTCGGTAATGAATAATGAAATCATAACAAACTTTAATATTGAAGATGAGAAAATCTGCCAATTCATTGAATTTGGAATTAGTTATGATTCTGATATTGACCTTGCTGAGAAAATCATGCGAGATGAAGCACAAAATCATCCTTTGATGATAGATGTGCGTACACCTGATGAAAAGCTTCATAATACTGAAAAAATCCGTGTGAGTGTTTTAGGACTTGACGATAGCTCTGTGAAACTTAGAGCTTGGGTTTGGGCAGATACGCCAATTAATGCTTATCATCTATTGTGGGACCTAAACAAATCAATTAAACAACGATTTGACAAAGAAGGTGTTGAAATTCCGTTCCCGTACAGAACAATTGTGTACAAAAAGAATTTACCCAAAAATAAAAAAATTAAGAAAAAGAAGTAAGAGTATAGTCTAAATACTTTTAAACGAGTAACTTTCTTCTATTTATATGAAACAACTTGTTAAAAACTTTTCACTTAAAGATCAATTACTTCCTGAGTCGGCAGTTCAGTATCTGGCATCCATAATAAAAAGACAATATTCTGATTTTAATTCAAACGCTTTTCAAGAAGAAACACTTGTAGGCTACAGTGAGCTTGAGTTAAAGGCTCGTATGGCGCATATTTGTAATTCGCTGATCCGACACTTACCTTCTAACTATGAGGAGTCTGTGCAGATCCTATTGGACTCTTGTGAAAAAGAAAACAAAGATAGTGATTTTGTATTTGGTGCATATTGTGAATTTATCCAAAAGCAAGGTTGTACGAAAGAACATTTAACAGTATCATTAGCTACGCTTGGAACTCTTACAAGTTGGTTTTCAGCAGAATTTGCAATTAGAGATTTTATTAATACGTTTCCTGATGAAGTATTGGCACAAATGATTGCTTGGTCAAAAGATTCAGATGTCCATAAACGAAGATTAGCAAGTGAAGGAACACGACCCAAATTACCGTGGGGTATAGCAATTGGAACAGATTATCGACTGGTAAGACCAATTCTTGATCAATTACATGATGATAAAGATCGTTATGTAGTGCGTTCAGTTGCAAATCATTTGAATGATATTTCTAAATCTGATCCTGATTTTGTATTACAGTGTTTGAAAGATTGGGGTATGACGGCAACTGATTACTTAACAACGCATTCATTACGAACTGCGATTAAACAAGGACACGTAGGTGCGCTTGCATTTATTGGATATAAACAACATCCTAAAGTAGAACTAAGACAATTTTGTATTCAAACACCAAAAGTTCGTATGGGTAATGAGCTTATTTTTTCTTTTGATGTTGTTGCACAACAAGACGAAGACATTCTTATCGACTATGTCATAACATATGCAACGAAAACAACAAAGACATCGAAGAAAGTATTCAAACTATCACAGATTAAGATGAAAAAAGATGAACGAAAATCATTTGTAAAAAAGCAACTGTTTCGTCTTATGAGTACAAAGAGTCTATATCCTGGAAAACATACGATTGAAATTCAGATAAATGGTTCAATTCTTGGATCAAAATCGTTTGAAATTACTGTTTAATTTTATGCCATTGACTTTTTTTTAATATGTAGCCTACGCAATTTTTTTGTCCACATAAACAGGGATGATCTTTATGATCTTCTAAATCAAATCCGTAATTATAAGAAATTTCTTCGTCTTTTTTGATATTTCGTGTAGCAAGAATGAAAATTTTCCCACGTTGGTTTCGTGGTTCACAATTTTCTTTACAAGAATGATTAATGAATCGTGCAGTGTTCCATTCAACATCACCATCAATATCGTGAGTGTTGTTTAATTCGAATAAGTAGACTGCTCCATGATCTGCATTGTTTGAGTTTTTATCTCTTGTAACATTAGCGCGTCTATCACTCTCTGCTTTTGTTACTCTCTCACCAACATATTCAATTATCCGTTGTCCTTTAAGGATGTCTTGCGTTGCAAACATTCCTTTATGATGAATAGAACTTTGTCTCACTTCTGAATTATCTGATATTGTTGATTCCATGTAGCAGTTTTTGTGGGTAATCTGCTTTTAAATTTAGTGGAATATTATTTTCTTAACAAACAGTTTATATATTTGTAATCAAAGATTAATAATATGAATGTACTCCTAATTATAGCTAATCCGCCACACGACGGACACTGCAGTAGAATTGTTGACGACGTAAAACACTTTTTAGCAAAACAAAATACAATATACAAAACAATTGATTTATACGAAGACAAATATGATCCGGTCTTACACCCTGATCAACTCTACACTGCGGGCGGATACAAATCAGATTCCTTATCAAAAAAGTATCAAAAACTCTTAGAAGAATCAACGCATCAAATTTACGTGTATCCTATTTGGTGGAATACTATGCCTGCAATTCTCAAAGGTTTTTTTGACAAATGTTTTGTTGCGCGTAAAGCATTTGCATATAAAAAAGTCAAATGGAGTCCGTATGCAATTCCTATTAAATTATGGAAAGGAAAAAAAGCTGCAGTGTTTACAACAATGGGCGCACCAAAAGTTGGTGCACTGTTATGGCTAAAAATGCGCTTTAAATCTATCATTTCATCTGACATTCTTGGTTTTTGTGGAGTTAAGGCAAAAGTACATCCTTTATGTGCCTGTACTACTGATCCAAAACTGCGAGAGGCGGAAATTACGAATGCGGTAAAACGCGGGTTACGCACACTTTTAGGGTAAGAATAAGGTCCACTCACACTAGAGTAGATAACAATGCATAGTTGTGTCCCTACGACATGACAATTAGACAACAATAACATTTATAAACAGCCCCTGTTTCCATTCAACTTACGCATATGAAAATATTCATATGTTGGAAATAAACCAAGCCTGAAAAGGAGCTTTGCTTCAGGAATAGGCTTAGTACGTAATGGGGTCAATTACCTGTTACAATCTTATTCTGCTTGGTTATTACAAATCATATTCAATACGATTCACTAATTTGGATCAAACATAAAACAAAATGGGAAAAAAACGAAGTCCGCGACATGGAAGTATGCAATTTTGGCCACGAGTACGAGCCAAAAAAGAAACTGCACGTGTCCGATCACCAAATGTTGGTGCTGAAGCAAAGCTTTGCGAATTTGCAGGCTATAAAGCTGGTATGACTCAAGTAACTTTTGTTGATCCTCGTAAAACTTCTCTGACTAAAGGTCAAACAGTAACTCAAGCAGTAACAATTATCGAGTGCCCACCAGTTCAAATTATTGCGGTACGATTCTATAAACAAGAAATGGATGGCTTACAATGTGTTGGTCAAGTTAATGCAACAAAAGTTATGACTGATGTTCAGAAACGATTAGTTTTACCTAAAGAAGCTAAAGAAGGTTCATTTGATTCTGTTAAAGAATACGATTCAGTTCGATTAGTTGTGGCAACACAACCAAAACTCTGCGGCTTTGCAAAAAAAGTAGCAGATATCTTTGAAGCACAACTAGGTGGCGATAAAGATTCACAATTATCTTATGCAAAAGAAAAACTTGGAACTATGGTTGCAGCAACTGATGTGTTATCAGCTGGTGACGTTGTAGATTCACACGCAGTTACGACTGGTCGTGGATACCAAGGTCCAGTTAAACGATTCGGAGTAAACTTGCGAGCGAGTAAATCAGAAAAGACAAAACGAGGTCCAGGATCATTAGGTGGTTGGAAAGCTCAAGGTCACGTTATGTACCGTATTGCATATGCCGGGGATATGGGTTACCATCTTCGAACAGATTATAATAAACAAGTTCTTCTTTTAGGCGACGACGCATCAAAAGTAAATCCTGTAAGTGGATTAACTAGATATGGTGTGGTTAAGTCATCATTCATTCTTATCAAAGGTAGCGTAAGTGGCACTAAGAAACGATTAATTCGTTTAACAAAAGCGAATCGGGTTTACCGAAAATCAGTTCGTGGCGCAGTTGTTGATCAAATCAGCGTGGTGTCCCAATGAAAATGAAAGTATTTGATATAAAAAACACAGAAACTGCTTCAATTGATTTACCTACTCAATTTTTAGAAACAGTTCGAGAAGATTTAATTTCACGAGCAGTTTTAGCAATTCAATCTCATAAACGACAAGCATATGGTGCAGACCCTGAAGCGGGAATGAAACATGCTGTTGATGTTCGACGAAGACGAAGAGATTACAAGTCTTCATACGGTCGAGGAATCAGTCGTATTCCACGAAAAACTCTTTCACGAAGTGGAACTCAATTTAACTTTGTTGGTGCAGAAGCTCCAGGTACTCGAGGTGGACGTCAAGCTCACCCGCCTAAAGCTGAAAAAATATTCGCACAAAAAATTAACACTTCTGAACGGAAAAAAGCAATTCGATGTGCTCTTGCAGCAGTTGTAAACAAAGATATCGTTATTGCTCGAGGACATAAAGTTCCTTCAACATATCCGTTCGTATTAAATAACGATTTTGAAACAATTGGCAAAACGTCTGATTTTGTAAAAGCACTAGCTGCGATTGGATTAGCTGAGGAATTAAGCCGAAGTAACGCAAAAAAAATCCGAGCAGGACGTGGAACTATGCGAAATCGAAAGTATAAACGACCAGTTGGACCATTAATAGTAGTATCAGATTCATGCGCTGCAACTAATGCGGCACGAAATATTCCTGGAGTAAGCATTGTTGGTGTAAGTACACTCAATGTTGAAGACCTTGCACCTGGTTGTGCTCCTGGACGAATTACTTTATTTACAAAGCCAGCACTAGAAAAACTCAAGGAGTTAAATTTGTTTATGTAAGATGACTATAATTCACTATCCTTTATCAAATGAAAAATCGATTCGAATGATGGAATCAGAAAACAAATTAATTTTTGTAGTAGATCGAAAAGCGACAAAGCCTCAAATTAAAGAAGCAATGAAAACTTTATTCGATGTAAAAGTTACTAGTGTAAACACACAAATCGCACGAGATGGAACAAAGCGAGCTGTAATTCAGTTCTCAATGGACACACCTGCAATTGATGTGGCAACAAACTTAGGATTAATATAAAATGGGAAAGCGTATTATAGCACAACGACGGGGAAAAGGTTCAAGCCGATACAGAGCACATAGCTTTAAGTTTAAAGGTTCTGCGAAACATCCTCGACTTGCTGACGGAGAACAAAATGGGATCATTATAGATCTTATCAAATGTCCTGCACACACTGCGCCACTTGCTCAAGTAGAGTATGAAGGTGGGGAAATGTGTTTGATGCTTGCTGGCGAAGGTATGAGTGTTGGTGATTCTGTTTACACAGGTTCTCAAGGCGACGCAGCCGCAGGTAATACTATGTCACTTTCAAGTATCCCGGAGGGTACATTAATTTACAACATTGAAGGCGTACCTGGCGACGGAGGAAAATTCGTTCGAGCTTCAGGAACATTCGCACGTGTTGTTACAAAAGGTGCAAAAGGCATCGTTATTAAATTACCTTCACGAAAACAAAAGATTTTCAATGAAAAATGCCGAGCAACAATTGGTGTTTTAGCAGGCGGAGGACGTCTGGAAAAACCTCTATTGAAAGCTGGTACTATGCACTATAAGATGAAAGCTCGAAATCACTTATATCCGCGAACAAGTGCGGGTGCAATGAATGCGGTAGACCACCCATTCGGAAACAAACGAAGCTTACGAAAGTCAAATGCTACTCCGGTATCACGACACGCTCCACCTGGTGCGAAAGTTGGTATGATTGCAGCACGACGAACTGGGCGTAAGAAGAAATAGGTAAAAATGGTAAAAAAAGTATTTTTATACAGAGGAATGGAAATTGCGGAGTTACAAACTCTGAGCTTATCAGAATTAGGTGACATTTTCACAGCTGATGTTCGACGAAAAATCAAACGAGGCTTCACTGAAGCTGAAAAGAAGTTCCTTTCAGATATCACAACAGGTAATAATGTGAAAACACATTGCCGAGACATGCTTATTTTACCATTAATGGTAGATAAAACAGTAAAAGTTCACGTTGGAAATTCATTCCAGGACGTAATTATTCAACCAGCAATGGTTGGACATAGACTAGGCGAATACGCTCTCTCAAGAAAGCGTGTACGACATGGAAGTGCAGGAGTAGGTGCGAGCCGATCCGGTGCGAATCAAGCAAGAAAATAGGGAAAAATGGCATATAAATACGCAACACAAAACATGACGTCAAAGATGGCGAAAGCAGTTAAAGTATCAGCTCGTGTATCCACGAAGCAAGCTATTGAGATTGCAAAATTCATCAAAGGCCGAAAAGTAAAAGACGCTATCCGATTACTTGGTGATGTGACTGCTAAAAAATTCGCTATACCTTACACACGATTTAATGCTGATGTGGGTCATAAACCTGGCATTGCAGCTGGACGATATCCGCAAAATGCATCAAATGTATTTATTGAAATTTTAAAAGTTTGCGTTGCGAATGCAATTGACAAATCATTGGATGAAGATTCATTGGTTATATTTAATGTAGTTGCACAACGAGGCGCAAAATCCTTCCGATACGGAAGAATCCAGGGCCGGAAAGTAAAAAATACTCATATTGAAATGGTTATTGTAGAAGCTGAAGCAAAAAAAGTTGCTCCTAAAAAAGCACCTGCTAAAGTAGTAAAAGAACAACCAAAAAAAACTGAAAAACCAGTTGAAAATAAACCTGTTGAATCCGAGCCAGTTGCGAAAGAAGAAACAAAAACTGAACCAGTGAAAAAAACAGAAGAAGCGGTGAATAACTAATGATTGAAAGAAAAATAGTGGCTGAAAAATTACAAGAATTCTTGATTCAAGAATTCATTACAGAAACACTTTCACGAGTTGGACATTCACACACAGAATTATATAAAACTCCTGTTGGAGAAAAAATAATCATTCATGCTAGTAGACCTGGTTTAATTGTTGGAGCAAAAGGTTCAAACATCAAACGGTTAACAAAAGTATTGAAAACAAAATTCAAATTAGAAAATCCGCAAATTGAAATTTCGGAAATCAAAGATCAAAATTCAAATGCACAACTTGTTGCAGAAAACATAGCATTCCAGCTTGAAAAATTTGGGTCACAACGATTCAAAGGGATCGGGTACAGTTCAATGGATGGTGTTATGCGAAGTGGCGCACTCGGTGTGGAAATATTAATAAGTGGTAAATTACCATCATCACGAGCACGAACTTGGCGATTTTACATGGGATACTTAAAAAAATGTGGAGAAGTTGCAACAACTGGTGTTGATGTAGCATACACACAAGCAGTTCTTAAGTCAGGAACTGTAGGAATCCAAGTACGAATTATGCATTCATCAATAGTGCTTCCTGATAAGGTTGATCTAATAACAAAAGTTGAAGAACTTGATGTTGAAGATGCGCCTGTGGTTGCACCAGTTGAAAAAGCAGCTGAGAAAAAACCTACAAAATCAAAATCACCAAAAAAACCTGCAGCAAAGAAGAAAGTTGCAGAACCTGCTAAAAAAGCAGTGACTGAGGAATCAAATGAAGTACAAACAGATAAAACAGCTACAAAATAGTGAATTGCAATCAACATTACTTGATTTGCAAAGAGAGCTTATTAAGCTTAATGCCTCTGTTGCTACAGGTACTGCAGTGAAAAACCCAGGTCAAATCAAAATTACCAAAAAAAGCATTGCGCGTGTCTATACTGAGATGCGAGTGCGAGAGGATAAACTCCATGGATGATGAGCTGTGGGATAAATTTGGTTTACCAAAAGAGCTTATGGCTGGTGAAGCTATAGCTAAAGAAAGCCAAGAAATCACAATTTCAATTATCAAAAAAAAGTTTGGAAAAAAATATACTGTCATTGGCGGTTTAGATCCAAAAGACATCGACATTAAAGATTTAGCAAAAAAACTCAAAACAAAGTTTGCGTGTGGA
The DNA here is from genome assembly GCA_047639395.1 of Candidatus Woesearchaeota archaeon. Classification (GTDB taxonomy): domain Archaea; phylum Nanobdellota; class Nanobdellia; order Woesearchaeales; family DATGWN01; genus JBLINR01. The sequence goes on along the minus strand of JBLINR010000008.1, from coordinate 11,040 downwards.
GGCACACACAAACAAACCATGGTTGAACTTCAAGGGGACTACCTCTCAAGGATCAATGATGTGTTAGTTGGCTTGGGATTTAACGCAGAATCAATTAACATTAAAGCAGGAAAATGAAAAAAAACGACACAATCGGATATGGTATTGAAAGACCAAAACAAGTAGAAGGCGCTGTTCACGATGAGAACTGTCCGTTTTACGGAAGTTTGAAAATTCATGGAAACCTAATTCAAGGTGAAGTAGTAAGTATTAGTGGTCCTTTGTCTGTGACAATTCGAATTGCACGACAAGTATATGTACCAAAATACCGACGATTCAAAAAGAGTTTTTCAAAAATTCACACTCACAATCCAACTGCAATTAGTGCAAAAGTTGGTGACAAGGTAATATTTGTTGGGTGTAGACCAATAAGTAAAACAAAAAGTACTGTTATAGTTAAAAAGGTAGAAGAATGAAAGGAATGCGATCAAAAGTAACAAAATTGCTCCCAGTTGGTGCACGGCTTAATGCTTGTGACAATGGTGGTGCAAAGACATTACGTATTGTATCAGTACTAAACGCAAAAACACGAAAAGGACGATTAGCGTCTGCTGGTGTTGGAGATATGGTTACTGTTTCAGTATTAACTGGTCGTCCTGACATGAGACACAAAGTCGTTCATGCTGTAATTGTTAGACAAAAAAAAGAGTATCGAAGATCAGATGGTGTTCGAGTTAAATTTGAAGATAATAGCGCAGTTGTCCTAAAAGACGACAAAGGTAATCCGAAAGGAACAATGATTAAAGGTCCAGTTGCGAAAGAATCAGTTGAGCGATGGCCAGCTATCGGAAAAGTAGCAAGTATTGTATTATAAGATGACAAAACAAGTATTCAGCACACATTGGAAAAAAAGTACACAAACGCGTAAACAACGTAAATACGTGTACAATGCACCCGCACATTTGAAAGGGACTATGCTTGGCGCAAGCTTAAGTAAAGAACTTCGACAAAAACATAGCGTTCGATCCGTTCGAGTAAGAACAGGTGACAAAGTAAAAGTTATGCGTGGGAATTACAAAGGTACATTAGGACGTGTTGAATCAGTTGATATTTCAACAAGTAAAATTAATATTGAAAAAATTGAAGCTGTTCGAAAAGACGGTTCAAAATCATATTATCCAATTCACGCTTCAAATATCCAAATTTTGGAGTTAAAAGCTGATAAACGCCGATTCGGTAAAGAACCAGCAAAAAAATCAGAAACAAAAAAGTCAGCCCCTGCTAAAAAAGTGGCGAAGGCTGAGGAATAAAAATGGGAAAAGATCATTTGAAAAGCATTGCAGCGCCAAGAACATGGCCAGTTAGCAGAAAAGAATCTGTTTTCGTTGCACGTCCAAAAAGTGGAAAACCAATGGAATTGAGTTTACCTCTTGTAGTTGTATTACGTAACTTATTGAAAGTTTGTGAAACAACAAAACAAGTAAAAGCAGCATTAACTGCAGGACATATTAAAGTTGCAAATAAACTTCGAAAAGATTGCCGATACCCGGTAGGATTATTCGATGTAGTCGAACTAGTGCCTGATGCGAAATCATACAGACTTGTACTTTCAGAATTTGGTCGACTAAACGTTATTCCAGTTGCACAAAAAGAAACAGCACGATCACTTCAACAAATCCGAGACATTATGTTAGTTAAGGGTGGCCAAACACAGATTTCATTAAGAAATGGTGGGAATGTTATTGTTGATAAAAAAGATGCTTCAAAATATCATGTTGGAGACAGCGTTATATTAGATGAAACAAACAGCATCGTAAAACATATCGAACTTAAACCTGGTGTTTATGTTCAGTTTTCAGGAGGACGCCACATTGGTCAATTCGGAACTGTAGAAACTATTGAACACCAAAAAATTATTGTAAAATCAGAAAAAAAGCACATCGAAACTCTCAAACAATACGCATACGCGGTTGGAGATAAAACATCGGAACTAACAATTACACAATGAGCAGCATGAAAACAATCAAAGTTGAAAAAGTTACATTAAATTGTGGCTGTGGAACTGACTTTAGTAGATTAGAAAAGAGTATGAAGCTACTAAAAGCGATTACGAAAACAGATCCAGTTAAAACATCTACACAATGTAGAATTCCAACTTGGGGCCTTCGAAAAGGATTACAAGTAGGAACTAAAGTAACACTTCGTGGTGATCAAGCGGCAACTGTTTTGAAAAGAATGCTTGAAGCTAAAGAAAATATATTAAAAGCAAGTAGTTTTGACAACAATGGAAACGTTGCATTCGGTATTCATGAATGTATTGATATCCCAGGTGTTGAATATGATCCTGACATTGGAATCATTGGGCTACAAATCACAGTAACACTGGAAAGACCAGGATTTAGAATTAAACGAAGAAGTATTCGTAAAAAACACATTCCTATAAGACATAGAATTTCAAAAGAAGATGCATTAGCATTCGGAAAAGATTCTTGGGGAATTAAATTAAAAGAAGAAGAAGAATCAGGTGATGAAGAGTGACTGCAACTTACTACAAAAAAGTATTCAAACAACTTCGGGCAAAACCGGTAAAGTTGAAAAAATTCCTTAAACATAGTGCTCCAAAAGAGCGATCATGCGGCGTTGCAAAACGACGATGTAGAATTACAGGTAGAGTTGGTGGACACATCAGCAAATACGGATTAAGCTTATGCCGACAGCAATTCCGAGCAATTGCAACAAAAATCGGTTTCAAAAAATATAACTAGGAGAAAAAATGGTATTAAACGATCCACTGGCAGCAATGCTTTCAAAGATGCAAAACGCGGTACGCGTTGGAAAGAATGAAGTAATTGTAAAACCAGTATCAAAAGTATTAGTTGCAGTACTTACTGTACTCAAAGAATCAGGATATGTAGAATCCTTCGAAATCGTTGAAGACGGTCGAGGAAATCATGTAATCATCAAAGGATTTAATCAAATTAACAAATGTGGTGCAATTAAACCACGATTCACATTTAGTCATGATGAAGTTATTGCGCGTGAACAAGATTATTTACCTGCAAAGGATTTCGGAGTTGTTATTGTAACAACATCAAAAGGACTTATGACAATTCAAAAAGCACACGAACACAAAATCGGTGGCAAATTAATTGCTTACTGTTATTAAAGATGAAAGTAAAACTACTAGAGCAAATCATTGAAATCCCAGAGGGAGTAACTATCAAAGTAGATGGTAGCACAGTTAGTGCTAGCGGTACTAACGGTGAAGTTAAAAAAGAACTTTATCATCCTATGGTAACTATTGTAGTACGAGACAACACTGTTGTTGTTAGTGCAAAAAATGCAACTCGCCGAGAAAAGATGCAGACATTATCTTATGTAAAACACATCAACAATTTGATTAAAGGTGCACAAGAAAACTTTGTATATGAATTGAAAATTTGTTCAGGTCATTTTCCAATGAGCGGTGCAATTAAGGGTAGTGATTTCGTACTTAAAAATTTCCTAGGGGAAGCATATCCTCGAAGACTAACATTAAAAAGTGGCGCAAAAGTTACAGTTAAAGACGACATTATTACAGTAGCCTGCGCAGACAAAGAATTAGCTGGGCAAATTTCAGCAGACTTCGAACGTTTAACGCGAATTACAAACCGAGACCGCCGTGTTTTCCAAGATGGAATTTATATCACAAAAAAAGCAGGAGTTGACTTATCATGAGCACAGTAAAAGAACTTATTCGAAAAATTAGACCTGGTTTTCGCCGAAGCGGTGCAAAACATATCAAACGAGTAAGTCGAACATCATACCGAAAACCAAAAGGGTTACATAACAAAGTTAAAGATGGTAAAAAAGGCCATATCAAAACTATCAGTACTGGATACGGATATCCTGTAGCAACACGAGGACAAACTCGAGCAGGATTACAAATTGTTACTGTTTCAACAATTTCAGATTTAGAAGGATTAGATTCCAAGAAAGTAGCATTAATTATGCCAAGCTCACTTGGTTTAATAAAATCACAAGCACTTGCTGAAGCTGCAAAAGAATTCACATTTCATCATCAAAAAGATATGAGTGCATTTTTACAAGTAAAAGCGGATGCTCGAAAAGCTACACAAGCTCAAAACGCAAAAGCTTCAGTTGCTCGTAAAAAGAACAAAGACAATGTTCTAAAAGCAAAACAAGGCAAAGATAAGAAAAAATCAGAACCAAAAACTGCTGAACAAGAACAAGCGGCAAAAGTTGCAGCAAAAAAAGAACAAGACAAAGTATTGACAACTAAGGAGTAAGAAGATGGATTTAAAGGTACAAAAAAGATTAGCAGCAGCAGTACTAAAGTGCTCACCAGCACGTGTAGTTTTTGCAACTGATAAACTAGCAACAATTAAAGAAGCACTTACTCGAAGTGATATTCGCGATTTAATTAATGGGAAATCCATTAAATCAAAACAAAAAACAGAAATTTCAAAATCCAGAGTTCGAAAAATCAAAGCACAAAAACGAAAAGGATTACAAAAAGGCCCTGGGAGTAGAAAAGGAACTGCAAATGCACGATTACGACCAAAAGTTGCTTGGATGATCAAAATTCGAACAGAACGTGGACTTATCAAATTACTAAAACAAAGAGAAAGAATTACTGTAAACACATACCGAGATTTATATGGTAAAGTTAAAGGGAACTTCTTTAGAAACAAACGTCACATCAAACTATACTTAGAGGAACAAAAACTCTTTACGGAAAAATAAAATGGCTAAAAGTACAAAACATACAGTAGCATTCAAGCGACGAATTGAAGGAAAAACTGATTATCGTAAACGTCTGTCTTTACTAAAAAGCGGAAAAACACGATTAGTTATTCGGAAAACAGTACAGAATATTATTGCACAGCTAGTTGCATATGAACCTGACGGGGATAAAATATTAGCTAATGTACAATCAATTCAATTAAAGAAACTAGGACTTAAAGTTGTTAACGGAAACATTCCAACAGCATACTTAACAGGATTATTACTCGCAAAAAAAGCTAAAGAAGCGAAAGTTACTGAAGCAATTGTAGACTTAGGTGTACAATACTTAACAAGTAAGGCAAGAATTTATGCACTTATTAAAGGTGCACGTGATGGTGGATTGAATATTCATGCATCTGATGAAGTTTTACCTACTGAAGACCGAGTATCAGGAAAACATATCGAAGGGTATGCAACATTGCTTAAAGAAAATAAGGAAGCATATCAACGACAATTCGGATTATACTTAAAATCAGGTATCGACCCTGAGAAAATCAGCGCAGAATTTGCAAAGATTAAAGAACAACTACAATGAGACACGATCAAAACACTCCATCGCTTGATGCATGGCAACCAAAGTCCCTTATAGGACGACAAGTAAAAAGCGGCGAGATTAAAGACATTAATGCAATTTTTGATTCAGGAATTAGAATCATGGAATCTGAAATTGTTGACTCTTTACTTCCTTCATTGGAACGAGACTTACTTTTAATCGGACAAGCAAAAGGTAAATTTGGTGGTGGACAACGACGAGCATTCAGACAGACACAAAAGAAAACAAAAGAAGGTAATAAACCATCTTTTACAACTTGTGCAATTGTTGGTGATAAAAATGGTCATGTTGGTCTTGGCTTTGGTAAAGCGAAGGAAACTGTTCCTGCGCGTGAAAAAGCGGTTCGAAATGCAAAATTATCAATGATTAAAGTTTCACGAGGAAGTGGATCATGGCAACGAAGTGGCCCACAACAAAACTCAATCCCTTTCAAAGTAATAGGAAAATGCGGTTCAGTTGAAATGACATTAATCCCAGCACCAGTTGGTACAGGACTTGTTGTTGAAAAAGAATGTGCAAAAATTTTACAATTAGCAGGAATCAAGGACTGTTGGTCAAAATTAGACGGACAATCAAAAACAAAAGTTAATGTAGTTAAAGCGTGCTTTGCTGCATTACAAAACATTTCAAAAATGAAAGTACCAGCAGATGTGAAAGCAAAAATTGGTATGACTATGAGTGACGCTTCAATTAATACACTTGAAGAAATTCAAGAAGAAGCAGCATCAGTGAGCGCAGCAAAACAAGAAGCAAAAGCTGCAAATAAGTGAGGATATAATGAAACTAGCAATAATCAGAGTACGTGGAACAACTGGAATTAAACAAGAAATAGCTTACACACTAAGTCTTTTGCATTTAAACGCAAAAAATAATTGTGTAGTTGTTGAAGATACACCTGTTCTTCGAGGAATGTTACGAAAAATCCAAGGATATGTAACATACGGTACTGTTGATGATGACACTCTTAAAGCAATGGAAGTAAGAAATAAAGGTAAATTCTTTTCACTTGCTCCACCAAGAAAAGGTTTTGGACGAAAAGGAATTAAAGTTCCATTCAGTCGAAGCGGTGGACTTGGAGATCGTAAAGATAAAATTAATGATTTAATCAATCGGATGGTTGCATAAATGACACACAATAAACGTTCAAAAACATCACGGAATAGAGGAAGCTGGACACACGGATACGGTGAAAAGAAGAAGCATCGAGGTGCAGGATCACGCGGTGGTCGAGGAATGGCTGGTACAGGTAAGCGAGCAGATACGAAAAATGATCAAGTTGCGACTAATAAGAAGTACTTCGGTAAACATGGTTTCCACAATCCAAATACAAAATTAGTAAATGCTATTAATGTGCGAGTAATCGAATCAAATATCGAATCGTTCATAAAAAAAGGTTTTGCTAAGAAAGATAAGGATTCATATGTTGTTGATTTAACAAAATCTCCATACAACAAACTACTTGGAACAGGGAATATCTCTATTCCGATCACAGTTACAGTTGAATACGCAAGTGAAGCTGCAATTGGGAAAGTTAATAAAGCCAACGGCACAGTAACAGTTACATCACAAGCACAATAAGGGGTTAACATTCATGTCTTTTTATGATACGATACTAGGAAATCTCCCTCAAATTAAGGGACCAACACAAAAAAAACTTGATTTACGAGTCAAGTTTAAGTGGACACTAATTGTATTAGTATCATATTTTATTCTTTCAGAAATTACACTATTTGGATTATCTCAAAACTCACTTACACAATTCCAGGCATTATCAGTATTATTAGGAGCAGAATTTGGTTCATTAGTATCACTTGGTATTGGACCAATTGTAACAGCTTCTATTGTTTTACAATTATTAAATGGATCAGGTATCATTAAATTTGATACCACGAGTACGGCTGGACGTTCAAGATTCCAAGGTACAAGTAAACTCTTAGCATATTGTTTTGTTGTATTTGAAGCAATTATTTATGTTGCAGTTGGTGGACTAGCTCCGGATCCTGCACTTACTGGATCAGTTACATATCTTGTATTACAATTATTACTTATGCTTCAACTTATCATGGGTGGCTTTGTTATTATCTTACTAGACGATCTTGTCTCTAAATGGGGAATTGGATCTGGAATAAGTTTAATGATTGCAGCTGGTGTTGCAAAAAGTTTATTCATTCAAACATTATCATTTTTTCCAAACCCACAAAATCCAGAATATATGGTGGGGGCAATTCCATCAGCAATACAAGCGTTAGCGCGAGCTGATATCGCAATCTTTAGAGAAAGCATTGTTGCAATTATTGCAACGATATTTATCTTTTTATTAGTAGTATTCTTCCAATCAATGAAGGTGGAAATACCGCTCTCATTCGGACGTGTACGAGGCTACGGAATTAGATGGCCACTTAACTTTTTATATACTTCAGTTATTCCAGTATTATTAATTGCAGCGTTACTTGCAAACATTCAGATTGGGTTAAGTTTACTTGAATCAAAAATGGGTTGGGTTGCAGCAGGAAGTTTAGCTGGATGGTTTACAGCACCATCACTTGTACTTGATATTGCTCGTACCGGAACACTTAGCTTAGGATGGCTAGAATATGTACAAGCTATTGTATATGTAATTATCTTAATGATTGGTGCATTAGTATTTTCATTCTTCTGGATGCAGACATCTGGTATGGATGCACACAGTCAAGCAAAACAAATCATGGCAAGCGGACTACAAATTCCTGGATTTAGAAAAGATCCACGAATCATGGAACACGTTTTGAATCGGTATATTATACCACTAACAGTAATGGGTGGCTTAACTATTGGATTCTTAGCAGGATTTGCGGATGTTATCGGATCATTAACACAAGGAACTGCGCTTTTATTAGCAGTTATGATTGTATACAAATTTTACGAAGACGTTGCAAAAAGTCACATGATGGATATGAATCCTATGATGCGAAAGTTCATGGGAGGGAAATAGATGTTAGAAGGACTTGTTCGTATCTTAGATCCTATTTTTGTTCCTTTACTAAAACTCGGTGCATTTTGGACCGTTGTTATTCTTAGTGCAGTAGCAGCACTTCTTATTAATATTGTACAAAAACTTGTAACGGATCAACACCTCATGAAAGAACTTCGTTCTCAAATGAAAAAATTACAAGCGAAAGCAAAAACTCTCAAAGATCAGCCTGATAAAATGATGGCAGTTCAGGGAGATATTATGAAAAAGAACTTTGCTTATATGAAAGAATCTTTCAAAGCAACGTTTATTACTATGATTCCATTACTTCTTGTATTTGCTTGGTTACCACTTCACGTGGCGTATGAACCAATTGCAGCAGGAGAAGATTTTTCTGTAAGTGCATTTGTTAAAAAAAATGTAGCTGGCGACGTTTTGTTAGTAATCTCTGACGGTCTTACATTAGTATCACCTGAAAGTCAAACTGTTTCAAAAGACAATCGTGAAGCAACATGGACATTAAACGGACCTGTTGGCGAACACACCGTATCTTATTCTTATCTAGATGAAACAATAAATCAATCTTTAACAATTAGTGACGGGCGAGAATACGCGAGAGCAGAAATTCGTGCAAAAGATTCTTATTTTGATAGAGTTAAAGTTGGATATGAAAAGAATGTATTACTTGACTTAGGATTCTTCCAAGGTGGATGGATTGTAACGTATATTTTGTTTAGTATTATCTTTTCATTGTCATTCAAGAAGTTACTTGGATTGCATTAGAAAGTTATCTTTATTTTGGATTTAACATGTTACCTAATGCTAATTTTCCTATCGTAGCATCTTCTTTTATTTCTACTGCATAAATCATTGCGTGAATAAGTCCTGATCGTGCTGAGACAAGAAGTGTTCCTGGTTGTGTTAATAGTGGTACTTTCATTTCCAAAGCTTCTGGATCATTATGTGTTACTATTTGTTTTTGAACAAAGTACGGGGTAATTAGATGCATAGCTACTCCATCTGCTACTCCGAAAGTCATATAGTCTTCTGTTCTTTTAGATGGATCTATTGTTATGTATTGACCATCTTGTTGATCTTGAATTGAACCTGGTGTGATTAGACCTTGTGGAGTTAACAGTCCGTATCCTTGTGGATTTGGAATCATATTTTTTCTCAAAGTTAAAAGTGCTTGCCTATTCGTACAGGTGGGAAGTCTGATCTGTTTATAAATATGCTCGTTAAGTTGTCACTTTCCAGGAATAACTGCCTCTTCGGAAAGAAAAGCTTTTTAAACGGCACCTATATCCATCCTATGTAAACGGCCAAAGCACTCTGGGTACACCCGTTCCCATTCCGAACACGGTAGTTAAGCAGAGTCACGTTTTTAGTTGTACTGTACGTATGTACGGGAACCTAAGAACGCTGTTTACACTTTTTCTTAGCCTTTCTAAAATTGTCTAAATCCCTGTTCTCGTCGCTAACTTGGCAACATTACCACTTACTAGTAACAACGTACGAAACCTTTATATAGTAGTAACGTGTTCAGATCTACACTTTTAACATAATGGGGCGTTAGAGGGAAAAAAGAAATGTCAATAAACAAACAAACGATTATAGGAACTGTGGGTGGTTTACTAACAGGTATACTTTTATCTTCAGGTGTTTCGTACGGTATAATGAATTCTCAAAGCAAGGCTATGGATGCGCGTTTCAGTAATTTAGACGCTAAATTCACTCAATTAGCTAGTTCTAACAACAATTTAACTATATCTAACGAAGAGCTAAAAGAACAAGCTGCTGTTGATCTTGTAAATATTAAAGCAGCTACTGCGGCTACTACGGTTACTAATGAGTACTTTAGATCAGAACTTGCATCTACTACTAATAATTTCAATGCTCAGCTTTCAAACACATCTGCTGGTCTTATGCGGACTAGTAATTACCTTACGGCGAAACTTGCAAAAATTAATTTTGATCTTGAAGCTACTAATAACTATTTCACTACTCAACTTGAAAAAGGTGTATTAGATCTTGCAGCTACTAATCAATTTTATACTACTCAACTTGCAGATACAACAAAAACTCTTACAGCTGAGACTGATATTGTTCAAAAACAACTTGCAAAAGCTACATTTGATCTTGCATCAACTAAAACATTTTATACGACTAAACTTGATGAAGCAAAAGTCAATCTTAAAGCTACTAATAGTTTCTTCAAAGTTAAACTTGCAAGCGTAGAAGCAACTCTTGCAACTACTACTGCTGCTAATGCTGCTCTTGAATCTAAAATTGAAACGCAAATGAACGCAAAATTAGACGCTGATATTTATACAGCACTTCGCACTGAATTATCGAGTGTGGCAAATGGATTACCTGATGTTGAATTATATTCAAAAGTAACTAAAACTGAAGTTGAACCTGCTGGGGCTCGTCCTCAACAAACAAAAGGTGCATACGAACTAGTTAAGGATTTTAGAGAAGCAGGCTACAAAGCTCCAAAATGGTTTTTCTCAAAAGGAAATAAAGCTATTCGACCTACTATTGGGAAAAAAGGTGCAAGAGACTTAATGAATAAGTTTAATGGGAAAACGGTTTTATACACGCCTCCAAAAACACCTTCATGGTTTAGATCAGCAAGAGCTACTGGCGCTACTGATGTTCCTACATACGACGGTCGAAAGGCAGCTCAACGATTTATGGACAAACAACATCCTAAAGTTTCAGCAGCACCAAAATTCGAATACTCTACTTTTCATCAAACACGACATAA
>JBLINR010000007.1:0-27249 GCA_047639395.1 Candidatus Woesearchaeota archaeon | reverse complement strand
AGTATAACCCTTTTCCAGAAAGTGCTTGTTCAAATGTTTCAATGTGTGCTTTTTGTGTGAGTGTGAATTCAGCTGCTGTTTTACATTGGATGGGAATATGGCCACCTTCTGTTGCAAGTGGCGTATAGACACCATTCACATAAGGAATAACACATTTTCCTAATCCTGTTCCTGCGCCAATCACAACTTTTGTTGCATATTTTATTGGTTGTGCTTTTGTTAGTGCGATACCTTTTTTTGTAGAAGAGACAACATGTCCCAATAACACAAAATCATTTACCAATGTGATGTGTTGTAAAGTTGTTTTATCCTTGAGTTGTTCAGCATTAATTTTGAGATCTGTATTTGTTAACTGTACTTGCCCATCATACACTGGTCCTGCAGCACCAATATATGCGTGCGTAATTACATTACCCCATTCCTTAAGAATTGTTTTTAGTGGTGTAAGGATTGATTTGAGTTCATGTGACTCAAAATGATATTCTTTTAGAATTTTACACTTTGTATCTAATTGTGCAACAGCAAAGTTTGCATGTGTACCACCAATATCTGCTGCAAGAATAAGTCTCATCTATCCCCATCTCCAACGAGGTGTTTCACCCTTTGCTTTACAAACCATAATAAGTGCAATGATTGCACAGCTTAAAGAAATAATAAATCCACCGATTTGACCGTCTGCAACTTTTTCTTGATAATAAAAGCCCGTCCAGAGAACGTATAAACATATAACTGCAGTAACAGTCCATCCTTCCCAAGAACTTGGAATCCAACCCCAGCCATATATTTTTTGTTTAAACCAGAGTTTCTCTTTTTTTGTACTTGCATGTTTTGCTAACATATAAGTACGTTTGAGATCTTCGAACTTAAAAATGTTTAGAAGAATCCAAACATCTGTAATCCAATAACGATGATTGCAATATCTGCCCACATATGTATAATCCATCCCGGATATATTGTTTTAGATTTTTCATTTGCTTTACTAAATATAATTCCGCCTACAAATAATCCTACTAGTGCGATACTGGATATCCACCATGAAAACCACATAACAAAAATACTGATGTGGTATACTGCAAAGATTGCACTTGTTTTATACATTCCAAACTTCTTATGTAAAATTCCTCTAAAAAAGAATTCTTCGATGAAACTATTCAAAAATACGATAATTGCGCCGATAAGTAAAAAGTTAGTTGGAGTAACACCAGTAGTTGCTTCAAGCTGATATGCAACTTGTGTAAAATTAATATGTGAAAAAAGTAATTTGTATACTCCTAAAATTAATCCTGCTATGACAATTCCAGTAAGATGACAATACAGAATTGTTTTTTTAGAGACATTTTTGATAGATAAAAATGTAATGTGTTTACGTAAAAATCGTAATGGGATCATAACAAACAATAGTAATTTAGCAGTTATTTTGAGAAAGTATGAGATAGAGGAGGACATTTCCATAAACGTGAGAACAATTAATCCTAAAAGTAATAACAAAACTTGATTTTTTTTATTCACGTGTTCCTTTCACCTCGATTTGAAAACTTTCAATAGTCCCAGGAATCTTTCTTTTTAAAAAATCTAGGGACGAGATGTCAAAATGAAGAACTTCTCCTGTCTTCGTGTCAATGAAGTGGCAGTGGTTTCGCTGTTTCGAGTATACTTTTCTTCTATCACAGCTATATTCATATAATTGTTGGTCTTTGACGAGGGCTGCAAGGTGTCTATAAATTGTAGCCAAACTAATTGATTCATCAATATCTCTTGCTTGTTCGTAGATATCTTCTGCGTTAAAGAAGCTCTTTTTCCCTTTAATTATTGTTGAAAAAATTTCTTTTTGTTTGGTATTTCGCGCCATCTTATTGAGAATGAGAATCATTAACCTTTATATATTTGTTCTTTAATCCTAATGGTATGAGTTTCCTATATGCACTTATTGCAACATTAATTGTTTCTTTGATTCCGTTTGTTGTTGTCTTACCATTTCTAAAAAAAGAAATGAATCACGCAGTTCTATTAACATTAATGAGTTTTGCTGTAGGGACACTTTTAGGAACAGTGTTTCTAAATTTTTTACCAGAATCTTTTGAACATTTGAGTGCACAGATGGTTGCCATACTTGCAGTTGGTGGTTTTGTTGCATTTATCATTATTGAAAAGATTATCCACGCTCACCATGAAATGGATCATAATCATGAGCACAACCATGAGCATCATCATGAGATCCATAGTCACGCCTATCACTTAGCTCCGCTCAACCTTATTGCTGATGGACTTCATAATTTTATTGATGGTATTGTTATTGGTGTATCATTTTTAGTGAGTGTGCCTGTTGGAATTGCAACAACAGTAAGTATTGCATTACATGAGTTACCACAAGAGATTGCTGATTTTGGAATTTTGTTATATGCAGGGTATTCTAAGAAAAAAGCAATTTTGTATAATGCATTAAGTGGTGCTTTAGCTTTTGCCGGAACAGCATTAGCATTTTTACTTTCTCATTACGTAGAAAATTTTCATGACTATTTTTTACCTGTTGGTGCGGGAATATTTATTTACATTGCAGCAGCAAACTTAGTTCCTGAATTACATCGGGGATGCGGGTGGCGAGAGTCTGTATTACATATAGGCGCTGTAGTAGTAGGATTTTTGGTAATCTTAGGTATTTCTTTAATTTTCGCTCATTAAAATAAAAACCTTTATAAACCATGAGCTATTCGTTGAGCCTAGTAATAATATCTAGTATTATTATTGGAGTATGAAATAACATGAATGGTAAAGTAAAATTTTTTAAAAGTGACAAGCAATTCGGCTTCGTTACAGACGACAATGACACAGATTATTTTGTTCACGTAAGTGGATTTGCAGACGAGAACATGGTTCTACGAGCTGGTGACGATGTAACATTTGATACAGAAGATACTGACCGTGGTGTAAAAGCTGTTAACATTAAAAAAGCAGAATCATCTGAAGAATAAATAATATAACACTGATTTTTTTTAATATGGCTGTTTATCAGCCGTTCTTTTTTCACAATATAATTTCTGATTTTAGTTATAGCATCTTTCCATAATGATTTTTCAACAGGTTACGCACTACCACTTTGTCGTTTAACGTAGGGTATAATTATTTACTCTCAATAGGATTAAAGTCTGTTTTTTTAAGATTTTCTAATGGGAGAAATAACGGTGTTGGAAGATCATCCCATGAGAACCAATCCCATCGTAAGCATTTATTTGGTTCTTTGATTTCTACAATTCCTTTAGAATACTTTGCTTTAACAAAAATGGTTACATAATGTTTGTTTTCTGCTCTAAATAGGTCATTAGTTGTTGTTATAAAAGTCACATCTGTTATGTATAAACCTGTTTCTTCTTTTACTTCTCTTTTAGCACAATCTTCGAACGTTTCAAAAAATTCTAGATGGCCACCAGGTAAACTCCATGTTCCATCGCCATGAGCATTAATTCTTTGTCCCATAAGAATCTGTTTGTCTTTAACGATAAAAACGCCCACGCCAACTTTTGGTCTTTCCATATATGTTTGATGTTTGTATAACTTTATATTAGTTTATGTTACAGTGCCTTACTAAGATAGTTATAATTGTTCCTTGGCGCAGTATACACTTTATTAGGTAACATTTATATACTGTAGTAGCTATAAATCCGTTTAGGTGATTAACTATGAGTTTATGTGAAAAATGTAGTAAAATAACTGGAGGATTATTTCTCCTTGCAGGAATTTTTTCATTGCTAGCAGACTTAGCAATCTGGGATGTTTGGGGCCTAAGTGCGTCAACATTGTTTTTTGTAATAGTTGGAGTTGTACTAGTTGCAAGTTCATCCTGTAAAGATTGTTGTAAGGCATAAGCCTTATTTTTTTTCTTTTTTTTCTAATTCTAGAAAAAATAAATAGGACTTATCGTACCCAAGTCCATTTTCCATGTACACGTGCTAAGAACATTCCTACACTCATTTGCATTCCGTCAACTCGCGGAGTTGAAATAAGTGGTTCATCTTCCAAATCAAGAATTTCAAAAACTCGGTTATTCCAATGTGGAACGATAGATATTTCTGAAAGATCTCCTGGTGGAGTCGACTTCATTACAAATTCTTTGTCAGCGAGCATCTGTGTAATTCCTTCTGCTGCTTCTTTTGCATATGTTTTTAGGTCTTCGCCTGATGCCAATGCTTGGTACGCAAGTAGTTCTTTATTCAAACTTACAATTTTCTTTGCGTCTTTATCTTGGAAAGCTTTGAGAATTTCACCTGATGCTTTTGCTAATTCCTCTTGCATTTTTTCAGTAGGTTCTTCACTTTTTTCTTTTTCCCAAGGAAATGCGCCAATTTTGGGTTCTTTAATTGTAAACTCTATTTCTTTAGACTTAAATGGAAGGCTTGGTTCATCTGCTGGCCACTCATATTGCAACATCGGTTCAGTCTTAAATGTGTGAGGACCTGTTATCTGGTCGTTTCCAAGAATACGAACCATTGCTTTAAAGTTCTGGCTATCACTTTTAGTTGAGAATTCTGTTAGGCTAACGCTAAAATTATTTTTCTTGTTTCGCAGCCACTGACTTATGTCAACTTTGTAGTCGCAAGGACTTGACTTTTTGTTTGTATGGATAAGAACATCATTTATTCTTACTTCAAATTCTACACCTTCTGATTCAATATATAATCCGTATGATTTCATGTTTGTTCTTTCCTCTATAATAAATGTAAAGTGCTAACTGGTTTATGTGTATAAATATATAGCATTATTTTATATTTTTAAGAAAAACGCCCCCGCTGGGATTCGAACCCAAGTCACAGGAATGAAAATCCTGTATGATTGGCCGGACTACACCACAGGGGCATTAGTAATCAGGAATCGTAAACCCTTTTTAAAGGTTTCTACCTACAAGTCTCCAACCCTTGCTAACGGAACCTAAATATTTTTAAAAGAATATGAATGAGCAAATGGTGAGCCTATAGCTTAGTCTGGTGGAGCACCGGTCTTATATGACCATACTTCATTAGCTGTCTAAGACAGCCGGAGGTCCCGGGTTCAAATCCCGGTAGGCTCATTTTTTTTACTCTAATGTGAATTTTTTTAAATAGTACATTCTAAGAATAAGATCTGAATAGATTTATGGTCATGTTTTTGCCAATTATTGTTATAATGTTATTATGTATCATATACAGAGCAACAAAACATTCTAAAGAAGTAGTAGACGCTTGGTTGCAATCAGGTAGCTCTTCTTAATTTGCTTATGTTAACTTTTATAAAGAATATATGCTAGGATTCATTTATGGATATCAAAGCACAGGGTTGGTTTAAAGTAACACCTATGGGGTATGCTCCTGCAACTCGCGAAGGATGGTTAGTTTTGATTAATGCGATTCTTGTTATTGCTTTTGCAAGTCAAGTTATTGATTTACTTACAAGAACGTCTCAACAATTCGCACTTTATTTTCTTCCACTATTACTCATTGTTACATTTATCTTGGCAAAAGTTTGTCACTCTAGTATAGATAAGATTAATAACTAGTTGTTTCTCTAAATCTGATTATGGCAAGATCAAAACAACTTTTAGGGACAGAACGACAAAGAGTAAAATAAATTATACCTATTCTTGCGTCTCATGACGTTAAGGTAGGATCTCGTCATGCTGAGTTATTAATTGCCGAACATCCAGATCGAGCTATTGATGATTTCGCAAAAAACTATCGTAAATAGTTTGCTTTTTCTTTTGCAATCGTTGCTTGTAAGTTTACAAAGCTATCTAAGACGGGTTTTACTTGTTCTCCAGCCTTTTCTTTACTCGGTCTAAGTAATATCCAGTTATCTGCAACTCCTGAATAGAACGTAAAGCTTTGCTCCATTGCCACATCAGCAGATTGTTCAATAGTTCCTAAGCTTTGTTTGTAGTTGTTCTGTGCTTTTTGCATATCTTTACTGTGTAAGTATGCACATGTCATATATGTTGCAAGAACGCCAAAGGTAGCGCTTGCAACATGGCTAAGTCTCATTTTCATATCAGTATGGTGAATCGAAGATACTTTATGAGTTATGTAAAAAAACACGGAGATCTTGCGGTTTATGGCAAAGATACGCATACTAGAGGCTCTTAGCAATCTATCTGCGATACATTTATAAATCGTTCTCAAATCCAAACAATATGAAGCGAAGTTCACGACGTTGGAAGAAAAAAGGACAAATGCGTTGGAAGTGGCAGCGAAAACGAATTAAAAAAGAAAAACGCCGCCGAAATCGAGCATAAGCTTTTTATATAGCTCTTTTTATAAGTCTGTTATATGCAACATATACGACAGGCAGCGATCATTTTTATTATATCTTTTTTATTTTTATTCTCTTTTGTTCAAGCCGACCAAGCACAGGATATCTACACAAGCAAATCTCTTCTCATAAAACATCAAATAAGTGGCAGTGTAAGTGTATTACCATCTGCAGAGGATTTAAGTGAGTTATTTGTAAATCTTACATTCACACCAACAGAAGATTATCGACAAGAAGTAATTAGTGAGTATGTAGTCCCCTTCCCGAAGAATCGGCATGAAGATTACGTTGTGTTTGAATGGCAGCCTGCTTCCACACAGAATGATTATTTTTTTGATATGGAAGTCTTAACAAAAAATACCTACAAGCCAATACGAACTTCTGTTTCATACCCGCTTGATCAAAGTACGCTTCCAGAAGAAACACTTGAATATTTAAAACCAACCAACAATGTTGATATCACGCCACAAATTTCTAAACAAGCATTAGATATTGCATCTGATACGGAAGATTTATTTCAGATTGCACACGATTTGGCTGTGTGGACAACAACTCATATTTCTTATAACTTAACAACACTCACACAAAATGCGTCACAAAAAGCAAGCTGGGTTTTAGCAAACAGAAACGGTGTGTGTGATGAGCTGTCAACACTATACATTTCTTTTATGCGTTCACTTGGTGTACCTGCGCGTTTTGTTAGTGGGGTTTCATATTCAAACAGTGAATTATTTGCTGAGCCTTGGAATGCGCACGCATGGGTGGAAGTGTATTTCCCTGAATATGGATGGGTACCGTTTGATCTTACATTCCAACAATTTGGATACATTGATGCAAGTCATTTGAAATTAAAAACAAGTGTTGACGGTGATGATAGCACAACATTCTTTTCATGGAGAGGGTACAACTTAGATGAAATAACAGTCACACCAAGTGCACTTAAAATGGAAACAACAATTATAGAAAGTTATGATATAATTGAAGAATTTGTTGTTGCGAATGCATCATTTTTAGATGATACTATTGCTATAGGTTCAAGTACACTATATGCTGTGACATTACAAAATACAAAACCTCATTATGTAAGTGCTAATTTACAGATTGCAGCTCCTGCTGATGTCGAGTTAAATCGTGATCGTCAATACGTGCTTCTGGAGCCGCTTGAGACAAAGACAATTTATATTCCGTTAACAGTAAAAGAAACGCTTGCTTCCGGATATAAATACACGTTTCCAGTTAAAGTATATAATTTATACAATCCATTAACTGAAGATGTGTTCTATGCACAAGAAGGAGAAACACAGTATTCATTAAATGAGATTAATCAAATTGTGCAAGTTAAATCTCAGGTCTCATTACTTGCTGATAAAATGTTCTGTTCACTTAATACAACTGATGTAGTTGTTGATGAAGAAGTACTAGTAACATGTTCGTTAGAATTTTCTGAACAAACAAAAGGAACTCTTTGTGTGAATGGTACGTGTGATTCTTTAACAACACAATTAGAACAAGAATACTCATTTCCATTCACATTTACTGATGTAAAATTATATCGTGTCCCTATTATTCTAACAACGGATCAACAAAAAGCAACACTCTTTGATATTCATGTTAGAGATCGTCCTACTGCACAAGTGGCAAATATCTCAATCACACCTGAAATTGAATTGGGTGAGTTTGTGGAGTTAACATTTTTGATTGAAAGAACAAGTTATGCGAATCCATTAAATGCACATGTTCAAGTTGGATCATTTGAAGAAGCACAATGGGAACTTGGTCCACTTGCAACAAATAAAGGGCTTACATTGTATCTATACGCTGATGATTTGGCAGTCGGGAAGAATGATATCGAGATTGTATTGACATATGAAGATCTGCTTGGCAATTCATATTCTCACACACAAACAGCTACGGTGGATTTAATCAACGTTAACTTCTTTGAGCGGATGTTACTTGCAATTAGGCATTTTTTCGCATAAGGTTATACTCAACCACGGTAAGATTTATAAACGTGCAAGCGGTAACCTATTCTTATGCTCGACATACAATTTATTAGAGAAAATAAGCAAGTCGTAATTGACAATATGCATAAAAAGAATATTGAAGATACGAATGCAATTACGCAAGTCATTGAACTTGATGACAAACGAAAAAATCTACTTACGGAGTCTCAAAAACTTCGAACACAAAGAAATTCACTTTCAGCTCAAGTTAATGAAACAAAAAAATCAGGTGGGGATATTTCAGAATTATTAAAACAAGTAAAAGAAATCCCTGAAAAGATTAAACAATTTGATGAGCAGATTCAAACTGTAGAGCAAGATCTAAACAAAACACTTCGTCTTATTCCAAATATTCTAAACCAAGATGTAAATCAAGGGAAATCTGAAGATGATAACATTGAACTAAAGCGGTATGGTGCTATTCCAAAATTTGATTTTGAAGTGAAAGCACATAGTCAAATTGCAGTTGACTTAGGAATGGCTGATTTTGAAAGCGCAGCAAGAACAAGCGGAACTGGTTTTTATTATATTCAAGGTGACTTAGCGTTACTTAACCAAGCATTACTACGATTCGCAATTGATGAGATGATCTTAGCAGGATTTACATATGTTGAGACACCGCTTATGTTACGAAACGATATTGTTTCTAATGTTGTTGATTTGGGAGATCAAGAAAATCAGATTTACAAAATAGAAGATGAAGATCTATATTTAATTGGAACAAGTGAGCATTCACTTATTGGACGTTATGTTGAACAGACATTACACGAAACTGACTTACCTATCGTGCAAACATCTTACTCTATGAGTTTTCGAAAAGAAAAAGGAAGTCATGGATTAGACGAAAGAGGATTATTCAGAACACATCAATTTAACAAAATTGAAATGATTGTTATTTGTAAACCTGAAGAATCACAAGATTACTATAAAAAACTACAAGAAATCACATTACAAATCTTTCAAAAATTAGAACTTCCTGTCCGTGTATTACAGATTTGCAGCGGTGACATTGGAAATTTAAAACACAATCAAGTTGATATTGAATGTTGGTCTCCAAGACAAGAGGGCTTTATTGAAGTTGGCAGCTGTTCTAACTTAACAGATGCGCAGGCAAGAATGCTTAAGATCAAATATACAACAAACAAACACGAGAAGTTTGTTCCACACACACTTAATAATACTGCGATAGCGACAAGTCGTGCATTAGTAGCACTCTTGGAGAATTTCCAACAAGCAGATGGAACAGTAAAAATACCCGTTTGTTTACATAAATATATGTATGGGAAAACAGTATTACAATAAAAAGAGGAAAACATAAGGATGGCATCAATACCCGGATTAGTATTTATTATTATTGGAATTGCAATAGCTGCAATTTCTTCATTTAACAAGGAATTACAATTTTTCTTTTATGTAGGTGTTGTTCTTTTTGCATACGGTTTCTTGAAGATTCTTTTTATATGGATCAAAAAACCAAAACAGAAAAAGCATATGCAAACACATCCAACTCATAACCAACAACAGCCACCTGCTGCACAGCAGCAACATGCTAATGGTCATAGGCAATGTTTAAATTGTGGAAAAACCGTCCACGCAACATTCAGATTCTGTCCGCATTGTGGATATGGTGTATAAGAAATTATTGTCTTGTTACTTTATCAACGATTTCTCCATCATCTGTTAAGTCATAATTAAATTTCTTAAGGAGAATTACATTCAAAAGTGCAAGTTCTTCGCGAATTCCTTCTGCGATTTCTTCAATACATAGTTCGTCTTCTTCCTCTTCTTGTTCATCTGTTGCTTGTATTTCTTCTTGCACAGGTTGCTGTGCTGGTTGTTGTGGATAGTCCATTTTTATAAGTACCTCTATGTTACTTCAGATTATTTGAGTTTATATACCTTGCGGGAAGAAGTGGCTCATGAGATTATTCTATTTGCTAATTCTTCTTGTTCTTTAAAATAATGCGCACTAGCAAAGAATATTGTTGTTGAACCAACTTTACAACCCAATTTCTTTGCAATATATGATGCAATACTGGATAATTGATATAAATTAATGGGAAGTCCTACAACAACGTCACAACTTCTAATATGTGCAAAGAAAAGTAATTTGTTACTTTCTCTTTTGATGTCAATGCTCACAAAACATGGAACTTCAGTTTTATATATTTTAGAGTCAATACTAGGTGAATATAGTGTTGCAACAGCACGTCTGCTATGTTGATCTTGAGTGAGAAGTGGTATGATAAATTCGTCAATTTGATTTATCTGATCCATCCATGAGAAAAGACGCCATCCGTGAGAAAAACAAAACAGCCCATCATCTTGGGATGTCATGAACCCTCTTAATATTTGCTCAGGACTTGGATATAAATAAGGAGTTAATTGCGTCATACGAAAAATTGGTTCTTCAGCTCTTTTTACAATATTATCAATAACTACCATTGTATGTAATTGCTCTTTACAAACACGTTGGGAACAATCAACATAGGTTCTTTTTGACTTCGCTACGTGCGTAATGATTTTTTTCCAAGTTTCAGTAACGTCTTTTGCATTCATGATAGATACTCCAACAGAGACGCACTCTCCTGTTTCATATTCATAGTGAATTGTACATTTGTAATAACAAGTTCGTGAATTGCATTAGGTGTTGGGCTTTGTATATAGAAGAAAACCTGAGGAATATCTTTAAGAAGAGTGATAAACTCTTTTACATCTGGTGTAATTTTTTGTATTGTAAATGTTGCACCAATGCGTAATGCGTGTGCCATTCCGCATGCTCTTAATATTAATGATTGTTCTTTGATAAACTCTTTAATATATTGTAAATTCTCTTTAATAAGCTGTGCTGTCTCTTTGACTCCACGAATTTGAATCATATGTTCAATATTAGTGATACACATACAAAGACCTGATTGCGGTCCTACACTATATGTTCCTGACTTAGACTCGTGTTTTCCAGTGATGTGATATTGTAATGCTGCTTTGATTAAGTCTTGTAAACATTCTTGAACGGCAGTCTGTATTTTTGCTGCTTGCGTATTCTTTTTAATATATGCGAGATCAATTATCACATGTGATTTTATGAGTGTTCGCAATATTCTTTGTCGTTTTATTGTATATGATACACCTAATGCATATGTATCTTTCACACGCATGACTCCTTGAGTTGCAGTGTTACAAATAAAGTATTTTGTGAATAGTGTTGGAAGTTGTTGTATTTCTTGTGCCGTTACGTGTGTTGCATCAATATACACCGTTATTGGTATATGTTTAATTTTGTTATGCCAACCTTGTGTTGGTTTTTTTGAAATCATACAACATTCAATTTCTATATTTCCTAATGCTTCAGTAATATCTTTTGTTGTTATTTGGGGATTTTCTAATAAGTAATCTTCAAAATGAGCTAATAAAATACAAGAGCATTTATCTTTGAGTAATGTAAGAAACCCTTTGAACTGTTGCCAAGAAACAAGGTGCAACATTTCAATTTGCATAAGTGGTGCGATAGATCCGAATTCGCTATCAATTATCATGCTGTTTTCTTCAAGCAGATGTTGAATTTTATATACGCTTTGTTGTTGTTTTGTTTTTATTGGAAGGCAGTAATACTTGAGTCCTTTACCGCGAATTGCAGATAATTGTAATAATCCTTTTTTTTGTAATGCATTTGTGTGATGCAAAATACGTCGGTGTAATTGATGCACTGTATTTTTATCATCTTTACTTGTGATTTCTACGTAGTGTTCATTAGTTTCTTGTACTAGTTGAGGGTACAAATGGGTAGCTAAGTCTTGTGTAGATATTGGTTTTTTACAGGTTTTTGCATACGCAAGAATGCGCTCTTGGGTTATATGCATACTACTGGAAAGTAGTGTTTACTTAAATAAGTATTTGTTTCAGTATTATGGTTTTTTTGTCTGTTTCAATAAATTCGCTGAAGCACTTCAGTCAAATGTTACACGCACAATTGAATTAGTTCGAGTAGAATCCTTTTTGTTGAGGTAATATAATGGACCAAAAAGAACTAGTTATTTTAAGTCAATTCAGACAAAACGCACGAGAAAACTTAACAACGACATCACGTAAAATTCGAATTCCGATAAGTACTATATATGATAGACTTCGTAGATACGAGGGAAATGTGATTAAAAAGTATACAACTTTGCTTGATTTTGGAAAACTAGGATATAATTTGAAAGTACAAATTGTGCTTAAAGTTGCATTAAAATCTAAAGCTGCATTACAAAATTTTCTTAACCATCATTCACGAGTAAATTCGTTATTCTTGTTATCAAATGATTATGATTTTTTGTTAGAAGGCATTTTTCGTGATATTAAGGAGGTTTCAGACTTTGCGCAAGCCCTTGAAAAGTTCTCAATCATTGATAAACACGAATTTTACGTGGTAGATGACATAAAACGGGAAGATTTCCTGACAAATTCAGCACTGTATGATTTGGAAACGTTTAAATAGGTCGTGTAACTGCTAAGTAGTAAGATGGGACTAGGTGAATTAAGTCATGACGATAATTTAGATGACGAGCGAACTTATTGGTTAGAGTACGTGACGACTAATAGTGCTGAGTCAGTCGTGTACGCTTCAAATGCTGACCGAAATGCAGCTGAAGAAAAAGCAGATCAATTGGTATTGACTCGTATGGAGACAATTCGGGATGTCTTTCTAAGCGATTATGAAGGAGTTCTTTCTCATCAAAGAGTAAATGCTGGGCTAATGAGTATGATTGAAGCATGTGTGAGAATCCGTGAGGAATTTCTTCCCCTCTGGTCCGAATATATTTATGATCCTACTAATGATGACAAATTAAAAGCTGCAAAAAAGGAACATAAAATAAAAGTAAACAGCTTTCTAGGTAATCTTGAAACTAATCCTGGAGAATTTGATACTAATTTTTATGAATTAATGATTGCTCCAAATTCTCCGATGTTAAATGCATTATGCGCCATTAATCCTGACCTAATGAGTGACGAGGGGCAAAAATGGTATCGTGCTGTTAATGGATGTACATCTTCATCATCTGATCATGATTTACTAAAACAAAGACCTCATTATGAGACGGGGGATTTAGAAACAAGAAGCAGGTCAGAAAGGATATTGAAGTTGTCTCTTGTTGAAGCAATGGTGGAACCACTTACTCATATTATTCATATTAAGATAGCCTATCTTAAAGAAGGCCCCGATTGTAGATTTCTTTATGTTGAAAAATTTCCAACAAGACCACAACATCTTACAATGTTATATGCGGCATCTGTTGCTCACATTACTACAAAATACAAAGCAATTTCTTCTTTTTCTGACAGAAAATAAATTTCATTTCTAACCAATAATTTATATAGGTGTAGTGCAAAAAACACAGTATGCCTGACGATAACGCGCAAACACCATATGAACAAGGTATGGGTATGCTCAAAGCGCATCATACGTATCGTGAGAAACATCACGATGCAATCCATGCAAAACATGATGCTGCAACTGAAGCGTATAAACATGCTGTTCAAGAAGTACTACGTCCAACAGATGGCAAAAAATCTAAAATATCTAAAGGAAATTTAAAAGAAGCGAAAGTGAAAGGTCTTCTCGCATATTTCGAGAAATTAGGTGAATTTGACAAAGGTCTTGATGCTAGTTGGTATGCGAACCTAAAAGGTGATCTCGCAGAAATGGATACTGATGCAAAAGCGGACGCATTAACGCAGATCTATACAGCACGTCACTCTGTTGAAAGTATGAGTACGCAACAACGGCAAGAATTTGAACAGTATGGGTTACACTCACTTGACAAGCTAATCCGGGAAGATGATGATACTCCGATCGCATATGCTGCTATAAGTGGACATCTTGACGAATTGGCTAAAACGCACAAAACGCAAACCTACCAGTGGGAACTTGGACGAAAAGCTAAGAAAAAACTCGAATTTACTGATGAGATTACACTTGCAACTGTTGGAAAATTCTTTGACAGATTTACTGGTAGGGGATCTGAATATAAGATTAAAAAACCTGCTACATTTAGAGCGCAAGCAGATATTTCAGACCTTGTTGGTTTATATAGCCACTTTGAACACGGTACTGAGTTAAGTGATGACGTGAAATCAAGATTATCAATTAAGAGAAAAAAAGGTAAGGCTGAAAATAATTAATTCTACAATAATAAGTAACGGCCATAATGCAGTAAATAACATCGCTATAACAATTACAGCTTGTGTGCCAACAAGATGATAGAAGTTCATTTTTTTCTTCATAAACCAATATAGGAAATATACTAGTGTTGCCCACATAACACTCAAAATAATAATCATAAGAATATCAATAAACAATCCGTCTACAGCAATTCTATACGTTACTAATGATGATACATATGCTGCAAGAAATACACATATTCCGTGTAGTAGCATAAGTAGCCATTTACGGCCTATATTAAGCTTGTTTATTCGCATCTTCCAACACAACCCTGCGTAGTATAACACTAAGCACACGGCAAACCACGCAGCTACATAAACAAGTACACTTTGAATTACTGATTCAAAACCAAGAAATGAACTTATGGGTACTGTCGCCTCAGTTTCTAACTGTGAAAAGAATGCGGAATTTGCGCTAATCTCAGACGATGCTTCGATTAAAAGATTCATAATAGGAAACGCAAAAGGAATGTATGCAAGTATACAAAGAAATAACCAGAGTATATCAATTCCTACAAAATAAAAAATATGTTTTTTTTTGTACATGAGATTTACCTAAGGGGTTGGTTTTGGTGCTTCTTTTGGACAGAACACAGTTATTTCTTTTTGAATACGCTGCTCATCTCCGCTGTAAAAGAACACAGTTGGATCAATTTGTGAGTTTCCTGAAGTTGGTGGAACACCTGGTTGTTTTGATAATCCATCGTGAAGTGATGCTTCAACTGTTAATTTGAATGATTCTACACCTGTTCCACAGAATGGTGAGTTAACATTTGCTGTTTTGAATTCAACATAGACTGCATTTCCATTCACAAGTGTATAGTTCTTGTCAAGTTTAACTCGCAGTTGTGAGCTTGCATCAAGTGTGATGATATTATTATTCATTTCTTTTTTTACTCCCTCTGATGCGATAAGTTCAGATAGTTTTGTATATCTTTTAACAGTTGCTGTAGTACCAACTATTAAGTCTACTCTTTTTACAAAGAATTCTCCACCAGTTCGATATAAATAGTATCCATATTTATCACTCTTACTAAATGATTGTGTTCGTAAAAAGTCAGCATCAAGTTCAATGAACTTTTTGTCGTCTTCAATAAATGATGGTGCACCTGTAATTCCATATACTTGGCCTGCAGTAAACACACCAATACCAACTTTATAATTAGAACCCATAGTTACGTGGCCTCTAGCAAATGCATTTCCTTGTGAAATTTCTTCAAATAATGGTCTTGCTGAATCTGTACTAAATACGCGGAGTCGTGCATATTTTGGAACACGTTGATTTGGTTCTAAATCTCCGAATTCTACTGCTGCATAAATGGTTGCTGACAATGAGTCACCATCAACGTAAGTCTCTTGTACCACGAATTCTTGACCTATAAAGAATACTTCTCCAAAATTGCTATTAACACTAAAGCCACATGAGAATGCGAGTAATTTCAAATTGAATGAACATGTAGGTGGTACGAGTCCATCCCCACTTATAGTTCGGATAATTTCTCCATCCTTTCCTTTTGGATTTCTATCTGTCCATGAAAGTTTAATTTTATCAAATCGTACTGGGAATGAAACTGAACGATAAATGTCACCTTTACCATCTCCATCACCAACGGTTGTTCCACCTTGTATATATCCTTGATCGAGAACCATGGATCGTACTTGTGGATTATTTGCATTTCCATCTGCAACACAATCACATCGTGACTGGTTGAATCCATCTTGTTCACGACAACTGTTATCATTAGAACAAATAAGTTCTAATCTATAGTTAACATTAGCTCCTGCGGCGAGGAAATATCCTATGTGATACACAAATGTTGCTTCACCTTGGTCTATTGGATTAAATGAAACAAATCGACGTGTTGATGTTGAAATAAATCCTGTTGAGTTAATGCTAAATGCACCATTTCTAATTGACGCTGCTTGGTCCAATTCTGGAACCCAGTCATATCCGAATGCTGCAAGACATACTGCGTGTAATAATTTTCTTTGTGAAATAAGTGCGGAATATGATGCTGTATCACCATAACGATCCCGAACTGACTCAGTCATACGTTTTGAACCTTGAGCAATTGAGCCAAGTCCACTTGTTAATCCTCGTTCACTTGGTCTGTCGTCACCATGATTGCCACCAAAGGAATCATAAGCACCTGCAAGACGTCCGAAGCATTTGATTGCTCTGAAGATCCAATCACACATATACTGTGTTAATAAAGCTCTACATGCTCCGCTTTGGAACTCCCCTGTTAACAGTGATGCTTTGAAACAATTTTTAATACTGTTTAATACGTTTCTAATAACAAATAAGTATCCTTCTAATGCAGGAAGACAGACACATCGTAATGAGTCAAAGAACCCACCTGTTGGATCGATAAGTACTTGTTGTACTTTTTCTTGTTTTAATGAGTTTGGTCCGCGAAGAGCATCTGCGTTTTTATCACATTTTTTGTATTTCTCATCACCATTATTACAAACTCTTGAAAAATATTCGTCATAGTTCTCGTCTTGTTTTGTGACACGAGAATATACACCATCTTTACTTTTTTGATAATAATTACCTTCGGCGTCAATGGCTTTATCTCCACCATCAAAGGGACGAAGAATTTGTTCATTTTTTCCAACTTTGAGCGTTTCTGATTTCTCACTATCAAACGAGACTGGTTTTCCATCTTCTTCAAATAAGAACATTAAATCCCCATCATTATTTGTTGCAACACATTTTGAATGACCTTCTGAGGGTACATCTGCTAATTCAACAGATTTCTTTTCTTTACTTGCATCAATACTACCATCATTGCTTATAACTCCGCTTTGTGCAAAGTCTGTTCCTAATCGAGTACAGCCTGGAATATCTTTATCATCTACATACGTTACTTTATTTACTCTGTGATATTTGAGTGCACCTTTTCCTGCTTCGGATTCTGCCGCACTACAAAAATTAAGATTATCTGCAAGTCCGCTTAAAATATTACCACTGCTTCCAGCTTCTCCTCTTGCGAGATCTTTACTTTTACTAAATTCGTTATAGAGTAAACATCCACTGCTCCATTGATCACTATATTCTTTTCCACATCCTTCTTGTTGATTAAAAGAATCAGAAGCTACACTTTGTGCTGTATCTGCCCAGGATGGATTTTTATTTGGATCTCGAATACATGCGCTTGTTGGATTTTTTGTTTGCTTTCTGTTTACGTCTTGAATATACTGTTGTGCACTTGGGATTTTTGGACAGAATATTCTATCACATACTTGTGTTGTAAATTTTTCAACTCCAAGTCTTGAAACAATTGATTGTGCACATGCAAGACATGCTGAATCCGTATCGCTTCCATCACCTTTACATACTTCGGTAACTTTTTCACAGATTCCATTTGGACATCCGCGTACGGCTTGTTCTATTTGTGCTGCTTTTCCTTTTACTGCAGTACATGCACTAAATTCTCCAGCATAAGAAAAAATACTTACAACTTTTGATCCTAAACATGCGCCAAGAGTAATAAGTTTTGCAGTTCTAATTGGTTGTAATACTTGATCAATAGAATCAACTGCTTTTTCTAATATTTCAACAGATGTATTTAATAATTTGTTTGGAACAAAGTCTGGTGGTACTCGTCTATCCATAAAAATTTCTATGTCGATACATTGTCGATGACGTGAACTTGCAACAGTGCCATCAAAGTTTTCAAATGAGTAACTAAAGTCTAAAATTAATGGGAATAGAAGTGCTTGTTCATCTTCAAGTCGTTCATACGCTTCTGTAATATTTCTAAATCTTTCAGGTGGGTATGCATTTAAGTTACAAGTGACAAATGCCTTGTTTTTGATTCCTGCACGTGGTGCAAAATCACATCTACCTGTATTTAATATATCTTGCACAGTTGCCTGTGTTTGATCAAATACGCTTTGTTGTTGTTTTTGTAATGCAATACTTGTAATTTGAACAGTGTCGGGTCGACCAACACCAATGTAATCAAAATTTAATCCGAGTGCGATTTGTGCGATTCCATTAAATAAGTGATCAGGCGCAATAATTGATGGGAATACTTGGTCAGGAACAACAACCCAGTCATTTGAATTTCCACATGTGTTATGTACAATTTCTCCTCGACGCGGTAATGCGTCTCTTCCTAATGAATCTGTTGCACGAATTTCTACAATGTATCTAGAGCCAACCTCGAAATTTGCTTGAGCTTGAGAGTTTCCACCGTCACGTGATGTTGTTGACGGTTGTGGCACTGCATTTTCATCTAAGAAATCGCTAAAAGATCCATATGGTGATAATGAAATTCTTTTGTTAAAATTTCCTTCTGAATCAGAAGTAGTTTGAACGGTTGTTCCACCTTCAAATACAAATTCAGTATCTGGATCTTGCGGTCCAAGGCTTCTTGTATTCGGTACGATTTGAATTGTAATTTGTGTGTTTGGTTTGTTAACTTTTCCAATCACTTCAACTGATGTTGAAAATGTTGGTGATAATTGATTAAGATTATCTTCAATAATTTGAATTTCTTGTGTGTCAACAAATATTGTGATTGACTCTTCATCAAGGTGACCTGCACGATCCACAATGATAAATTCAACATCATTGTTTCCTTCTTCAAGTATAAGATTAACTATATGTGTGCCTGCTTCTAATGAAGTAGGTGTTTCTTGTAAAACTTTTCCTGATTCATATCTAGTCTGTTGATAGAACGTAACTGTCTCATCTACAGTAATATTAATAGTAGTAAGTTCTTTGTCTGTGAGTTGTTCAAATGATCCTAATGTCAAACTTGGTGGGTTTGCATCAAGTGTTACAGTAATGGATTCTTCAAGTGTTGAATTTGTTGTAACATCACGTACAGTAAACAGTAAGATATTTGTTGTTTTGCCTGTATCAAATGCAAAGCCTTCAATAATAACAATCCCATCTTCATCTGCCCTGCTAATTTCGGTGAGCTGTCCGTCTCTATATACTTGTACAATTGCAAAAGGAGCAGTTACACCTGCAAGTGTCAAGGGGTTACCTGACCAAAACGATGGCACATGTATGTCGAAAAGTAATTCAGTAGTACTCAGAGTTGTTGTAAATGAATATGCCTCGTTCTCGTCAACAATTGGTGGTGAAGGAGGATCTTGTGCAATAATTGCATAAGAATATTGTGAGTTTGGTGTGAGATTAGTAATTGAAATGACGTGATTTGTTGTATAAGAAACAGCTGCATTTTCATCAGGATATGTTTCACTTACTCCGTCTTTTGTAAAATTAATATATCCAAAAGCGCGATCATCAGTTGTGAATGCAATTGTTGCAGCGTCACTTCCAACAGCAACTCCTTGATTTACTACAGCGAGTGCTGCAGCTTGAACAAATGTAAGAGAAAGCATTAACCAAAGCATACAAAGTCTTAATACTATGAGTTTTTTTGTTTTCATGATATTTTAGGTTGATAATCTCGTTTTATTATTTGATCTTCATCAAGTCGTGTCCAAGCATCAATGAGTGCTGTATCGTTTACCGGTGGCGGGAGAAATTCATACGCGTGGAATACGATTGTATTTGCCCCCAATGCATTTATTTTAATGTCATCTATAAAACCACCGGAAAGTGTTGTGCCGTCATAGACAATAAGTGTAACTTCATATTCGGAAATACCATCAATCAATTCAATTGTTGTTTGTTCATCTGATTCAAATACATAGTAGTTTTCATAATTAGAAAATTTATCTTTTATATGTACATATGCTGTTTGTTCATCATCTAGTTCGTATGGTACTACGGATGGTCTGTTAACACCAAAGACGACTGACGCTTCTAGTTCATGAAGTGGTGTCATTGGTATTGAGATTGCAACTCCTGCTTGTTCAATATATCTTTCTGCTGGGACGTAGCCGTCTTTTACAACGCGTATTGTTCCGCCGTAACATCCTTGTGGGATATTTGTTTTAAGTTGATTTCGTTGATCAATATCATCAAAAGCTGTTTTTCCAAGTGGGCATGAGAATTTCACACAATTAAACTCTGCTTCTACACCTGAGACAAACCCGCTAGGATTTGTTACATCTTCTACGCGTATTGTTGTTGTTTGTGTAACTGTATCTTCACAGAAGTCTGATTCTATAGAATCTCCGTATGTTGGTTGTAATTTAATATTACGTTGTACTGGTTGATTGTGATCAATTACAACTGGTAATCCGAATCGTAGAATAAAATCTTCTCCACTTGCAAATGCGTTTTCAAAAACGACTTGCATCTGTAAGTTATAGGAAATATCATATGTAAAGTGATACATCTGTAAACATAAGAATCGTAATAACTCCCTTTGTCCAGAACCAGTTGATGCTTTCATGATCTGTCCATTTGATGGTCGTACTGTAAAATCCATACCATAACTAGGATTATATGTTGTCCCAATTTTGATGCTCGCATCGTTTAGACGTTGTGCAAATGCGTTTTGGAAATATAAATGCGCATACTCATAAATATCTTTAGGAGCTGCTGAGTAATCAAAGTCAGGATTAATATCAGTCACAATTCCATTTCTCTCTGTTTGGAAGTCATCTGGTTCAACACCAAGATAATTTTCATACGCTCGTAATGGTCGCCCTCCTGATGTTTCTAAAAGGAATGGTCGAATTTGTGCCCCTTCTACTCGTACTTTTGGTAAATTATAATAAAGAAGATCTTGAATATTTCGTTCTACTTCTCGAACTTGCCAAACAGGCCTACTACATGTAAATTGCATATTTGACATAGGGATCATAGGATCACTTGCTGCCATAAGATTAATTGTTGCTGTCTCAAAGAATGATGCCTCATACATATCTACCAGAAGCTCTTGCGCTAATTCTAGTCCTTCTTTTAGACGTAATGGTACAACATGAACAAAATCAGTTACTTCTTGTGTTTGACTGTCTCCTGTTACTGTTATACTATAATTAAGAAATACTACAATATGTTCTTTATTTATTTGTACTTTTGCCTGCGGTATTGTTACTTGTATGATTTCTTGAAATTCTAGAAGCGCTGTTTGGTTATTCAAACAGAAACCAATATTTGTTGTGATGTACTCTGAAAGTGATGTTTCAATATCAGGAATAGTAGGCGCAGTTAATTCCCCATCATAGATCCATAATGGAATAAGTGATCCGCCATTAGGATGTGTTCGTAGGTATCGATTAGGGTTTGTTGAAATATCTAAAGGGATCTCTGCATATCCTCCTTGATTACCTATCCGTTGTAATCCTTCACGAAGTGTATTATCCATACAGCCTGCAACATATTTTTGAACAGGTGTTAATTTAGAAGTATCAACTGTGATGTCTGCAATTGTTTTATCTGATTGGTTATTGAGAGTTACGATAAGTGCAACAATAAGAATGATGACAACTGCCACTATCATAAATAGTGCAATCTGACCTTTTTTCAACTATAAAACCCCTTTTACAAGTGTTTTTTGCATTTGTAGATATATAAAGGTTATGTTAATTCTCCTCTAAGAGGAATTTAGATATCAACAACAAATGTAATTGTCCAGTTCGTTTGTTCGTGAGTAATTTCTAATTGGTGATATGTCATAGATTTAATTGGATTATATCCGTCTGTTGTTTGTTGTGTTTGTAGTGTGACCATTACTTTGTCTCGTTGTATAGTTACGTTTGCCTCTATACATGCACATGAGTGCGCATCAAAATAACTAATCGCTTCACTTAATACTTTGTAGACAAGCATATCATTTCTATTAGCTTGTATTTCAAATTCATGTGTTTGAGTAGGTATGTCTTTTTTTGAGTGCATTGTATTACTAATACCTAAGAGTGCATTTTCTACAGCTTTTTCAAAAGAATCACCGTATGCTTTGATAAGAATGTCAGCAGTGTGCTCATGGTATGAGTAACACTGTGGTTTGTCTTGTAAATTCATAGTAGGTAGATAATTGGTTTTGCTTAAAAACTTATTTATACAATAACAGATAAGTATACTGCCGCCGAGGGAGGCACATGAGGAATTGAAGATGAACTCATAGTAGTGCCGTGCGCAGTATACTTACCAGGTTACTAAGAATAATTTATACAATAACAACATCTTCGTCACTTTTCACACCGTACACAAAAACAAAGCTCCAGAATAATCCGTGACTTCTTTTTACATGTACCCGAAATCCGTTTTTATGAAATACTTCTTGGATTTTTTCATTGCTACTCATCCAATGTTGATTTGGTATTACTCGGAAAAAATCTCCGAAGTCAAAGAAACAGATTCTCCCGTTTTCCGGTATGATCTTACTTAATCCTTCAATTATGTTTTCAGGATCTGCAATATTACTTAATGTATCAATACTAATGATTGTATCAACATCGCCGATACTTTCATGTACTTCCTCGTGATAGGCCGGATGGTGAATAAGAGACAATTCTCCTCGAAGATTGTCTAGTGCTTTGTGTTTTGGTTTACTAATTCGTTTATGTAATATTTTTAATTCTTTCTCTGCATTATTCACACAAATTACTCGTCCTTCTGATCCTACGGCGTAAATAAGGTGCTGAGTGAGTGTTCCAACACTACATCCATACTCTAACACTGTTTTTCCACTAATGTCTCCTAGGTACATTAATACTTCTTCTTGAACCTTCTTTGGAATAAATTGATTCTCAAAAAAGAGTGTATAATACGCAGTTTTATTTTTTACACCGCGTGTAAACTGATGATTATTATATAATTCAACTAAAAAGTAAATTGGTATACCAGTTGCAATGAGGGATCCACCCAACACGAGTGTTTGCAACGCATTATCTTGGCTTATTCCCCAAAACACAATCATACCTATAAAAATAAATACAACAATAATTGGCGCCCATGTTCCAGCAGGTGCTATATAATGTCTTTTTACATCTGGTTGTTTCTTTCGTAAGATGACAACAGTCAGCATAACAAATGCATATAGTAACAAAACCATAGGTACTAACATGTGCAGTAATTTCTCATAGGACCCACTCCCTATTATGATGAAAATAATAATGACGACCGTTTGAAAAATAATGGCGTTAACAGGTGTTTTCTTTGTTTCAGAAATTTTTGCTAATTGGTGAATAAATAATCCATCTTCTGAAAGTGCTAAAATTAATCGTGGTGCACTCACAATCCATCCTGCAACAGATCCGATGATAGAAAGATAAATTAAAATTCCAATGACTGCATTAATTCCTTCAAACCCGGGATATACTGTTTGTGCAAGTAATGTTAGTGCATTCTGACTTTCAGCGAATTCTTGCCAAGGCATAGCCCCTAATGATAATGTTACAAATGTTAAACAAATTACTGAAATGATAACTGTACTGTGGACAAGTGCCTTTGGAACAACTTTTTCTCCATCTTTAGTTTCTTCTGCTAAAAAGGTTGCAGTCTCCCATCCGAAGAAGGTCTCAGCCACAACAAATACGGTGGCTAAAATTAAAAATGAAGAGCCATCTCCTACAGTAAATGGTTGTAAGTTTTCTAAACGAAAATGAAATATGCTGGGGATGATCAATCCTAGTATTGTTGTCAGGGTGATCATTGAAAATGCAACAAGCATTGTTGTACTGGTTTCTAACCCTTGGTAAGTAATATAGTTAAAGAGTACAACGAAAAAGATTGCAATTGCAACAATATACCATTTTGCAGCGCCTAATGCTTCTTCGGGAAAGATATACTGCAGCGCACCAATAATAAGCATAGCAATTGTAATATACCCTGCAATAACTGTTGTCCATCCAATGAAAAAAGACATTGTTCGTCCAAATGCTTGTTTTGAAAATTCATAGATCCCACCTGATGTTGGATACATACTTGTTAATTCTGCAAAACACATAGAAATGTAAATGGCAGTTAAGGCCATGAATGTCCATGCTATAAGTGAGGCTGGACCTGATTTGGCGGCAGCTGCTGCAGGAAGAAAAAAGATTCCTGTTCCCATAATACTATTAATTGCAATAAAGAGGAGAGACTTATAGCTAAGTGTTTTTTCTAACGCAGGTTGATCTCCCATATGTGTTTTTTGCTAAACATCGCTTATAAATGTTTTCGAACAACGTATGTATAGAAGGCACACAGAGCAAGTATTAATAGAAATGAACTTGCTGGAATGAAGATGAATAAAAATAATATGAAATTTACAAGTACAAGAATAAGTACAAACAAGTCAATGTGTTTCTTTAATTGTTTACTTAGTTTCATCCTATATATTGGCTGCTCGTTTGGATATGTGAGTCAGGTTTCTGTGCTCCTTTTGGAATTTCTTTACTTGCAAGCTCTTTTTCTAAAGCTTCAATACTTCCTGTAAGTGTCTTTGCAAGTTTTTTTGCAGTTATGACATCCATCATAACTCGGCCATTAACAGTTTTTGTTTGTTGATCAAATGTGAGAAGTGTAACCTTGCCTATTTTTTCGACAATTTCTTGTTCGTCTTTTTTATCTATATGTACTTTGATTGAATTATCTATAAAAATATCATCAGCGAATACTGTTGTGAGTGTGGGTGAGAATTGGAGATTCGTTTCTTGTGTCATAGAGTTTTTTTTGTCTAGTTCATATATAAACCTTGGTACTCTGTGAGCGTAACTTTTATAAAGTGGCACAGTCGCCTCTCATATTACGAGCCCGTGGTTTAACGGTTATAACGCTGCCCTTACAAGGCGGATGTTCCCAGTTCGAATCTGGGCGGGCTCATTTTCTTAACCAATATTTACTTAGAAATTCTTCTTGAGGTTTAGTTAATTCGATTTCTGCGTCTTTTGTTAAGATTCCTCCATCTTTAACAGTCCAACCTAAATTATCTAAAATGCCACCTAAAGTCTTGTGTGTTCTTACACGAATCATTTCGCACTTTTTGTGTTCTCTTACTAAACCTTCGAACATATACATAGACAGAGCTAATTGTTTTAATGAAGTAACTGCATTTTTCTTGCATCATCTTTTATTCTAAATGCCATAGTCGCCATCATTACAACACCTGCAGAATATGATCCGTCAATTGTTATAATGAGTGAACCTTGTGAAAACAGAGTTGCATTATAAGCGAGGTTAGTTCCTAAATCTGAGACGAGTGTATGTCCTCTATGTTGAACGGCATCAAAACGTCGACCTATAAGTTGAGACGCATATGTCGGACGTGATCCTTTTGCAGATACATCAGAAAAATATCTCATAAAAAAAGGGAAGTTCAATTGACTTAAATAAGTTAGTACTGGTGAGTTATATTGCTTGCAAGTAATCACCATTCGTCAATTGCCACTGTTTATGGGCTATTTGAGCTGTTAAAAAAAGAAAACTTTATATATGCGTGTTTGAGAAATAAGGATACAACTCATTTTAGAGGTTACACACATGAATAAAGGAGATCTAGTAGGAAGCATTGCTAAAGATACAGGACTTACAAAAACAGACGCAGAAGCTGCATTAAATGCAACATTAAAAGCTATCGTAAAAGGAGCTAAGAAAGAATCAGTTCAATTAGTTGGATTCGGTACTTTCAAAAATGTTAAATCAAAAGCACGAAATGGAGTTAACCCTCAAACTGGAGCTAAATTAAGAATCCCAGCAAGAGTTAGCATGAAGTTCAAAGCATCTAAAAACGGCAAATATTAATTTGCCCTTTTTTCTTTTACTATAATTCTATTTTTTTTAATAAGAATGGTATCATCAGGGTCAGATGAAAATTTATGGAATTCATTGTAAAGCATAATTACTGTTTTAGATAGAGTTCTCAAATGAATTGCCACTTTTGGTTGTATGTGTTCAAAAAAACTGATTTCCTTTTGTATTTGTTTTGAGAAATCAAGATATGATTGGGTATCACAAATAGCAATTTCGATTGTATTTTCTTTGAGTAGTCTTGGTGTTTTTATTTTTTGTAGTTCTAAATCTGTGAGTTCAAATTTATCGATTTGTTAAATAATGGTGAGAATTTGTAAAATGTATTTGTTTAATTCTCCTTTTCTTTCAGGAAAAGAAATAATATCTTGTTTGTATTGGTCCATAGGATTAAAGTTGTGCTAACATATTTCTTAATAGTTGGACCTTACCTAAGACTACCTTTGCCTGTTCTATGACTGCTCGATTTTTTAATTCCCTATTTACAGTCCCTTCTGGAAGCGCATTATTTGTACCTGGAGTTTGCATATCAACGATAACTAATCTGATCGCATCTTCAATTGGATATAGAAAACGTGCACTACTTGCTTGAAACGAACTAACTATTATTCTTAGCTTATCAGAATCGGTTGAGTTTGAAGTAAAATCGTATAAGTCACCTGTTGATACTTTCTTGTTAAGAAGTTTGTTAAGTTCAATTGTTGTTGCAACAATAGTACCTATTTTTATTTACAATAAGTTGATCATGTTCTATTACTTTAACGTCTGTTACGATTCACCTATAACTAATAAAGCTTACTAAAAGAAAAAATGAGCTCAGGGGGATTTGAACCCCCGGCTTAGTGGTTAAGAGCCACTCACTCTAACCAGGCTGAGTTATGAGCCCACTCAATTGTAAAAATAAAAACAAAAGGGTTTATATCTATTATGTTTTTTTAGTAAGATATGATAGGAAAACATATTGGTGTTGTTGCAGCTTATGATGACGGCGGTGTTATTGGGAACGAAGGGCGACTTCCTTGGAATATTCGTGCTGAATTAAAACATTTCAGACATATAACATATGATGCAACTATTGTTATGGGATATAAAACATGGGAATCAATCTTCTGGTCGTGCTTTGCCTGGAAGAGAAACAATAGTAGTCTCGAGTCGTGACAT
>JBLINR010000006.1:0-28931 GCA_047639395.1 Candidatus Woesearchaeota archaeon | reverse complement strand
AAGTTCAGAGCTGGTATGTATGAAGGTTTACTGCGTAAGTTTATCAAAGATATACGTGAGAGTGGGGAGAATATGGAAACTCCGATAATTGTGTATGGACTTTTTGATTTTAAAAGACATGATCCTAGAAAATATATACATGCTGGTGCTACACATGCTATTGATATTTCAGAACAGACTCCTTCACAATTAGTAGCTACAATAAAAGAAATACTAGGATAAAGTATTTATTGTTTTGACATTAAATTTTCGTAGATTCCTGGACTAAATTGTCTCCAGTGGTGCACTTTATCCTGGACGAGTAAATCGTAGTGTACTATGTAATTCTCAATTTCTGATTTAAATAATTCTATGCTTTCGTTAAGCTCCTGAGGAGTTCTTGCGTGTAAATAGAGGATCAGATCATAGTTTCCAAGCATTTTACCTGCATAAAAAATATTTTGAAGTTTTGCAAACGGTTTTTTAAGAATTTCAAGTGGAGTTTCTTGTTCAATTCGCACAAGTAAATAATACGTCACAAATCCTTGTTTTGATAGATTTGGAATTCCTCCAAAATTAAGTATGACTTTATTTTTAATTAATGATGTTATTTTTTTCTTTACAGTATTTCTATCAATTTTAAGTTTCTTCCCTATTGTAATAAGTGACTCTCGTGGATT
Organism: Candidatus Woesearchaeota archaeon; assembly: GCA_047639395.1. Lineage (GTDB taxonomy): Archaea > Nanobdellota > Nanobdellia > Woesearchaeales > DATGWN01 > JBLINR01. The sequence continues at coordinate 28,272 of JBLINR010000006.1, read as the reverse complement.
ATCTGCAAGTAACTTAAGGATGTTACTGTCTGTTTTAGTTGCAGTATACTTTTCAAACTTTGCACTGACAGGAAATTTTCGTGTTGTCACCGAACTGCTAAATGAATGATCAGATTTTCGCTGAAACTTAGTTTTCAGGTCTAGTACTGGATTTAACTGTGTGAACTCAAGATCAGACAAATGTGTTAAAATAAAATATTCTTTAATTTTATTACCACACAAGTCAAATAGTTCCTCTCTTATTGTATTTAAATGAAAACTATCAGTAGCATCAACGATGATTTGCATATCATAACGTCCAATAAATGAGTTAACCCACATAACGTATTTATGGTTTGCAAGTTTTTTGTAGATTTCTTGTTTGTCAACAATACCTGCATCAAGTTTAATGAGAAGATGATATCTTGTGAATCCTAGCTTTCGTGCATCAATAAAAAGCACATAATCTTTAATGAACTCTGATTGCTCTAAGTGTTTAATCTTGTAGGAAACCGTATCTTTTGAAACCTTGAGTGCTTGCGCGATGGTTGTGTGAGGAATGCGACAATTTTGAGCATACAATTCCATTATTTGCAGATCTTTTTTGTCCATACTACTACTAATGCGGGTTTGAGTATATAAAAGTTACACATTGTGCTTAAGATAGGATACTCGATCTATTATATTGTTTTAATTACAGTAGTTATATGCAAATACAAGGAGGATTTACGGGAATTGCTTGCAAGAAAGGATATGATGTAGCTGCGAACAATGGTTTTGCAATTGTTGCAATGAGTCCTGGTAATAGCTATTTCAAAAAAGAGAGGATAGCTGAGTTATTACACTACTGTGCATGTCATTTTGATCAAGTTCGAATTCTTATTCCTGATAAACCCGCACAGCATACATATAGAGCAATGGGCTATTCTGAAAAGAGAGCTTGTAAGAAAGCAAGACTCAATAGTAACGCTTTGAAAAACCACAGTTTAGCTAGCATTAAGAACTTGCTTGATAATGTCCAATTGATTGATTGGGAGAGCGACGTAAGTACTAAGGAATCCTATAAACGGGAGTTAGAGTCTGTTTTAACTATGTATGAACATAATATGAAGTTCAAGAATGCAGTTAGAGAAACAACAAGAAAAGTATTAGAGCATAAGTTAAAAGAAGGTATTGATTTAGACACTGCAATTGATGAAGGTGTTTACTATCTATTGAAAGAGCTTGCATTCTTGTCGGCGTGCCCACAAATGTATGAGATTAGGAATGCTACCTATGTATATCATGATCGATGGAAAGTATTTGAAGACTTTGTTGGTGGAGTATTTGATGGGAAGATCAGAAATAAATTAGGATTTATAATAATAAACTAAAAAGAAAAAAAGTCCGCTTAGTAGCGGTAATGATCTGCTTTGTATGGTCCGCCAACAGGAACACTAATGTATTCAGCTTGTTCCTTTGAAAGTGTTGTTAACTTCACACCAATTTTTGCAAGATGTAATCGAGCCACTTCTTCATCTAATCTCTTAGGAAGTACGTAAACACCAACTTCATACTTGTTTTGCCACAATTCAATTTGTGCCAATGTTTGGTTTGTAAATGAGTTACTCATAACAAAGCTTGGGTGACCAGTTGCGTTTCCTAGGTTACAAAGTCTTCCTCGTGAGAGTAATACAATGCTGTGTCCATCAGGGAATACAAACTTATCAACTTGTGGTTTAATGTTGATTTCCTTAATTCCTGGGAATTTTTCTAACTGATCTACTTGGATTTCATTATCAAAGTGTCCGATGTTACAAACAATTGCTTCATCTTTCATTTTGGCCATATGGTCAATTGTAATGATATCTTTATTTCCAGTAGTTGTTACATAAATATTTCCTTCATCAAGTGAATCTTCAATTGGTTTAACTTCGTAACCTTCCATTGCCGCCTGTAATGCACAGATTGGATCAATTTCGTTAATGATAACTCGTGCACCGTATCCTTTCATAGAATCCGCACAACCTTTTCCAACGTCACCGTATCCGCAAACAACAACAACTTTTCCTGCTAACATAACATCTGTTGCTCGTTTGATTCCGTCTGCAAGTGATTCTCGACATCCGTATAAATTATCAAATTTACTTTTTGTTACAGAATCATTAACATTGATTGCTGGGAATAAAAGTTCTCCTTTTTCCATCATTTGGTATAATCGATGAACACCTGTAGTAGTTTCTTCACTGACACCTTTAATTGCGTCAATTCGTTTACCCCAGTATTTTGGATCTTCTTTATATGTTTCTTTCAAAACATTCATGAAAATTTGGTACTCTTCACTTTCTTTACTATAATCTTTTTCAAGAAGTGATGGGTCTTTTTCAACATCTAATCCTTTGTGGATCATCATTGTTGCGTCTCCGCCATCGTCAACAATTAATTCTGGACCTAAATCAGTTCCAAATTCAAGTGCTTTCTTAGTACACCACCAGTATTCTTCTAGTGTTTCGCCTTTCCATGCAAATACGGGAGTTCCGCTTTTTGCAATAGCTGATGCTGCATGATCTTGTGTTGAATAGATATTACAACTTGCCCAACGTACGTCTGCTCCAAGTTCAACTAATGTTTCAATTAACACAGCTGTTTGAATAGTCATATGTAAGCTCCCTGTAATACGTACGTTTTTTAGTGGTTTTGTTACACCGAATTTTTCACGTACTGCCATTAATCCTGGCATTTCTTTTTCTGCGATATCAAGTTCTTTTCGTCCAAAGTCCGCAAGGCTTAGGTCTGCAATTTTATAATCTTCACTCATTTTTTCCTCCGATAATATTGATTGTATTTTTTCCATTGGCAATTCCTCTACATGTGCACCCATGTGTTCTACGATGTGTGCTGATATGAGTGATCCAAGATCTCCTGCTTTTTGTAAATTATACCCGCGTACATGTGCAAACAAAAATGCTGCAGCATAACTATCTCCTGCGCCTGTTGTATCAATTGCAGTTGCTTTGTATGGATTTATTTTAATCAGGTCTTTGCCTTTGATTTTAATTAGTGAACCTTCAGGTCCGATTTTTGTAATAGAAATGTCTGTGTATTTGCTTATTTCTTCAACAGCTAAGTGTGGTTCTTTTCCAGTAAGTGCTTTTGCTTCTTCTTCATTTGCAAAAACAATGTCTGCGTGTTCTTTGATGATTTCAAGAAGTACTTCTTTATTTCGAGTAACCAAATGAGGATCTGCTAAATCGATTGATACTTTCACTTGATGTTTATTTGCAAGCTTTAATGCGTGAATTGCAACTTCTCGTAAATGTTCATCTTCAAGAATGTATCCAGTAATGTGAAGTGATTTGCTATTTTTGATAATATCTTCATTAATATCTTCTTTTTGGATAGTAAGAGCAGCACCTAAACAAACAGCAAATGTTCGTTGTGCGTCAGACGTAATAAGAGCAACTGCCTTTCCTGTTGGAATACCTTTTGGTATAACTGCAGTTTCTACTCCTTTTTTTTGTAAGATTGAATTAAACTGTGTTCCTGTTTCATCAACACCTGTTTTTCCTTTATAGGCACTTTTCCCACCTAATTGGCAGATAATTGTTGCAGTGTTTGCACCGCTTCCACCTGGAGCAACCTGATCTGGTTTTCTATCTAGAACAGTTTCAATTTCCTGCATTTGTTCTGGTGTTACGAGATTAAATGCACCCTTTGTGAGCTTTGTTTTACTCAATTCTTCATCTGTAACCTTATAGAGAATGTCCATTAAAGGATTACACATACAGCATACGTCATACATATAATTTGCAACAAAAGAGCGGTATTTAAATGTATTGTTCCTAAGGGTCGTTTTTAAAAAGGGGAGATTCTTTACTTCATTTCCCTATGATATACACTCCCGGAATCAATTTATTGGATGCTATTCAAGTGAATGCTGTCGTTTTAGGAAATGATAATGTTGTTGTTGAACAAATACGCGATAAAGAACCTTTCGTAGGATATCGCTCACTTCTTGGTGGAAAGGCTGAGAGTATTAATCTTCGTGAAGAAATGCGAAGAGAACTTAAAGAAGAATTAGGTGGTGGTTCCAATATTGCTTCTTATGCTGGTAACCATATACGAAGACTTGATTTTGATGAATTACCTATACATTTTGTTGGAGCATACGTTTTACCTGTTGAATCTCGGCACCCACACGCAAAAAAAATCAAGAACCTGATATTGAAATTTTTGGAGAAGCAACACATTTTCTAAATTGGATATATCACGTTCAACTTCCTGTACCTGGTCATGGTCTTTTGTTACATGAAGGAGAGGAAGAAGCACATACCTATTCTCGTTTTATGACAGGTATACAAGGAAAACCCTGTTTGAGTTTGTACGATGCTGTCACATTTGATGCTATGAATAAACAGTCTCCTCAAAAACTTAATCCTGTAAAACATTGTGAAGTAGAAGCGGCCCACGTACTTGCGAGCCAACTTGCAATGCTTCAAAAAGAAATTCCTACTTCGTTGGTTGGGCTGTTAGAACGAACGCTTGCGACGGTGCGTACAACACACTAACTTCGTTTCTTGTTTTTGTTTCTGTTTTTGCACATAATGTATTCAAATCATTCTGTACTCTTTTTACAGCAACATATACTGATGGTACAACAAGTTCTGTATTAGCAAAGAATATTTTTCCATCTGCATTTCCAACAGGCATTGAACCATATTTTGTTAATTTTGCATGCATGCCATCAACTGCTGCCTTATAATTCGGTTCTTCTCGAGGTACTGTTTTAACTTGTACAACAAGATTCCCGTACTGTTGTTTCCCAAAGACTGTTTCGTCCGGTGAGGAAGGTGCAGTTGATTTGAATGCATCTTCAAATGGTTTAATGATGCTTTTCTTAATTCCTTTAATTTGTTCACATGCAGTTACATACAATGATGCTTGATCAAATGTAACGTCTCCTGCTAATGCATACCCTGCTAAATCAATTGTCGCAAGTCTACCTAGGTGATTAAGACTAATTTCTTTTGTTTTTCCTTTGTAATCAACACTTGTTGTTGTAGACTGTCCTAATATTGCATCTTGCCACTGTACTATTCTGTTTGCAAGTGTACCTGGTTCGATTGCACGAACATCCTCAAACACACGTAATCCGTACATCTGTTTTCCTGCTTGCGCATTTTCAACACTAACTGCCACTGTGTGTGTTAAATTATCAACAATGCTTTTTGGACTCATTTTTTGGTCACGTGATGATTCGTTTACTGTGATTTCTAATCCGGACCCATCAAATACTTTGCTTTGCTCTCGTTGTTTTGCATGTTCTTTGAATGGATCTACAATTAGATGTTCAAATGCTTCAATTGTTCGTTGTGCATCTACGTAATTTACGATGCTTTCCTGTGTTAATGTTGCCACGTCGGCCTTTTTGTCAAATATATGTAATTCTTTTGTTATCATTTTGATTCCTCTACACAAAAGAACACAAAACACGAGTATGAAGAATCTTGGTAATGTACTTTACCATAAATATTATATACTTGTATCAAATACTGGTATAGTATGAATCAAGAAGAGCTCAAATTATTGGGTATGACGGTACAAGAGTATAATGTATATCATACATTACTTGTCTTTCAAAAGGCAGCTACGTCAAGCACAGTTGCTTCTAAGTGCAATATTGATGAACGTAGTGTATATGACTATCTTGAGCGACTTGTAAGTAAAGGACTTGTTGGCGATATCTATGAGCGAAACACGAGATATTTTTTAGCGCACGATCCTGATATTCTTAATCAACTAGGAAACGAAGAGTCAAATCACTATGGTGATTTTTTAGATGAGCTAGAACAATTAAAAACAAAAGCGGCAGCTCCAAGTGAATTACACATTGTAAGAAGCTTATATGAATTGTGGACAATTACTCGTGATACTAATACTCCTGCACGTGTTTACGTGGGTTCAACTCAAACACATCCTTATTTGACTTACATGAAAAAGAAAAAACTTCTGACACTAAAATCAGTGTCTGAAATTTCAAAAGATGTTATTGCTGTATTCACAGAATCATTTTGCGGTGTGTTTTCAAAATCAGATGACTTAGGTTTTATTGTCTTTGACAGTACATACGCACAAAATTTGGAGGTATATTTTGATGAAGCTCACACAATCACAAAAAGCGGTTCTTAGAGGCATTGCAAAAATCAAACAGGGAAGTATTGGAAAACTTTCACAAGAGTGTGGCATGCATAGACAAAGTGTCAGAGGCGTTTTAGAATTTTTAGTAACCAATGCATTAGTAGTTGAAACACGAACAGATACACAGTTATCATATTCTTTAGGTGATTTGAATCTTATACGAAAAAAAGCAACTACGGTAAGCGCCTCTATTCAAAAACAAGCAAAGTCATTACACGCAGTTTATGAACAGACTCCCAAGACACATAAAGTAACCGTCTTGACTGGTGAAAAAGGATTACAAACCGTATTACTTGATGAAATCAGAAAAAATGAATTAGTAAAAAGTTTTCATTTACATCCTGTTGATGCAGCATATAAACGAGTGTATATTGCAAATCAGGATAGACGTAAAAAGATGCACATTCCACTTTTGGTTGCAAGTCCATTAAAAGTTCCAAGAATTCCACTTGCAAAGTCAAAAAAGATTGTGATGAAATCTTCGCTATTGAATATTCATGTGTATGGGGAAAAAACATCATTTGTCTATAATGTAAATCCTATTCATATTGTATCTATAAAATTAAGAGGGATTAGTGAGTTTTTTTCAAATTTGTTTGATAAGCTTTAATCGTGTTCATCTCGAATGTCGCCGACAATCTCTTCAAGAACATCTTCGAGTGTAACAATACCAAGAACAACGTCTTCATCATCAACAACTAAAAACAGATGAGTTCTTTGACGTTTGAATAAATTAAGAAGTGCAGGAAGTTTTGCGTGTCGATTTACACTAATAGTACTTGGTCGCATAACTTGTTTTACTCGTTTTTTATCATGATGGGAAAGACATACTAAATCTTTTGCGAATAATAAACCAATAATATCTTGTCTGTCATCTTCATACACAGGAACTCGAGAATATCGTAGTTCATCAATTTCATTAATTTTCTTTTTATTTAACGCGAAGTTTGCATGTACCATAAATGTTCGCGAAAGTGGTGTCATTACATCTTCAACAAATTTTTCTGAGAAATGTAGTCCTCCTTCGATAATATCTAGACTTCCTTTATGGATTTGATTTAATTGTCCTTGCTCTTTGATAATCATATTTAATTCTCGTTTGGAATATCGCGTAGGAAGTTCTGCACCAAGAAGTTTGTCTAAGCCCATTGCAATAGGTTTACAGATCGGGTAGAGAAGTACAATGAAAAAATGAACAAGCCACGAGAGTTTTGCTCCCATTGCAAGTGCATATCGTGAAAAGAGTGCTTGTGGGAGAATTTCTCCAAAAATAACAATAAGTGATGTTGCAATGAGTCCTGCTGCAAGTCCACCAGCAATTGATCCTAAGAATAATGCGAGTGTGCTATTAACTGCAACATTTCCTACTAATAATGTACAAAGAAGAAGATTTCCTTTAAGCCTGATTGGATATAAAGCTATCGCGTTATGGTTACCGAGTGTTGCTTTACGCTTTAATTCATGGGTGTTTAGGCCCATTAATCCAAGAGTCAATCCCGAAAACGCTGCTGAGAGCGTTAATGTGAGTAAAATAATAATATATTGTATGATCATTCATAATCACGTAATTAGTCAGGAACGATAAGTAATTTATAAATGTTGTTGGTATAGTTTTGTTTTTTTATAGAAAACTTTTATTAAGCGTAAACACTAAAAAGACTGTATGGAATTGCTTGGACTACTTACATTAGCATTGTTTTTGTATATGACTATCATATTTCTCTTTGCGTACTATACATCAGATAACAGTATTGTTGATGTGGCATGGGGTATTGGTTTTATTATTGTAACTGCACTTACATTTTTCTATGTGAAAGTATATACACCTCCAACAATTATTATTTTTGGTTGTGTACTTCTCTGGGGATTACGTCTTACTGGACACATATTATTACGAAAGAACGGGTTCACAGAAGATAAACGCTATGCAGATTTGCGAATGAGCTGGAAACACCAGTTTATCTTAAAAAGTTTTTTTGGGATATTTATGTTTCAAGGATTATTAATATTTGCGATTACATATGCACATGTCGTTGCAATTGAACAGATAACATCATCTGTATCGGCTCTATTTTTTGTCGGACTTTTCATTTGGATATTTGGATTCTTCTATGAGATTTTTGCAGATTACCAATTAATGATTTTTAAGAAAAATCCTCTTAATCAAGGTGCAATACTTACAAAAGGATTATGGACATATTCTCGTCATCCAAATTATTTTGGTGAAATTACACTTTGGTGGGGTATGTGGCTACTTGCATTCTCAATTTCAGGTTCATGGGTAACAATTATTAGTCCGATTGTAATAACGTTGTTTCTTATGCATGTAACTGGTGTTCCTATGTTAGAGAAATATTATCGTGGGAATAAACAGTATAGTTCTTATGCAAAACACACACCTGCATTATTTCCAAAATTCTGGCGTTAACGATTAGGCTTAGTTAAATTAACTGGATTAAGAATTGTTTCTACTTGTTTTTTTGTTAATAATTTCTTTTTTGTTACAAGTTCAATGATTGTTTTCTTTGTTTTCAAAGATTCTTTTACAAGTGCACTTACTGCGTCATACCCTAAATGTGGGTTTAATGCTGTTGCAAGAGCTGCTGAATTATATACGTATGATTCGCATTTTTTTTTGTTTGCTTTAATTCTTGATAGGCATTTAGTGTGTAAGTCATGGAGCCCTGCAATCAATAGATCGCATGATTCTACACAAGTATTTCCAATAACGGGCATATGTGTGTTTAAATCAAGATTTCCGCTTGTACATGAAATTGTGAGTGTTGTTTGATTTCCAAATATTCTATGACAGATCATATTTTGTTCCTCAAGAATACTCGGATTAATTTTACCAGGCATAATTGATGAACCTGGTTCAACTGCGGGTAGTTCTATTTCTCCAAATCCTGTGTTTGGTCCACTTGCAAGTAATCGAAGATCGTTTGCAATTTTATTCAGATCAACGCATGTGTCGTGAATTGCACTGTGGTAACATAAGATGTCTGTAAGAAATTGTGTGCTTTCAATACTATCTTTAGAAACAGTGACTTGAAGTGTAGTGAGTTTTTTGATGTTTGATACAATCTTTTGTTTAAATTGCTTTTTGGTATTAATTCCTGTTCCGACTGCATTTCCACCAATGCCGAGTTGTGTGAGGAAGTTTTTCTGAAATGTGATTCGTTGTATGTGTTTTCGTATTGCTGTTGCGTATGCACCAAATTCCTGGCCTAACGTAATTGGGACTGCATCTTGTAAATGTGTTCGTGCACTTTTAATGACTGATTTGAATTCTGTTGCTTTTTTAGCTAGTGCTTTTTCTACTGCTGTGAGTTGTTTGAGTAGTTCTTCATGTTTTTGTAATAGTGTAAGACGTATTGCTGTTGGGATAACATTATTTGTTGATTGCCCTTTGTTTACGTCGTCGTTTGGATGAATAGGTATTGTTGTTGAAGCATAGTGTGCTAACACCTCATTCACATTCATGTTTGTACTTGTACCGCTTCCGGCTTGATAGATTGAAAGTGGGAAATTCTTTGGGTCGAACGGTTTTTCACATGCGCTGACAATTGCATTTTTCTTTTTTGTAGAGATCTCTCCTAATTCATTGTTAGCAATTGCACAGGCTTGTTTGATTGTGATGATAGACTTAATAATATCTTGTGACCACAGGGAATTGTGGCTAAAATTATGTAGTGAGCGGACCGTATGGATGCCATAGGGCACATTCTTTGGAATTGTTAGCGTACCTAGAGAATCTGTTTGTTTGCGTACACCTTTTTTTGCCATAGGTGATTCTTGTGTCTTTGCATTAAAAAAGGTTATGATTCTTATTTTGTCTTCATAACCCAAACACCATCCCACTTTGAATCGGAAGGATTTTCTATGAATGCAACACATCGTGCAACAAAGATATTCGCAGTTGCATCTTTAAGGCTTTTTGTTAATGCGCTGTCGTTTGCCTGATTTTGTACTTCAAAAAATCCAACGTCAATTCCAACAACTTTGGCAGCTTGTGTTTTAGTAATGATATTTGCAAAAACACTTCGATCCTATGGTCATCTTCCTATTGATTGAATGCTAAGATCATCAATACCTATAATTATTATTGCGTCTAATGGTACACCACCACCCATAATGCTTTCTTGCAAACCTAGTTGAAGATTTGTAAATGCTCCTGTACTAAAGAGTAAACTCATGAGTACAGCACATATAACTGTAATACAGATGTATAGTGGTATCTTCATTATGTTGTGCTAAGTTGCTCGAGTATTTCTTTTTCTGTAAGGATTTGTTTTGAAATATCTGCTACTCGTGTAAATAATTCATGTTTAATTGGGAATTTTTCGAGTTCAGCATCTATGTTAATTTCTCCAGAATCAATGTCTGCAAATATGTATACCAAATCATCATCTGAAAAGTTCTTTATTTTTTTTGCTAAGTTGTATGGCTGTTTGTATTTGTCCTTTAGACTTAATCGTAGTTCTTGAAGATTCTTAATATTAATTTCAACTCGTTGGCTTAGTCTTTCTTTTTCTTCTACTGTTAATGGCCGTTTATTCCATGCACCATCTACTTGACTGTATGCTTCTCCATCTGCAATAAGAATTGTTTTTCCACCAATCTGAGCTTCAACAGTTCCTTCTAATACTAGAATTTGACTTGGTTGAATTTCGTATCCTGTGCCTCGAGCAATCGCAACTCCATTTGGTGTGTCTGTTTCAAATGTTTCAACACCGGAGAGTGCTGTGAACTTTGTCCATGTTGTTCCTGCTTTTTGAATAGTTTTTGGATTATTTCGTGTAAGTTCTTTAATTGTGATTTCACTATATGGGTCTAGTGTTTGAAATACCGATTCGTAGAGTATAATTGTTGCAGACCCATTTTCTGTTTTAATAGAGTCCGTTTCTTTTAGTGTTGTTACACTTGTAATTTTTTCATATCCGTTTCCTGTGTCAACAAACACATCACCGAATTGAACAGTAACTTTAGCAGGATCAACACCTAATGGTCTAAATAGATAGATTCCTGTGATTAGAATTAGCAGTATTATGATCCCGATGATCCACAATGTGATTTTAAGTTTTTTCCCCATAGATCACTGCTGTGTATTTTTTTGCTTATAAATCTTAAGTTTTTTGTTTAAAAATTGTGTATTTTTTTGTCATTTGCTGTGCATATACTTTTTATATGAGTAATGTTAGGAATAGGCATATGACGACGCATTTACAAGACACTATTACTGCAATCTCACGAGCACCTGATGGATTTATATTTGGAACAAAAGATATCCACGGGAGGAAGTTTATCTCTGATTCTTCATACTTTTTAGAAGACGGTTCTTTTCATCCAAAATTACAAGAATTTATTGATTCGTTAAAAATTGATTCAGTTCATGACTTGGTAACTGCAAGTATCATGTATTATGATATTCGCTCAAAATTATGGAAAGAACATCCTGCATTTGGTGTATTACTTGCATTTGCGTATGCTCGAAAACTTCAAGAAAAGACAGGTAAAAAAACAGGCCATGTAATTCACATTGGTGTTGATGCATATCAAAAACATTTTGATGCTGCGCAAGTTTTTGTTGACGCACTTTTACGAACAGGAGTAACTGCTGATGGTGGCGGAGTTGTTTACTGGGGCGTTATTAATGGTGGTGATATTCGAAACTACGGTCAAATTTATCAAGCTACACATGGGACTGGTGGTAACTGGGCATACTTTACTATGAGCCATCGTGTTGAGGATTTTTGTGGTGCAAAATTAGGTCTTGATGCAAAAGTAGTAAGTGGTTCAGAATTACGACATGTTGAAGGGGTCACATCTGGTACTATTTACGATTATATTGTTGATGGGAAATTTCCTACACTTAATACATATGAAAAAGAAAATTCTGTTTTAACAATTTCTGATTTTACAAAACATAATGTTGCAGTCGCACGTGATCTTGTAAACGCAACATGTGGTGTTAGTGACGATAAACCGTTTACTGGTGTAACAATTGGATTTGATATGGGCGGAAGCCCTATCGGACATAATGTAGTCAAAGTATTTGAAGCATTAGGTGCAACATTTATTTTAGATAATGCTGAATTAGATCCTGATTATAAGACGAGTAATATTATTGATCCAAACGAACATCGTTCTGATTCTATTAATCGTATGAAAAAGCGTGCAAGTGAAACGAAGGTTCCTTGGCTTGCTGTAGATCCTGATGGTGACCGTGGTTCGTTAATCGAAGTTGATGGCCAAAGTGCTGTTTCTATGAATGGTCCACAGTTATTATTATTGGTTGCAGAGCAAATTACACACATATGGAATCCGAAAGTTATTTGTGATATGCGGGCAAGTCTAAGTTTATCTGATTTGAAAACTGCGCTTGGTGAAAAAATGCAGTTAATTCCAACAGAAGCTGGATATCCGTTCTTTATGAGAAGTATGGCAAAAAATGATGCAGATATTGCTGTTGAGTATACGTTGCATCCATTCATTAACGTAATGACAAATACGCATTGGGGAGCACCAAAGACATACTCTGGATATCAAGGTGGAGATAATGCTGTATTATTCTTATCATTGTTACTTGCATTTTCAAAATACAAATGGAGTGGTCGAACATCATTAGAACAATTACGATTTGTTCAGGAGAAGTATTCATTAAAACCAACAATTGCTGACGAACGTAAACCATCACTTCCTCCACACCAGGATAAATACAAATATTTGATTGCTGAAGAATTAAAAAAATATGCAAAAGAATTACCTTCTGCGCTTGTTGTAAACTTTGGAGATGAACGTGTTTCGTTAGTTAGTGGTGTACATATTACACATACAAAAACACGTGCTATGATGCTTGCTCGATTTTCAAACACTGGCTCATCATTTACTATATCAGGTGAAGCATATAATCAGTCTGACTTAGACGAAATGCTCAGTCTTGGCTATCAATTACTTGATCGCGCTGTAACTGAATTAAAATCACAAGGCCATGCGTTGGAATTTGATTTCAAAGACCTTGTTAATTATGCAACACAGTATGATAAGTCTCGTTATGAATGATTCGCTGCAACTCTTTGAAGTACGGACATATTATTCGCTGCGATGATTACTCCGGGCAATTCTCTTTGTCCGATGTATGTCATTCTTTCTAAATTAGACTTTCTTACCACACCACCGGCTGCTTCTAGTATTGCTTGTGGTGCACAGATATCCCATGTTCCGCCCTTTCCTTGAAAGTTTCCTAACGTGACTGTTGCAATTTTGTCTACAAGTTTCATGTATCGTAATCCCATACTTCCTGTTCTTTCAACTTTTTTGACATCTAATCCTTTGTAATTTCTTTCAATTTCACTGTCTGGATCATTATGACTAATAACAGGAATGATTTCATTTGTTTCACTTACCTTAAGAGGTACGTACGCGTCCCCTACATCAACAAAAGAACCATGATTTGTATGACCAAAGTATAATTTATTTTTTAGGGGATTATATACAACTCCTAATTTTGGTTTTCCTCCTTGTGCTAACCCGATATGGATTGCAAATTGCCCTGTTTTTTTAATAAACCCACTTGTCCCGTCAATAGGATCAATGTACCATGTACTATCTGCCCCTTCGTTAATTGTTTCATCTTCTTCAGATACAATTCCATGTTGTGGGTATACTTCACGGAGTGATTCCATAATAAATTTACTACATGCTTTATCAGCAATAGTCACCGGTGTATCGTTGCTTTTGTTTTCAACAGGTAAATGAATAGCATAAAGTGCTTTTGCAATGATACCTGCTTCCTGTGCAATTCTGTATGCATGGAATAATTCCACGGATTGTTGCTCGATATGTTCTGGTTTCATACATACATCTATGATTTTCGTAACATTTATTAATTAATATTAATAGTTTATTATTAATGAGCTTAAGTGGACTTGGATTAACGCCGTATGAACGCAAAATTTATCGTGCTTTACTTTCCTTTGGAAAGATGGATGCAAAAGCGATTTCAGAACATTCGGGTGTTCCGCCAACTGCTGTGTACCCTAATGTAAAGACACTTGTTGCAAAGGAGTTGGTTTCTCAATACGACGCAGAGCCTAAAGAATTTGAAGCTGTTGAACCAACTGTTGGATTAAAACGATTCAGATTCAAACAAGAAAAAATTTTACGCAAAGAAACAGAAGACTCTGTAACTGAATTACAAGCATTATATGATGGTCAGACTATTCCTATCGAAGGTCGTACTCCTGTTACTGTTACACAAGGTCTTGAGAGTAGTCGTGATTTCACTGTATCTCAATTAGAAACTGTTTCTAAGACAATGTATATTTTTGATTGGCAATTTAGATCAAAGTCAAAACGTACACAATTTGCAAATATGTTTGGTCAGTTGTTGAAGCGTAAAATTGATCTACGGATTATTTTGCCTGTTGTTAATGAAAATGTTCAATTCATGATGGATCATGTTCCTGGTCTTCGCAAATGTATTAGATTATATGATGTAAACAATTATTCTGTTGTTATTTATGATGATACTGCTGCTAAGATTACTTTGATGAAAGGTACTTCCAATAGATATAATATTCATATACACGATCCTGATTTTTCAGTTGGACTTAAAGAGTTCTTTTTACTTGTTTGGGATAAAGCAAAGAAGATTTAATTACTGTGTTAAAACACAACTTTTTAAAGACAAATTCCCTTAATAGTCTGTATGAAACTCAAACACATACAAACTGATGTTCTTATTATTGGCTCAGGTGGAGCTGGTTTGCGTTGTGCTATTGAATTACATGATAACAAAGTTGATTTTCGCGTTGTAGGTAAGTGTAAAAAACGAGATGCACATACTATTCTTGCAACAGGTGGTATTAATGCTGCTCTTGGGACTATGGATAAACAAGATTCCTGGCAGTTACATGCTACTGATACTATTAAAGACGGTGGCGGAATTAATAATCCTCGTATGGTGGAAATTCTTTGTAAAAATGCACCAACTGTTGTAAAAGAATTAAATAAGTGGAAGGTTGGTTTTCATAAAGAGTCTTCTGGTAAAATTACTCAACGATTCTTCGGTGCAGCAACATATCGCCGTGCATGTTTTATTGGTGATCAAACAGGAAAAGCAATTCTTAATACACTTGTTGATCAGGTTCTCAAAAGAAAAATTCAATTTGATTCAGAAATATACATATTTTCATTATTACAACACAATGGTTGTGTGAATGGCGCGCTAGGATTAGAAGTCCGTACAGGTAAAATCATTGTGTATCATTGTAAAAAAATTGTACTTGCAACAGGTGGACACAGTCGAATGTTTGCTCGCTCATCATCTCGCTTTTGGGAGAATAACGGTGACGGGATTTATCTCTCACAAGAATGCGGCGCACAGTTTATGGACATGGAGATGTTTCAATTTCATCCGACAGGAATGGTGCATCCCAAAAATATGCTTGGGACTTTAGTGACTGAAGCTGTTCGCGGAGAAGGTGGAATACTTACAAACGGTCACGGTGAGCGTTTTATGAAAAATTACGATGCAGCAAGAATGGAACTTTCTGCACGTGATATTGTTGCACGAGCTAATTACTTGGAAGTTGTAAGTGGGCGTGGAACAAAGCATGGTGGTGTATACTTAGACATTAGTCATTTATCGAAATCTTATATTTTGAAGCGTCTTCCATTAATGTACCGTCAGTTCAAAAAAGTGGGCATTGACATTACAAAACAAAAAATGGAAGTTGCACCAACTGCACATTACTCTATGGGTGGATTAGTTGTTGATCCTAAAAGTGGCAAGACAACAGTTCCAAACATGTATGCGATTGGTGAAGTAACAAGTGGCACACATGGTGGTAATAGACTTGGTGGAAATTCTTTAGCTGAGATTCTTGTGTTTGGTCAATTAGTTGGGAAACAAGTTATTTCTGATATTAACCGTGCAAAGTTATTACCATTAGATCATGATCTTGTTTTGGATAAATGTGGGAAACTTGTTTCACTTTCCGGGAAAGGAAAGAATCCGATTACTATCAAAAAAGAAATTCAAGAAATCATGTGGAAAGGAGCAGGAGTTGTTCGATGTGAGAAAGACATGTTGAAAACTCTTAAGAAATTACTTTCATATAAAAAATGTGTATTAGGTGTTACATCAGGGTTAAAAATGAATGAAAAGTTAATTGCAGCACTTGACGTTCGTAATATGATTCCTACGTGTGAAATGATTTTGCATTGTGCGATGAAACGTAAAGAGAGCCGTGCAGCACATACGCGAAGTGATTATCCTAAGACTAAGAAATCTTGGAAAAAGAATATTTTTTGTGAGATTTCAAAGACTGGTGTGAAAACTTGGACGAATCCTGTGTTAGAACCTTCAAAACAAATAGCTAAGTTATTGACTGAGAAAGATGTGAAGTATCATCGATTAGAGTAAGTTTTTTGGTTTATAGGGATTTTCATTTCTTTTTCTACCTGCAACATGTGTACCAATTTGTGCAAGACCTACTGCAACTTGTGTTCTCCAATATAATGATGTAAATGTTTCATTTGGATTTGCAATACTCATAGATGTTCCAGCAAGAACGACTGCTGCTGCAAGCTTAGCACGTGGTGGCATTTCACATATTTTTTCATATGCTACGTGGCATACTCTGTTATACAAATCCATCATATTACGAATAAATTCAATTAGTGTATTTAAGTCTTTTTACTCTAAATAGTTTAGTTCATTTATAAATGAAACAGGTATCTTTTTAAAGAAGCATCACTTCCCAGTGACAACATGAACGCTGCGCCGCCAAAACCTAAGACTTCACGTCGAGCCTTAACTAATTATCAGACTGATGGCAAGCCTCTTTCTATTTCTGAAATATTAGTTGCTGAATTTGGTGACGGATATGATTATATTGGTCCAATTGCGCAGGGTGCAAATAGAATCGCTCACGAGATGACTTTTGCTACGCATGAAAAAAAGGCTGTACTTGTAGATAAAATTCCAGACACACCAAATGCACAAATTCATAGAGAAAAAGGATTAGACACAACTCGTGAATGGGATGTTAGTCAGGCATTAACCCCCCATAAGAATATTGATCGAGTGACAGGAGTTCGAAAATGGAAAGTAGATGGTCGAGTGGTTACTGCTACAGAGTTTGAATTTTTTAATGGTGGTACACTAGAAGATGAGCTAATAAAGAGTCGACTTTCATTTAAAGATTCTCGAGTTCTTGGACGTGCATTATTTTCAGCAATAGCTTCTCATCATAATGATGGATTTTACCATAGAGATATTAAACCTGCAAACGTATTGGTAAACTTCAAAGAAGACGCTATCAAATTACGAGATTATCAGTTAGCAACAACAATTAATTCTGTTGTTGATTCTGTCTCTGGAACTTCTGCATCGACTCACGGTGGTCATATTTTTATGGATCCTACTTTATTACTTACTGATAACATGTATACGCTTGGTTCTGAATTTTATTCTTTAGGAAAAACAATTCTTGATAGTATTACTCCAGGTAAAACATTTGAATATAACCCTGATGGTGGTTTCTCAATTGATCATACAACAAACAAATCAATACTAGATACACAAACAGGATTACCTTCTATAGAAAAACACGCTGTTGCAGTTGAAAATTCTTTAGAAAAACTAACTTGGAGAAACAAAAAGTGGAAACCAATTTTAAGAAAATTACTTTCACTTGAGGAAACTATTCGTTATCAATCAGCAGAAGAATTAAAATATGATATGGGGAAACTAGATCGTTGGTATGAACACACAGGTACATTGACAAGTATACTTTGTGGTTTGACGGCTCTGGCAGTAGTGGGAGCAGTTTCTTTTGTTGAATTAAAAAATGACAAAATTAGAGATTTAGAAGCTCATAAAGTCTCTGCAAGTTATTTGCAAGATGAAGTCACTATTGATAATAGTTTATTTAATTTACGTGTTGAATTAAACCAAGGCGGTTTGAATCCCTCAACTTTTAGTTCAACTATTTCAGAGGGTGCAACCTATATTGCAAATACTAAAGATTATCTTAAAGGTGATGAATTGAAGATTAAAGTTCATCTAACTAAATCACCTGGTTACCCAGACAATGTTTTGGATGTCCAATATCCTATAAAAGTATTTACACCTGGAAGAACGAATAGTTTAGAAATGAGAAGGAATATTAGTGATACTATATACGAGGATGGATATTCATCCGGAGAATCTTTGAATCCAGTTCTTACAGGGGATGATTCACAACTCATTTTTGTTGAAGTGTATGCGCCTGTTGATAAAAAACTGCGTAAAGATCCTAGAATAGCAATGTCTAGATCTACATATATGAGTAAAAATGATCGAGACTGGAATGAAGAAGCTAAAAAAGAAGAGCAAATGACTGAATTACACTTTCCTAAAAAAGGAGCAGTACTGGCGAGAATTCCTATTCGGCTTTTTTTAGATGAACAGTCAGACCATGTATTGCCGAGTAGATTTCGAGTCAACACAGGTAACTATAATAGTCGAGGAGGCACTACAATAACGGGTGCGACCTTTAGAGGGACATCAATATATGGTAGTTCAGAAAAGAGAAATAATTGTGATCTTTATGCTTTTGATGGGAAGGAATTGAGTTTAGTGGAATCGAGCGAAATGTATCCAGTAATATCTAGATGGGGAGTTGGCGCAACTGATTCTCAAAGTTTATATGTTCTTGCTTCGACCATTGGAGATCAACAGTTTCAAATATTTTTACCAATAAAACAAAAACCGATTGGGAACTCAACATTTTCAAAAATGAGATTACCAACATGGTCATATTCAACAAATGCGGCTTGTGCAAGTGAATTACTTAAACAACAACCTCCTTATATAAAACGACATCAAAAATCTTTAGAGTAACATCCCACTTATACTCGAAGTACACAAATAGATCTGTCTGGCAAATAACATCGCATGATACGTTGCAGGATGAGGTTTTTTCTTAAGTAACGCATATCCTTCCTTGTAGATAAGTCTCTTTTCACTTGCGTGTAACGGAGACAGTAAAGATATATCTTGTTTTAGATACGCATTATGTAAATACGTAAAATGTTGTTTACAGGATTCTAAATATTTTGCAATAGTTGGTAAAGGTGCAGTTACAGAATCAGATAAATGCTCTAATTCGCGTGAAGCATGAACTAGTTTTGTTAATAATGTCCATACATGTTCATTTTTCTGTTTTGGAAGTGCGTGTTTCATTATTGCACGTCTACAAAAGTTATCATATTGCTGTATTCTTCTTGCAATATCTTTATGGGGTGCAACAACTTTGCCTTTTCTTGTATTTTCAATAGTTGCATCTAATAATTGTTGGATACTCAAGAACACTTTTGAGAAAATGTTTTCAAAGTGATCATAACTTGGTTCTGTTATGTTTTCAATAACAATTTTTGTATCAGTTCGTTCAAGAATATCAAATCCCAATAAATTGTCTTTAATGAGTGTACGTACAAGTGAGAGTTGTTTTTTTGATGAATACGTGATATTTACAACATCGTAGCCTTTTCGGTATGCTGCTGTGATAAGTGTTCTTACGGAACTTTCTGTTTCATCAATAAGGGAGAGACTAATAGCTTCTTTTGTTCGAATTTTTCCTGGGGAAACAATAATGCTGTTTCCAATGTGAGATAGCTCTACTTCATTACCTTTACTCAGCTTCTGCGCCTTTGCCCAGTCTGCAGGTAAACTTACCATAAGTGTTGCTTTTCCTTGTTGAATGAGTTTTCTTCTCATAGTAAAGTGGAAGTTTGCCTGATTTATATATTTTCCGTATCTATATAGATTATATATAGTTTATACATAAGTATTAAGTGGCCACTAGTCTTCTCTTATTAGTAGTGATGGGAGGAGGAAAATGAAAATGAAAAAAAACAATTTAACAACAAGATTATTATTAGGAATCGCATTGCTAGGAATAGCAATAGGTTCAACTCACGCAGGAGATGCGATAGACTCATTAAAAAAACCAGCTAAAACAACTGGTTCAGTAAAAGTAACTGCAAAATCAATGAATCTTGGAACATTTGGATATGTATTAAATCCGAATCCAACTTTAGAGTATGTAGGAAGTATTTCACATGGCAATAATTATGCCTTTGCTGATATTGATACTAAACTAAAAACTGGAGAGCCGTATGGATTATTGATGGGCGCAGGGCGAACATTTGAACGTGGAAAACTTTCAGGTTTAGTTGAAGCAGAATTATTCTCTGTTAAAGGTTTTGATACGTGGCTTGAAGGTTTTGGTACAGTGGCATATGACCTTGGGCGAGGCTTTAGCGCGAACGCAACTGTTTCAATGGCAGCACGAGAACCAGCAGGTATTTTTACAGGTGCTGGTTTAAGCTATTCAAAACAAATTGGTAAATGGTCTTTTGGAATACAAAATCTGACTGGACGTATGACTGGAAACTATTTTGGTGTTGAAGACTCATTAGGAGCTAATACAACAAAAGCAACGGCAACGTATCAATTCAGAAAAAATATGTCTGCGTTTGGAACTGTTCACCACAATCAACCACTTACAAAGCAACTTGAACAAAATACTGCAATTGAAGCAGGATTTAAAGTGGTGTTTTAGAGGATGGATCCTGGTGGTATGTTGGATGGTTTTGGTAGTGGTTTACTTACTGCATCAACGATAGCTGTTTATTTTGCATTAAGGAAAGACCATATTAACATACATGGTTGCAAGAAAATGAGGATAAAATTAGACCATTTCCCGGATCAGACGTCTACTATCAATTTTTTACACATTCTCCTTGGGGACTGACTGCGAATAGAGTAATTGAAAAGGTTATACAAGAAGCACCACGAAATGGGCGTGTTTTAGATTTATGTTGTGGACCAGGTTATATTCTATCACAAGTACGCAAAGAAAGACCTGATTTACGACTTACAGGTATTGATTCAAATGTTGAATTCCTTGAACATGCAAAAGAACAACAATCTGGAATTGAATACAAAGCTTCAGATGTGTTTGAATGGAAAGCAGAAAACCCGTACGATGTTGTTACATGTACCGGTGGTCTGCATCATATTCCGTATGCGAAGCAAGAACAGTTCTTAAAACATATTCATACTATGCTTTCTCAAGACGGACTAGCAATTATTGCTGATCCTTATCTTGATGATTCAACAACAAAAAGTGAACGAAGAATAGCGAGTGTAACATTAGGTCATGCTTACCTTGAAGATGCTATTCGAAAAGGTTGCTCTGATGAGTTGATGGTAGCATGCATGGACATTATGCACAACGATATGTTTGTTTTAGAATACAAAAATTCAATAAAAAAAATAGAACCTGTGTTTCGCTCAATTTTTAGAGAAGTAGAACTTGAAAAAATGTGGCCAGATAAAGAATCAGAGTTTGGCGACTATATAGTAGTCTGTAAAAAGTAAACATATCTACTTCTTGGGTTTGTCAACCCAATTCATATCTGAAGCTAAATCTTCTGATCTTTCTGCAAAATACTCTCCTTTGCCTGCAGCTTCTAAAACACGTGCTGCATAATGTATTCTATGAAGTCTATCAGGAGTTTGATATTTTCCACAATGGAATTGAACTCCTGGTCCTACTTTAACAATTGCAATATCCAAGAGTGCAGCTCCAGTTAATCCGGGTTCTCGATGTCTTTCTGCAAATGCAAAATATGTTTTTTCGTGAACGTCATGAGTGAATGCCTGATTCTAATGAGGATTCATTTCGAAGACTTTGACGATTAATACTAATATCAAATCCATCTGTGTGAGGTAAATAGTCTGAAATCACACCTTTGGGAAGTTGTAATAATGTTTTTTGAATTCCGACTTCATGTTCATAAGGAATCATTTCCATTAATTGCAAAAGAAGATCTATTGCTAAATTATGTTTTGGATCAAACCCTTCTTCATGTAATGCATCTAACCCATCTGCGCCTAAATATCCGTTAAAATGTCTTAAAGCACGTTTTGCATCATCATGATGAACACGACGTAAATTAGAAAGTGTGAGTACTTGTGGCAGAATTCCTAATCCTACACCAGCTAATGTCTTTATGCTAGAAGGTGTTTCTGGTGAAGGTAATGCATATAACCAAGCTGTGTCTGTAAGCAGTAAGGGTGTTTCCATACATACTATTTCAGAAGTAACTTCTTTATATATGTTGCATGAGGTATATTCAAACAACTGTGTGAACAATACAAGTAAATCTAATTTACATTACGTTGTTATGAAATTAAACCTTTTTTAGGCTATTCTTATGACAATTTATATAAATCGGCATCCGAAAGTGAATGTATGAATACCAGAATCGGATTATTTATTTGCCTTATAGTACTTATGGCAACAAGCGCATTTGCAGAACCGATTTCTGTTTATTTTACAGACACACATAAAAATAGTATCTCAGAAGGAAGTGTTTTTATCTATGCAAATGGTACTTTTGAATATGTATCAATTCAAAATGGCAGCGTTTCGTACTCATTTGCACAAAAGAGCAAACTTGTCATAGATCAACAGGTTACACCTGGACGAGATTATGCACGTGAACTACTTGATCCACAAGATAAGAATATTTATTTTATCTATCCCATCGGAACACTACAGGGTGTTATCAAAGACAGTCTTGCAAATGTTGTTCCCAATACTGAAGTCACCTTCACTTGTGTAGGATATCCACTTATTGAACCAAAGCTGAGCACTGATGCATATGGCTATTTCCGAGCAGACCTACCAATTGGTAATTGTCGAATACATGCCTTAAAAGAGCAATCTACTGGTTCTGCGGATATTATAATCACACATGGCGGTCTTCAAGATATTGCACTTATATTAAACGTAACTCAAGCAAGCACATATACACAAAAGAAAGTTCAAGTGACATATGGTTGGGCAGTTGGAATAATTGTGCTTTTGCTACTGAGTATTTTCTGGATAGGCTATCGTGCAGTCCACCCACGAAAGAAATCAATTACAAAAATCTTCGATAAAACTGAATTAGCACCTTCGGAAAAGACGCCTACTCTGAAATTATCTCAACGAACAAAAGATCTATTAAAGACTGTGAACGCACGAGAAAAACAAGTTCTAGATGTATTATTAGCAAAAGGAGAACAAACACAAGCGCAAATATTCTATGGTACAGGGATCCCAAAAGCATCTCTAAGTCGTCTTTTGCCAAAACTTCAGTCTCAAAACTATATTGACATCCAAGATTACGGCAAAACTAAGAAACTTACTCTTACAGACTGGTTTCTCGACGAGAAAACTTCTGATGAAACTGAGTGAAACAATCCATCGTTTCATCGTTTCAGCTTAATTTAATATATCGTTTCACACTACCTTACTGTATGAACGTAGAAATACGTGTTAAAAAATAGGTTGCGGATCGCAATCATACAGATCAAAATGAAAACAAAAACGAAAATATTAATGTTGCTTATACTTATGGTATGCTTTGCAACAGCTACACAAGCTACATCGATTACGATTAATCCTGTTAATCCATTAAGTATGGCTGATGTCTTTGATGCATCAATATATGTTGTTCATGCTGATCACGATAGAGTAGGAGCTTGGGACGAGTTTTATGGAGGATCAGGAAGAGTTTCAGGAATTCGAAATGATTTTGCATTTTCAATGACTGCTGACGCTGATGGAGAAGTTGTTATTGATTCAATAACTATTTTTCATAATTCAAACGGAGAAGTCTGGTCTACAAGTGTTGACACAGTATCTGTAAAACCATATCCTTTAGTTGTAACTGATAAGTATGGTGATCAAATTAATACTAATTATAGATCTGACTTGTTATACATGGAAGCAAACTCATATGAAATATTTGAGCTCTATGCACAAATTGAAACAGAACAATTTAATGGTGGAATAGTATTATTTAAATTTGATGACGGATCATCAAAAGAAATTTCACTTGACGCAGCATATATTCCTTACACACCACTTCATCAAACTACTTCGGAAAAGTCACAGTTATTTGTAGGTTTATCAGAAGCAGATGAAGATAGAGCAGGCAGCTGGGATCAGTTTTATGGTGGCTTTGGAAGAACGTCACAAATTGCAAATGATTTTGAGTTTTATTTCCAGTTATATACAGAAGACATAAATGGAGCGGATGAAATTAAATCCATAGTTATAGAACACACTGTTGCAGGTGAAGCTTGGTCTACATCTGATGAAAAATGGAATGGGAAAAAACTCTATCCTATTGTTCTAACACGAGACTTTCAAAAACAAGATTCTTATCAAATAAATTCAGGTTATGGTGATTTAGATATACAACTAGGTGATGATGGCGATGATTGGACTTATTTAAGATTATATGCTCAAATTGAATCTAAACAATTTTCAGGTGGAACAATGATTGTGACATTTAATGATGGCTCTGTGATTGAAGAAACAATTCCTGCTAGAGATCTTGACTATGTTCGTATTGAAGAAGCTCAAGAAGATATTCCAGAAGTTGTTGATGATGGATACTATCAACCATACATTCAAGTTAGCACCTATATTGGGTATCAGGATCCATTTTCAAGAAGACAACATGATGTGATGAAACAATTAGAAAATGCATATGGTGATGACATAGAAATTCGTTATATACATTACCCGTTCTCATATCAACAATTAAGTTATGAATCAGCAATTGCTGCTGAGTGTGCTCGCCAACAAGGTGAATTTAGAGGTTACCATGATTTACTTATGACTAATTCGATTACGGCAGATTATGATTTCATAGTTCTTGCAAATGAATTATCATTAGATCGAGATGATTTCGAAGATTGTTATGATAATCAAAGAACTGCACATATTGTTGATGCGGGTATTGAAAGTGCAGAGAGAAACAGTATAACAGGAACACCAACAACATATATTGGAAGTAAAGTAATATCAGGTGCTCAGCCTTACGCTGTTTACAAAGAAGCAATTGAGAATATGTATAGTGGTTCTGATAAACCAAATGTACAATTAATTGGAGTCTCACTAACAACTCAGCCGGAAACTACTACGGATGGATTCACAGTTGCAAATATGGTTGTTACGGTAGAATATCAAAATCATGGTAATGAGCAAATAAATCTTGCAAACTACAATGGTGAAATTGAATATAGTCTTAACGGACAAGTATATGGGTATGTACAACTTAATCCTTATGTACTCACGTCAGGAGAAAGCGATATAATCACTTTTGATTTAGGTCCGGAGTCTGCATTAAATATAATGTCAACAAATGTACTTAAGGTAAATCTCCAGATGTATCCAGGAGAAGGTAGAACATACGACAGTGAAATTAATCACTATTTTGATGTACAACCTTGTTCAGATAGTGATGGTGGTATAAATGGCTATATCCCAGGAAGAGTGTCATTTTTGGATGTGAAGTTTATTGATCAGTGTTCAAATGGATTAGTTCAAGAGTACTGGTGTGCTTCAGATTACAATGTGGGATCTGGTTATAGATCATGTGGAGAAACATGTTCTGGTGGCGCTTGTCAAGATGATGGAGAAATTCCAGTTGTTTGTCCAAACATAGCAGCACCTGATTGTGGTGAAGGTAGTACTCCTGTCTACGAATATGAAGGATCATGTATTGCTGAAATTTACTGTTCGGATACACCTAGTCAACCAGAAAATCCTCAACTAACATGTAATGGTTGTCAGGATGCAGATCGATGTTTACCTATTGGTACTCGATTAATTGATGATAATGAAGCTGTATATTGTAATTTTTCAGGCAATTTAATTGGTCAATCGGCAATTGGTGGATCTTGTCAGAATGATTATGAGTGTGGATCAAATTCGTGTCAAAGTGGACAGTGTGTTGACTTAACTGCTGAACGTCAGGAAACACAAGGATTACTTCGTACAATCATTGATTTTTTCTCCCGAATCTTTGGATAAACTCGCACTTAAGTGCGTTTTTTATTTTTTATTTTTTGAACAAAATTGCAGAGATATTTCTAATAACAATTTTTTATCAAAATAAAATAAAAAGAAAAAAAGAAAACGCTTTATGCGTCTTGACACCACTCGAGATCTTCATCCCAAGCACACTGTGCATTTACATCACATGTTTCTTTATCGTCTACATCCAAGAAACAACTGAATTCAGAACATACACCTTCTTCAAGGAAACATTCACTGCTAGTTGCACACTCAGAATCACTTAATTGAATACATTGTGTGTTTGTTGTTGATGAACAGTATTCAGTAGTACATGATTCTCCAAAACAAATAGTTGCAGATGCTGCATCTTCTGGTACAAGCGTATCATAAGTAGTTTCTCCATCAAATGTTAATGGTGCTGATTCTGTTGCAACAACTTCGTCAGACCAATCAGTAAATGTAATACTGATCTCTTGTGTTGCATCTAATGACTCTGCTTTTACAATAAGTTCTTCACCACATACAGCTGCATTAATGAATGTTCGAACCGGAAGTTCAAATTCACTTGCTTCAACTGTTGATGTGAATGAAAGTGCTGTAAGTGCAAGTATTTGCTGCTCTTCCATTTCTTCTGTAAGTTCAGATAAAACTTCTGTTGTATATGCCATCTTAATCATTGCACCAGTTGCTGGTTCAAGACAGACATCGATTAACACTGAACCTTCTTGTATAAAGTCTTCTAAATCAAGTTTAGAGACATCATCTAATTCTAATGTGAATGATTTACAAGTAATATCATTAATTACTTCATCAGCATTTTGAGTTATAGTAAGGCTACCTTCATCATAGGCTTTTCGTAGTTCGTCTGATTGTAACAAGTCAGATTCTTCTTCTCCACCTTTAGAACAAGATGTTTCTCCTTCTAATTTTTGACAAGTGTAGGAGTTATCACCTAACTTGTAAGTTGTGGAAACCATATTTTGTCCTAAAATATTAATTTCAACTGCTGCTTTTTCATTTACTCCTGATTTATAGATTCCCATTTTTGGTTCTGATCCAAAAAATGCACCTAATGGTCCAAGATCTAGTGAGTACACTGCTTTGTATTCTGCAGTTTCTCCTTTCTCAATGAGATCTGCAAAAAGGGCAGGTCCGCTTAACGATGCACAGGCACTCATAACAAGTACGCTTAGAACAAGTAATAATATCTTTTTCATATCACTTTTCTGCGTATTGGTCTTTTTAACTCTTTTCGTGTTAGTTAATGAGTAATTCTGTTCTGAATTTTATAGATTTGATAAGAAAAGTATATTATTATAAGAATAAACAAGTAATCTTCTTTGAATTACTAGTTTAATAAAAAAAGAAAAAAATGTGCTTAATCAGCACAGATACCTTCTAGTTCTTGCTCATTTTCAATAAATTGGAATACAGCGCCAGTTTTAATATCAGTATAATTTACTTGTACTGAGACTGACCAGGCAGTTCCTGGGATACATGTTGTTGATGGAAAATCGTTAAGAACATTTAACCATCCGGATTTGTTTTTGAATGTAAAACCCTGTCCTGGAGCTAATTGTTTGATCTGACTTGCAGTAATCTTTGCAGAACCGTTATTGTTTGCCTTTGCATCTCAATTTTTACTCATTGTAGCAGAAATAGGGAAGAGTATTAACTTTGATTCATCAGGCTTTGCAATTGATTTATCACAAACATCGGTTACACAAGGAGACTTTTTGATATTTGTTATTCTTAATCTATTCATTAGTTCAGTCATGGCAAGTATTATTGTAGCGCAGATTCAGAAGGGAAAAATGATTTATGCATTGCCATCTATTCCTGTTTTCTTTGGAATCACTGTGTTCTTATTTTGGATATCTTCACGTATTTTAGAAGGTGTGTTTGCAGTTATTATCTAATCTTAGCAACAAGTTTCCCAGCCTTTTGATGATCAACACCGTTATCTGGATTTGTATATGTAAATTCTAATTTTGAATTAACTATATCTCCTGATGCAAGTGAGCAGGTAGCTGTATATTCTTGTGTATCTCCGGAAAGAATGCTGGTCGGTCCAGCTGCAACGGCGCAATCAGTTACATTAAATACAACATTTTGCATGTCAATGGGAAGTCCATTTTGTAGTCTGACAACAACTCCGCTTGTTGAAACTTGATAATCTGAACAGCACACACCTGTA
>JBLINR010000005.1:0-30244 GCA_047639395.1 Candidatus Woesearchaeota archaeon | reverse complement strand
TGGGGCTTTTTAAGCGTTTCGTGCTTAGAAACATAGGATTATTTAAACCTGAAAGTAAAAAACACTAGTAAAATTAATTATGAGGTACATAAAAAAATGGCAGATCAAAAAAATTTGGGATTTCTAGCCCATATATTAGGATTATTCACAGGATGGGTAGGGCCTTTAATCATTTATCTAATTGCAGATAAAGGACAAGGAAAAGACAACGCGCGCGAAGCACTTAATTGGAATATAAGTTTAATCATCTATTATGCAATCAGCTGGGTATTAGCGTTCATAATCGTAGGATTTGTTCTTATGGCAGTATTGGGTATTTGTCACATCATTTTTAGCATCTTAGGAATAGTTGCAGCTAACAAAGGAGAAGTTTATTCATATCCTATGACGATAAAATTCCTTAAGGGCCAATAAGATGGCAGCAGACTTATCACCAGACCTTATGTTTATAGGTATTATAGTAGGATTGATCATAGGATTATGCGCATATGTATATGGAGCATTAACACTTCATTTTATTGCAAAAAAGCTTAATGTAAAAAACCCTTGGATGGCGTGGATACCATTAGCAAACTTTTGGACAATTGCAGATAGTGCAGCAATTAATAGATTATGGATCATAGCATTCTTCGCAATAATCCCAATCTCTTGGATTGGAGCTATAGCAAGCGCATTTTTGCCACTTGTCGGATTCTTAATTGCAATACCACTTTATTTGATAGCAGCAGCACCATTCACATATGCTTGGTGGAGAATATTCGATAGAAGAAAATTACCAGGAGCACTCGCACTATTATTACCTGCGTCATATATACCGCTACTTGGAATTCTTGCAAGTATCGCTTTATTAGTTGTGATTGGTATTGCGGCATTTAAAGAATAAATATTATTTTTTTCTTATTTCTTGTTTTCCGTTTTTATCTTCAACAATAAATCCTAGATCGGAAATTTTATCACGCAGTTCATCACTTTTACCCCAGTCTTGGGTTTCTCGAGCAACAATCCGTTCTTCAAGTAATGTTTGCACTAGTGCAGAAACTACAACTTCTTCAAGTTTATATTCTTTTAATCCTAATCCAAGAATAGAATCAAATAAATACAAAAGTGTCAGCTTAGCTCGACCACCAAGTGCAACCCCGTCAAGCATTTCCCAGATAACAGATAATGCTTTTGGCATGTTTAGATCATCATTAATTGCAGCATGAAACATTGTTTCATACGCAGTAGAATCGCCTGAATTATCGGTATGAGTACGTAAATCCAAAACTTTGTGTCGAATCTTTCCTAATGCAACTGTTGCAGCATCAAGTGACTCTAATGAAAAATTCATTTGTTTTCTATAGTGTGATTGTAAACAAGCAAATCTGTATGCAAGAGGATCATACCCCTTATCAATCAAAGATTGCAATGTGTGAAAGTTATCCCCACTCTTTGCCATCTTATCATTATTAATTAACATGAATGAACCATGCATCCACACATTAACCCAAGGGTCTAAACCCACTCCTTGTGCCTGTGCAATTTCATTCGTATGATGTACGTGAATATGATCTTCTCCACCACAGTGGATATCAAAATGTTCACCCAAATGCTTTGTTGCCATCGCAGTACATTCGATATGCCATCCAGGAAATCCTTTTCCCCATGGACTGTCCCATTCCATTTGTCGTTGTGTATCTTTTGGAGGAAACTTCCAAACTGCAAAATCAGTTGCATTTCGTTTTCCGTTTGTCTTTGCAACTCGTGCACCTTCTTTTTGTTGTGATGCATCAAATCCGCTCAAAGCACCATAATCAGAAAGTTTACTAGTATCAAAATATACACCATCTTCAAGTACATATACAAATCCTCTTTGATCAAGTTTTTTTATCCAGTCGATTTGTTCAGAAATGTATTCTGTTGCTTTACACAAAATTGTTGGTTGTAAAATATGTAATGCAGAAATATCTTGCATAAATACATCAGTATAGTACGCTGCAACGTCCCAGACACTTTTCCCGTCTCGGCGTGCACCTTTTTCCATCTTATCTTCACCAGAATCAGCGTCATCAGTTAAGTGTCCAACATCCGTAATATTCATCACATGATTCACATTGTAGCCATTGTACTCTAAGACTCGACGTAACAGATCAACAAAGATATATGTTCGTAAATTCCCAATATGTGCATAGTGATATACTGTTGGTCCACAAGCATAGAGACCAATTTTACCAGGCATAATCGGAGTAAAGAGGTCTTTTGACTTTGTTTTGGTGTTATGAAGTATAAGATCCATAGAAATAAGTAATAGTTTTCGCGTATTTAAAGCTTACCTATAATGTGAGAACTTAACTAAAGATCTTCGCCACAAAGATAAAGTAATAAGTGAGTCCAATAAATACCAGAATAAGTAACATAATTAAAATATCCCGTAGTAACTTATTTTTCTTAGGATGTATTGGTTGCTTAAGGGATTTATCAGTAGGTTTTGTTTGTATTGGATCCTGTGTTTTTGGAATAGAAACTGGTGAATGTGCACCTTGTTGAGACGCAAGCATAAAGTAATGTGCTAAATCAATATCGTTATGTCCTGTTTTTATTAGAGCAGCTTTAATTTGATCATCAGTAAAGCTTTTTAATCGACAATCTCTGATATAGTCAATGACTTTTGGATCCATAACAGTATTTAGGCTTAATTTTATTTATAACGGTTTGTTTTCATTTCTAAGTAACGCAAATAATACAAATTCCATTAATAATCATTATGATTCAATAAATGCAGAGAGGAATATTAATTATTTTCAGGAGTCTTTTGCCCTTCAAAGGGCTCCATTTTATCCTTTATAAGTAAGCAGACATACGTTTAAATAGTTCCAGTAGTTTCTTTTTTCTATGGAAACTGTAATTGATGAACTGATATTATTACGGCATGGTGATTTTGAACCCCCAAACGGTTCATTAACAGTCTATGGTCAAGAACAGGCTAAAACTATGGCTTGATTTTCGAGCGAATATCTTGATGACCCTCTTTATGCTACCACAGATGTCAAACGAACTTGCGAATTTGCAGCAAAACTAAGCCGCATTATTTCTGGAGAGATTATTAAACCACCCTGGATGTCGGAAGATCAATTTTCACACAGAGGACGAGATGTCTCAGAGTTAACGAGACAAATCAGCGAAGGCATTTATGGATTAAAATCAAAACAAATCGTACTTGTTGGTCACGAAGCATATCTTTGTGATTTTGCAAAGTATACAGCATCTACTTTAGGTATAGAACAAGATATGCCCCTAGATATAGAATCAGGTTCAGGTGTACGATTTTCATTTGCAGAGAGAACATTATATACTCTAGACAACGACAATTCTGAAGAAAGTGGAATTAAAATGGAAGTACTTTCAGACATTCCTCCAAAACGATTTGATATTAAAAGTAAATAAAAAAAGAAAAATTAGTATTAAAGTTTCTTAACTGCTGAAGTAGCATCAACAGCAATTGATTTAACTAAAGCAGGATCATCACCTTTTGCATTAGAAAGTGCAGCAAACTGAGTAGTTAGTTTATCTAAGTCTTTCTGAAAACCATCAGCCACAGTTACACGTACTGCCCACGCCTTTCGGACTCCTAAGAATGCCTTCCCAACCTCAGTTTGAGGGTTTAATTGCGAAGTGCCATCTTGATCAATTTCACCTTTGATTCTTTCAATAAAGTCAAGTAATATACCTTGCGAGTAAGTAATTTTATCATACATACGTGTATTATCTTTTTTGTAATTAGCTAATACTGCTTTTAACAAAGCCAAATCTCGCTCAGTAGTAGTTCTTAATTTATTGAAATCATCAGGTGTTTGTGACGTTTGTAAATACGCAGTAAAATTACATTGTATATCCGTTAAAGTGTCATAAATCACTCCTAATCTAATATCGCTATCAACACTAAGTTGTACTACGCTTGCGGCTGTATCGCTGAGTGATTTCTAACATTTTTAAATTTTAGTTCTGCTTTTGAAGAAGATTTATCTGCCATTTAAAGTCACCTGTTTTTTCATAACCGTGTTTGTGCCTGACTTTATTTAAAAAATGTTAGAAATCACTCAGAATAACTTTCACGAAAAATATTGTAAATCTGCACGGCCTTTTGTTTACCAATACCTTGAATCGCAGAGATGTCTTCAACGTCTGCTGCAACAACTTTTTCTACAGTTCCAAAATGCGTTAATAATCGTTTTGCAAGCGAAAGTCCAACATTAGGAACCGAACTAATAATGTATTCTAATTGCTCAGTTAAAGAACTTGGTTTGTTAGATGCATGCGGTGTGAAATTACTCCCAACTGTTCCTTGTTGCTCTCTGCGAGCAACCATAAATAACAGACTACTTGTTTCTTGCGCAGTTCGAGTAAATAAAATCGGAATTTGATAACTAATAGTGATTGTTGATAACATACCGTAAATAGAATTTGGATGTACGTTTCTTACTGCAAACAAACTTTCGTCTCCTTCAACAATAACAATTGGTTTGAGAACATTTGCTTTTAATTCACGAAGTTGTGCAAGTAATCGACCGTCTAAGATAGAATCAACAAAATCAGGAACACGTTTTACTTCAGCAACGACATCTTGTGATAACACAAAGTCACCTAATTTCAAATGCTGTAATTGTAAGTCAAGATCCATGTCATGTAAACACCTTACCGTTTGACTCCCAGATTCTCGAGTGTCTGCAATTACTTTTACTAAAGCTGTTTGTTCTTGTAAGACAGCTACAGTTTTAGCAGCAACTGGAGAAACTGCTGCTGCTTTTGCAACATACTCTGTTTTTTTTGCAGTTGTAAATGTTGCAAGAGATTCTTGTTTTATTCCTGATCGTTCTTTTTGTACTTGTGCTAAGATGTCATACATTGATCGTTCTTTTTTCATTGCAATCCATTTGTATGCAATATCTTTGGTGTTTTTCGTACAAAGTACAAACACTTCACCATCAGCATGTCTACCAGTTCGCCCCTTTCGTTGAATAGAACGAATAACACTTGGCACAGGTTCGTAAAAGATAACTGTGTTCACACTTGGGATATCAAGACCTTCTTCACCAACACTTGACATACAGATAACATTAAACTCACCTGCTTCAAAATCTTCAATCATAGCAAGTTGTTCTTTTTGTGTCATCCCGCTTCCTTTTTTCTTGGCTTGCCCAACAAACATACGAGCGTCAACGGTTGGAATTGTATTGAGATGATTCATAATTGCTTTTAATGAATCTCGAAATTGACTAAATATGATTATTTTTGCATCAGGAGTTTTTCGTATAGTATGTTCCACTAATTCATACGATTTTTCCATTTTTGGGTGAGCAAGACGTGCATGAAGCATCTCTGTTGCTTTTGCAAATGCGAGACGAACATGTGGATCCTTTGAAAGTGTTGTTGCAGCTTTTGATTTTCCCGCCTTACCATCACCAATAAGTGTTTTGAGATATTCATGTGCACATTCAATTCCTTGACTTTCAACTAATTCTAATCCATGTGAGATTTTAAGTGCTTGTGCAGAAATTGATAATGCACTAAATACATTACCATCAGATGTCTGTTGAGCAATTTCTCTTTGTAAACTGCCAATAAATTGTAATAAATCTATTTTCTTTAATGAGCTAACCGTTTTTTGTTGGAAGAAGCCCATCGATTTTAAATCACTGACTTTATTACCATAACAAGTTCGCAACAACTTTTGTACTTCAGCAAAAAGAGGAGGTAAGTCCATTTCAATGTAACGTAATGTAGTTTCTTGTAAATAAGGTGCAACATCTGGTGCAGTACGTTCTCTAAACTCAATTTGTTTTATTCGTAAACTATCAAGTACTTCCGTAATCTTTTCTTTATCAGAACCAGGACTTGCAGTTAATCCTAAAATCAATCCGTTCTTTGCTTTTTGTTCATATTGATCAGCAAGCCATACGTAACTATATTCGCCTGTTGCACGATGTGCTTCATCAAACACAAACAAAGATACTTCTCGAAGCTTTATTCTTGAAGCAATAATATCATTTTCTAATCCTTGCGGCGTACTAAATATAATTTTTGCAGTACTATATTGTTCTGCACGTTTTGCAGGAGCAGTTGTTCCAGTTACTGCAACAATTTCTCCCTCTTTTGAATCAAGTAAACTTTCAAAGCTTTTCAGATGTTGATTAACAAGAGGTTTTGTTGGTGCAACGATAATAATTTTAGAATCAGGATATAATTTGAGTCGGTGTAACACAACAAGCAAAGAGATGAATGTCTTTCCTAAACCAGTAGGAAGTACCACTAATGAATTTGTTTTGACACACGATGTGCTAATCAATTCCTGGTACAGTCTTGGTTTAAGCTGTGTTGAAAGCTTCATATATAAAGGCTGCACGAGGTGGTATATAAAGGTACATCGAGTTGCTGTCGTGTGCGTCGTGTGAAATTTATTATAACAACCAAAACAATTATATAGTCATCGTATATACACAACACTTATGACAACTGAAATGATTACGTTAAAATTAGATAGTGATTTTTTAGCAGATATTGACACTCTTGTTCAACACCAGAACTACCAGAACAGAACTGAATTTATTCGAAACGTATTACGAGAGAAGTTAGAAAAAACAAAAATGAAAGAGGCACTTCTCAAACTCGCACAGTTTAAAGGATCAAGTACAAGAAAAACAAGTCAAAAAGAATATGAGTCTGTAAGAGAAAAAATATTCAAAGAATTGTTCTAAATAATTTCTTCGGGCTTGTAAGGAATACAAATAGGTGTGATTTTTTGAAAGTGTTTGTCTCGGGTAACCAAAATACAGTTATTATCTCTTGCAAGTATAGCATGTAATGCATCACCTAAAGAAATTTTGTTTTCTACTCCAGCTATTTTTGCGCTTTGATGCTGTGCAGATACGTTTGTTTTTATTAGCATGTGTACGTCAAATGTCCAGTGCTGTGTGAAATTTCTTTAATAAAGGAAACACCATTCGTACATAAACTATATAAAGGATCTGCGGGTGAATTTCGCTATACAATGGCACAAGAAGAACCATCAAAAAAAACAGATAATATCGTCTTTCATCATCACCAAATTACAAAAGGAGATAGACAAAAACGAAATGGAAACAAATCATTTGTATTATGGTTTACAGGACTTTCAGGATCTGGGAAATCCACTCTTGCATCTCACACTGAAGAAGCACTGTTTAATCTTGGATTACATACATACATTTTAGACGGAGATAATGTTCGTCATGGATTGAATAAAAATTTAGGATTCTCTCAGGAAGATCGATCAGAAAATATTCGGCGAATAGGAGAAGTAAGTAAACTACTTGTTGATAGTGGCACAATTGTTCTTACTGCGTTTATTTCACCATATAGTGTAGACAGAGAAATGGTCCGAAAAATGCTTGACGATCACGAGTTTATAGAAGTTTTTGTGAACTGCCCACTCTCTGTTTGTGAAACAAGAGATACAAAAGGATTATACAAGAAGGCAAGAGCGGGTGAAATCAAACACTTTACTGGAATTGATGATCCGTATGAAGAACCAAGCAACCCTGAATTAAATATCGATACAGATACACTTACAATTAAACAATCAGCAATAAAGATTGTCACATACTTACAAGAAAAAAAACTAATATAAAAACACAGGTGATATTAAATGATTCCAACACATGGCGGCATTCTTATAGATCAAGTCGCAACAAAACAAAATAAAGAGTTAATCTTACAAAAATCATATCAAAAAATAGCAATAGGAGACCGTTACGTTTCAGATTGTGAAATGATAGCAATTGGAGCATTTAGTCCACTTACAGGAGTCATGACAAAAGCACAAGCGAAAAGTGTTGTTGATTCTATGCGTCTTCCAAGCGACTTATTGTGGCCAATTCCAATCTTACGTCCTATTGCCTTTGAAAAATGGAATGCTTTCCTTCTAGATTATTTCCAACCAGAACGAGTATAAAAAAATATGGCGCTCCAACTTATTTTACCAAAGTCTCTCAAAGAGTATGGTAAAGAACGACTAATCTTTCCTAAAACGCAAATTAAATACACTGATGATATTTACCCTGCTGAGTATGCAGTTTGTGATGACTACGTATACATCTTAAGTAAATCTGATAAGCCATATGCTATGATGTACAAAGATAAAAACTTTGCAAAAACACTTAGTATGATCTTTGATAAATTTTGGAAAGAGAATTGTAAGGATACACCTGATTAATATTCGCTACTTACTACTAAAAGAAATCCCCTAATCCTTTTTGGGCTAGGCTATCTGTTGCTTTTTCTAATTTTTCTAAAGCACCATCAATACGCTGTTGACTAAATTCATAACTCGATAACAATTCTGTTAAAAGCGGCGCATTAACTGGCTTCCAAGTCAAATTATAGTCTTTTTCAAAAGGCATATCAGTAAACAACTCAAAGACATCATGCCAATCATAGTCAAAATGGTCACCCCAGTTTACTTCTAAGAATAATTGATTATAATCATCATGTTGTTTTACTAACGCTAGTGCCCTTTTGGGACCAATGCCTTTGATTCCGCCAACATTAAAGTCTGTTCCAACAAGCATGGATAAAATAATAAGTTTTTCTCTGTCAATTCCTAGTGCATTAACCACTTCTTCAAGTGTAACTAATTCTGGTTCAACAAGTACATTAGATAATTTATTGAGTTTTTTCTTTTTTCCAAGTATAGATAAATTCTTGATCACACGTGGAGCGCCAAATAATAATGCATCCGTATCTTGACTTACAACAAAATCAGCATCACCTACTTTAACCATATGTGCTGCTTGCGCTTCTCCTTCACTTGGTGCTTGAATCATCGGTAATCCTAATGCTTCAACAAGCTTTTTTGCATCTTCAACCATTTCAGGTGTGAGTTTTGTTGTTCGTGTTGCAAACTTTCTCATATCTTCAACATTTTCCTCAGCAACTGCTTGGTCATATGCAACTTGTGCTTCTTCTTTTATTTTACGTCTTCGCATTCGCTCTTTTTCTTTAAGTGCTGGTGCTTCTCCATCAAAAACAAATGCACATTTTATTCCTAATTGCATTAATTTTGTTGAACGTGAAAGTAACCCAACTAAATGGCTTGTGACTCTGCCATCTGTTGTTGTTAGAAGATTCCCATCTGGGCCTCGTAATGATGATAAAAATTGATACAGAAAGTTAAATGTGTCAATAACGATGATTTTTCCTTTGAGTTCTTCTAGCTTTAATGGTCTTCCGCTAACGAACTGTGTAAGTGATACACCCATGTATATAGACAACACATTCTCTCTTATAAAGATAACTTTTATTAAGAGCCAAATATGTATATATTGTTATGGGATTTTTATTTTTTGGAAAAAAGAAAGAGGAACCGAAGGGACCAGTCTTAAAATCAGAAAGAGAGCTTTTTGATCTAATTCACAAATTTGTCCCGGAATATTTTAATCAAATGACGAAGACATCTGATATAAAAATTATTTATGAAATTAAAAGAGATGAAGAAAGTCTTAGGTCAGAAACAATTAAAATACCCCTTACTAGCAACGTATGGTATCAGGAACTTATGCAGGAAGCAGGAGCTCAAAAAGAAGAAGTCAAACACTTACTTAGAGGAAAATATAATTCTATTTTAGATAATTTACTTATTGGAATTGAAAGAAGAAGAAAACATATACTTACTCGCATAATACCAGAATATCAACGAAGTTTTCCTGCAGCACATGTTATTCCACCTACAACTACAGCTGATGAACTCGTCTCTTTAATTCCAATCATAACTGTTGAAGGAGATGAAACAGGAATACTTGCAATACTTAAAACCGATTTAGAAGATACACGAGTAGAATTACCAGCAGCATTAAAACTTAGAGATGCTTTTACCGTATTGTTCTTAAATTAAAATGGAAAAAATCACTATAACAAACACACGGAATTTGAGTCTTGCAGGCTATCACTACAAAAACGGTGAAAAACTCGTAATTCTCGTTCACGGATATGCTTCTGAAAAAACAACTAAGGGAAGATACACAGATCTAGCCATAGCACTCACAAAAAAAGACTTCTCAGTTCTTGCTTTTGATTTCGCAGGATGTGGTGAAAGTGACGATGATGATATCACTGTTGCAAAACAAGTTGATGATTTACAAACTATTGTAAACTTTGCAAAGAAACTTGACTACAAAGAGATTGCAGTTGTTGGTCATAGTTTAGGTGGATTAGTAAGTGCGCAAGTTCATGACCCTGTTATCAAAACAATGGTTTGGTGGGCGCCAGTAACTGCAGCTAAAAGTAATGCCTTAGATAATTTTGATGAAAAGCAAGTGAAAGAATATGAAGATACGGGTAAAATTACAAAAAACACTGTCTCAGGTAATAGAAAACAAGTAATCACAGATGGCATTTTTGTTAAAGAACGAGAATCAATTGATCAACATGCATTAATATCATCAGTCAAAATACCAGTTCTTATTATTCACGGAGATGCAGATGAAATGGTCCCATTACAAGATTCATTAGACGCGTCATTGTTTGAAAACATCTCATTAGAAATCATCCCAGGGGCCGATCATAGAATGAATCCTCATCTTGAGAAAACAATCAACTATACAGTAGAATGGATTGAGCAGCACTTATAATGTTACTACGAGAATGCTTGCAAAGTCTGTTGATAACAAGTCTTGTGCTTTTTTTGTTAATTCCCCTGTTGTAATGTACGCTGCAGGAAGATGTTGTAATTGTCCTTTTACAAACGCTTGACTTAAATCACCATCATTACTCTTCTTCTTTTTCTTAGCTTTTGCGTAATATGTTGCTTTTCCCACGTTGGTAGGTATTTCAATACGTAAGTCTAATTCGCTGTTTTTTCGAACAACATCACAGCTAAGCACTGTAACAGATTTTGCACGAAGTTTCTTTTGAATATCTAAAAAGAAGTCATCATTAATATCAGTTAATGGAATAGTCGTTTGTTCTGCAACTACAGGTGCAGGTGTAACTGGTTTTGAAACAAGAGGTTGGGGTTTTGCTACTGGTGGTTTAATAACCAACTTTGGTTTTTCTTCCACTCTCATAACAGAAACAACTGGTGGTTTTGGAGCAGGAATTGGTTTTTCTTGTACTTGTGCAGGTGTGATTGGTTTTTTTACAGATCCACGAAGAACTGTTATTGCTTCTTCATTTGAAATCAAATACCATCTCCAGAATAATTCTTGGCCTGTACGTAATTTCACTTGAATAGGTTTTGCAAAATCTTGAAGTGCTCGTAACCCTGTTCGTACAAGCGGAGTTTGATCCGAGTCGCGTAACACCTTCTTTTCTTTTAATAAGTCAAATGCGCGACAATCTTTTGCGTTTAAGTGTGGATACACTTTTTGAATCTGTTCATACTGTTCAGAAACATAATACAGTGGAGATCCTCCCCATTTTGCATGTGTGATAAGAACTTTTTTGAGTTTAACAAGACTGCTAAGCATAGCGCCAACAATCATAGAACTCTCACCAAGCTCACTTGTAATGTCAGTAGGAAGTAATGGTCCCTTCTGCTGTACAAGCACAAAAACTTGATCTTCACTTATCATAGAGATACTCACCATATACTGGTTTATATACATTGCGCCGATCGATCAAAACAAGGGTATCCATTAACAATATAAAGAGACCTCAATTAACTGAAAATATGACAATTCTTATTGCATGTATCAATATTGAAGGGAAAATGCACTTTGATAGGGTTACAAAATTTATCGAGACGCATCAACCAGATGTGCTTTGTTTACAAGAGATTTTTGAAGATGATATCAAATTATTTGAAAAAACGCACCCCTATAGTAAATTTGCACCACACATGTCCATGAATGAAATCCCAAAATTTGGTGGGGGAATACGAGGTATAGCAATATATTCTAAACATCCGTTCGAATCAGAAGTCCAATACTATGTGGGATCAATATCTGATGGGATACCTCACGAAGTTTCTCCGGATATAGACCCGAGAGCCGTTATTATTACAAAAATCAAAAAGAACAATACCGTATATGCAATCGCAACTGTACATGGCATGTGGACACATATGGGACTAACTACACAACCTCAAAAAGAAGGACAACAACGTTTGTTAGCTATTCTTAAAAATCACCCTAACCTCGTATTGTGTGGAGATTTTAATGCGCCTCGAGGAAAAGAAGTATTTACCGAATTCACAAACTACTTTATAGACAATTTGCCAGTACATATAACAAGTACACTTGATCCTAAACTTCACAAAGTAAAAGGGCTCATAACTGTTGTTGATACATTCTTTTCAAGAGGAAATGTAGAAGTAAGTAATGTTCAAGTATTTGAAGGTGTAAGTGACCATAAAGCATTACTTGCAACAATCAAAATAAAAGATAATTAAGGCTTAATCCAACCGCATTCAAAATACGTAACATCATTCTCGTCATCAACTACAGCCATAAGCAATTTCTTACGAGTAGAATGAGCAACTCTGTTCTTTCCACTAAAATCTTTCCAGTCTAAGTTTGTATCTTCTTTAACACAAACAACAACCCAAGGAGCGTGTGCGTCTCCAGGTTTTTTCCCACGTGGATATACACGAAAGTCTCCACCGAATTTAAGTGCAGTTTTGACTACATAGCCTCGTTCACGTAAACTTGCAAAGACAACAGATCTAATTGAAATATTCTTATCTTTTTTCGAGAATTTAGTAAGTAAGTCAGAATAAGAAAGTTCTTTCTTTCGCCCATCAACAACAATCATACGTTCTTGAGAAACTAAGTATAAACATTCAACAAGAGAGAACTTTACTGTACCTTTTGTCTCTTTGCTTCCAAAGCAAGAGGTATTTAATAGATCTCTTGCAACATCGTCTTGAGCAAATACTTCTCCTTTTGAGAATATTGCATTTGTTACTTTGCGCTTCATACTGGAAAGAGTGCCTGAAAGGGTTTAAATGGTTTATGCACAGCACACAGATAATATATGCTTAATTCAAACCACCAAAGACACTTGCACCGATAACATTAAACACCAATACTAACCCTATTGTCAAAAACGCATATAGTAGTCCACTCCTAAGAAAATTACGTGCTAGCGTATACCGTTCGCTGATTTTATCACTTCCATTAACAATGGAGTTAACAAGTACAGTAAGTAAGAAAATAATCTGAACAACATACACTCCAACGATTATCTGTAAGTAAAATGTAGGGATACCATCACCGAACATTTTTTCCAAAAGCCCGCCAATCTGTGACCCACTATCATCACCAGTATCTAAACTTGTTGATGCTGTGCTTAATTGCGAAAGAATTGTTGTAATAAGTGATGCTAAAGCAACTACAATAGATGTAATAACTGGCGCAAGGAAATTAATTTGTGATTTCATAGATGAAATTACTTCAGCCATTAAGTCTTGAAGACGTTCATTCACACGTCCCATTTCACGAATATATTTTGCAATGTTATCAATAGCATTGGATGCTATTTTTGGTCCTTTTGCAGCACTTTGTGTAAGAATTCTCATACTACTATCAATTAATGTTGAAGGATATTGTGTTAATGCACCAACTTTTGAATCAAAGATTGCCTCATGCACACCCATACCTAGTTGTCTGATATTTGTAGATATAATTGAAAAAAAGTGACCACTACGAGTTCCAGGCA
Organism: Candidatus Woesearchaeota archaeon; assembly: GCA_047639395.1. Lineage (GTDB taxonomy): Archaea > Nanobdellota > Nanobdellia > Woesearchaeales > DATGWN01 > JBLINR01. The sequence continues at coordinate 16,576 of JBLINR010000005.1, read as the reverse complement.
TAGCTTGCGCTACCTTATCAAAGGCAATTTCTGGCGGTAGTCCATCCCCTAGCCTATTTGCTAATTGAAATAATGCGCCCGTAAATTCTGCTTCTAACTTAGCAGTATCATCTCTAAATTTAATGATTTTTTCAGAACGTAAATGATAATACAGTCCTCCTGCAACAATCAACGCGAGCGGAACGAATATACTAAATATGGTTGCACCCAATCCGAAGGGACCTATGACTTTACCAACAGAACCTTCAGCGTTTGATTCCTTATATCCTAGGAAACAAAATACTTTTCCACATGATGTAGCTTCATTCTCTCCACCCCATCCAACATCAGCAAAGTTAAACCAGTGTAATATGATTGGACTAAACCCTAATAATAAAAACAATGCAAGAATAACACCACATACTAGTGTTAAATTAACAGGAACTTCTTTCTTTCCTATTCTTATACTTGGGACAGATAATCTTTTTACAATGGGATTCCCTTCATCGAGTTGCATGCCGCCAGTCCCAGATGGACGTTTAGATAACATAGATTTTCCTAGCACGTAAATCATAACGGGCAATACAATGTTGTACAGTAAAGCGATATACGGCCAAGAGATGGTATCGGGTAAAAAGTTTACAACCATAGGAAGAATAATTAATCCTAAAATAGGAAGTACAATACCAAGCATGTGTAACGCAGTGATAGGAGACTGTAGGTTATGTGCGTAGTGCAACATTTTATCGTATGTCTCTTCAAGAATTAAATTTAATGCCTTGTCAAGTAAATCCTGACGCTTTTCTTCACTCGTCTCATATAAAGAACCAACAACTACGTGCATAGATTCAACGAATTCAGGTGTGTGTTCTCTCCAACGAACAAGATAATTTTCTAGAGACGCTCCAACAGTATCAAATTTGCGTGTTTCTACATCCCAAATGATTTTTTTAAAGTCAAGATTTAATGGACTACTCAAATGATGAGATGCAAATTCAATTGCACGCTCAAGGTTAGATGTGTGTCTCATATATGTTACTAAATAAAACACCGCCAAGACCATTTGATTGCTTGCACGCATTCGCCATGTTTGCGCCATATAAGTAGGCAAGTTCATTAATGGTATGAATGAACCTAGGCCTAATAACACAATGACAAAAATAAGAATGACATTTCCTGTTAACAAAAATACAAAGGGCACAAGTAACAAAATAAATAATAATGGTGCAATTATTGCAAAACCAACTGCTCCTTGCGGAGTAATTGCAAAATGACATGTAGCTATATCTTCTTCAAGACGAGCTTTTGTTTTTTTATCAGGATTAATTTTTAATAGCTTTTCGGCAAATTCACAACCCTTCTCATAAAAGGAATGTGCAGTATGTACATTTTCCTTTTTGAACTGAATATATTCACTACTTTCAGTAGATGAGGAATCATTTTCAAACGAATCGGACTTAGCTTTATCAGAAAGTTCGTTTTCTAATTTGTTCAAGTACTTTTTCTTGAATTTATCATCCATTTTTTCGTAATCGTAACTCTCGAGATAACCATTGTTTCCATTGTGCAAACAATAAATCATTTACTTTTGTGTGATCCATGTGTGGGTTTTCAGCCCGCACTTTTTCGTATAAGCGATGATACTCATCATTACATGCTATAACAAACGGTGCCTCTAGTAGAGCTTCATTTTTTTCTCCTGCGTCAAATATTTCTTTTTTAATTTTTGCTCGTAGTTGAATGTTTTGCCAGACAGAATCCCAGTTACCCGCAAATTCTTTAATGTTGCCTGCAATTGTTTTGAGAATATCACTATCCCCACTAATGAGTGCATCAGTTGGTTCAAGTTGATCAGTAATAGGATTGTATTTCATAAGATCCACAAATCCTTTTTCTCGTAATGGATCGTCAGTCCAATCTTTTCTTACTTCCGTGATAGAAATAACTCTTCGAGACTTGTGTAATCCGTCAGCAGAACGAATAGGATTTGCAACAATGATAATATCTGTTGCTTTAAAAGAAGTTTTTGGAACACCAATATCATTTACAACTCTGTCAAAAATACCATATGGAGAATCACCGTGAATTGTTCCTGCAACAACATTTGCCGCAGCACCTACTCTCATGGCCTCGTATAGGGCTCGTGCTTCAGTACTTCGTACTTCACCTATAATTAAAGATGAATCACCAAGACGTAATGTTGAACGAATACCGTCACTTGCATCCATTTCATTATTTTTCTGACTTAAAGATGATGCAACTTTCATTGTCTGAATGTTATATCCTAATTCACGTAATTGTTTTCCTGGTAATTCTAATGTATCTTCGATTGTAATCATTCTATATCGACGCATGATTTCAATTAACATTGAGGATAAGAAACTTGATTTACCACTACTTCTCGTCCCTGCAATTAAGAATGTTCGAGAACCGTCAATCAAAAAGGATAACAACCCTGCCCCTAATTCATTAATCATACCGAATTTCATGAACAACGGTAACGTCCAAGGTTTATCCCTATGGCGTCTAAATGAAAACGCGAGACCTGTTGGATTTAATGGGAATGTAATTGTGGACACTCTCACACTTGCAGTTGGGAACGCAAGTTCAGTATCAAGAATAGGATCTGCTTCATCTAAACTTCGCCCACTAATTAATCGTAATTTTGTAGCCCAACTTTCTGCTTCCGCTTTTGTTGGCATAATATTTGTTTTACATTCATCATACTTTCCGTGAACAATAAAAATAGGTGTTGATCCTTGTGGACTGTTAACTGAAATATCTTGCATCATCTCATCTTCAAGTAAGACTTCGATTAATCCGAAACCAACTGTGTATCGTACAAGTATCTTTGTTAACATAACAAGATCTTTTTTAGATAAGTTTAATCCTTTCGATGTAGAAATTTCAGTAAGTAAATCTGATCCTACGTTAGAAAAAACTTCACGCATTCTCTGCGGGTCTGTAAATTCTTCTTTTTCAGGTTTATGTTCTGCAAGTACATCACGAGCTTCATCTAATAATGCAAACAGTTCATCACTAATTCGAAATTCAGGAGGCATAACGTGATACAAATATTGTACATCATCAGTTACTTCAAAAATAGTGATTTCCGTTTCACCAATCATAAAAGAATCTATTTCTTTTGCATCTTTAGGATATGATGCCATTAATTTTGTAAGCATAAAATCAGGACGAATTGTTGGTGTGAAAAATTCTCGATACAAGTCTCGATTTTCATCAGTGTAACCTGCTAATTTTGATTGCGCTAAACTAATGAGTTTTGTTGACTCGAATAGTTGTATTATTTCTTCAAGTGCACCAACAATTGTTTGCTGTGCACTTCGTATACGCGTTTCACGAACAGTATGTAATCCTACATGAATATGTCGAAGAATTCGTTTACATTGTACATATGCGCCAAATGGATCTGATTTTAACGTATGGTGGATTATTTGTTGGATTGCTGTATAATATGATTCTACACTTCTTGCAGTTACATTTGGATTGCTCCCATTCTTAACTTCACCAAGTACGTTTGCTAAAAGTTTTTTTTGTGTAAGATGAGTATGTAATTTTGCAATTTCAAGAAGAAGTTGTGTTTGTTGATAATCGTATTCATAATTACGTTGTTGTGAGATAATAATTTTTGTTGCAGCACGAACTTTTTGCAAATAAGAAATAACACGCTCCATACTTCGTGCATCATCTTCTACTGCAGGAGAAAGTGCAACTTGAGAGAAATCAACTTTTAGAATAACTTCGTCGCCTTCGCGAATTAATTCATACGCATCTGCCACTATTTCCCCTCCTTTTTATGATTTACAAACATGTATCCCCTTGATAAAATAATCCAACTTGTCATTTATAAACCTACCGTCAGATCGCAAAGAAAATAGAGGATTTTTCACTTTAGACCTAAAATCAATATAGCCCATATCTTTTTAAATCACAATGTCGTATATACACACTATGGATCAAAACATCTTTGGCGGTTCTAAACCCGACAAATCAGCAGCACCGAGTGCCGATATTGTGAGTCAAGTAAATAATGCTAATCGACGTATTCGTATGGTTGAAGAAAGTGTCTCAAATATTAGACGAAAAATTGATCTTGATGAAACGAATAGTTTACGAGAGGAACGAGGACTTCATGCGCAAGTAAAAACTGCTTTTGAAGAACTTGATGAAATGAAAGCGCAAATACGTAAATTCTCAGAAGATATGCAGTCCATTATTTCAGAATTACAAACTATGGCCAGAAAAGATGAAGTTAAAACACTTCAGCGATATATCGATCTTTGGGATCCAACAAGCTTTGTCACTACGCGTAATGTGAAATCCATTGTGAAAGACGCATTAGACGAGCGTGCAGAGTCACAAGATTATTATGAGCCACAGCAAGTCGCAGATGTTGCGCAACCAACTCCAACTTCTGAAAAAGAAGATATATACTCTGATTCATACGCCCATTCTGAAAAATCTGCAGATGAGCAAGAACAGCCTAAAGAAGAAGATCAAGAAGTTGTTGAAGAAGAACCCGAGGTTACTTCTAAAAAACCAGATGAAACAAAGTCTAGTCGTAACTATAAATCTCAGAGTTTGAAAGATATTCTTTAATGTTACCCCTAGTTTTACATATTCAAATGATTTGTTTATAACACGCCAAGCTGTTATTCTATGTGAAAACCCAAAACTTTAAAAGGAGCCTCAGTTTTCTAATTATTACAAATAGGTATGATTTTTCAATGTCAAGACTTTCAAAAATAATTACATGGAATGCAAAAATTATCTTTACAAATCCTCTCTTTTTGGTTCATAAGTTTTACTTTTATATAGAAAAAACAGGTCTTGTAAAACGAAAAAAGAATGCGCGTTTTTCGTATAAAAACCACAGCATACTTATCCCAAACTTAGGCGTACCAATAATTACTGCAGAAGATATTTTTGTAAACGAGACATATCACGATTTGAATGGATTGCAGTGCGTTTTAGACTTAGGAGCTTATCTTGGATTGAGTACAGTATATCTTGCAAAACACAACAAATTTGTTGTTGCCGTTGAACCAGATGATGATTGTTTTACGTATTTGAAGAAAAATACAACTAAAATTAAGAATGTAGAATCACATGAAGGCGCAATTGATGTCCAACAAAAAACAGTTACATTCTATAGAGAATTTGACTTTGATACTGGCGGAAATACAACTGAAGGATCAAAACAAGCACAATCATATAAGGTTAAAACAATTGATATCAAAAAACTCCATAAAGACCACACATTTGATGGTCTGAAAATGAATGTGGAAGGAGCAGAATTTGCATTGTTTAATCTATATATTAAAAAAACTTCATTATTCACGTATAAACGAGGAATTATAGAGCTTCATTTCTTTGGGAAAAATACAAAAAATTGGAAAATATTTGTTGCATTTTACGCATTATTAAAAAAACAGTCATATCATACAGTTTTTAATAGGAATCCAAAAATACGTTTAGAAGACATTCAAAAAGAATTTGAAGCATTTTCAAGCAAAGGTATATACCACTGTCGATTAAGTTTCTACAAAAAGTAATTATTATTTGACAATTATACTATGTTGATTCAATTTTAACCCTTATATTCTCAGTTAAATCCGTGCAGTTCAATCAATAACATTAAACTGTAATAATCGACACATTTTTAAAATTAGACTGCAAAAACACACTTATGATTAATCCAGTAGATACTATTATCCAAATGCGCCAACAAGGCCTTAATAATAATCAGATAGTAGAATCACTACAAAAAGACGGATTAAGTTCTTCTGACATTTTTGAAGCTATGAATCTTGCAGAGCAGCGAATGCAAATGCAAACACAGCCTATGCAACAGCCTTTTGGAAGTCCAGGCCCAACAGACATGCAACCACAGAGTATGCTTGGTTCACAAATGCCTCCAGATCCACAATTTCCACCAGCAGGAGGAGGTTCAGGTGGTGGCCTTGAAGATGACGCGCAAATAGAACAACTTATTGAAGCTGTTATTGAAGAGAAGTGGAAAGAAATTGAAGGAAAGGTCAGTAAACTTGTAGATTGGAAAGACCAAGCTCAACAAGAACTTGAAAAAATTCAGCAAGAAATTGCAGATGTGAAAGGAAACTTTGACTCACTTCAAAAAGCAATTGTTGGAAAAGTTGGCGATTATGATAAACATCTAGTAGAAGTTGGTGGGCAACTCCAAGCAATGGAAAAAGCGTTTGGAAAAGTATTACCTCAATTTACTGAAAATATTAATGAACTTGATCGAATTACAAGTAATTTAAAGAAAAAACAGTAAATTAACACATATCTAACTATCATTACAGATTCTTAATGTAGAAATAATATCTCCATTTAATGTTCGAAACTGAAGAATACTTGGTGTGCGTTTTTTAGATCTACAACCTTGTTTTAAAGTAATGTTATTACGAGAAGTGGTCACTGTTTGATCAATAATTACACGATAATCATACTCCACATTCCATAGATCAAATGTTTTGTTAAATAATACTGCCGTTAATTTTTCAGCGTACACACAAGAATCTGTGACAGGTACGCCTTCAAAGAAACATGTTAATCTCCCAAATCCTAAACAATCAGCAAGTACCTCTCTAAACGCAGCTCTACCACATTCAGTTGTTGTTTCTAAGAGTGCATCATGCATATTTGTAACGAGTCGTTTATCAATTGGTGATCGATCATTTCCATTATCACCCAAAACGACAAAGCTCACAAAGAATAAAATCCCAACAGTAAGTAATAAAATCACCATTGCAAAGCCCATTAATTCATTTTGCGCCTTCTTATTCATAGACTCTCACCATAAGTATCCCAAAATTACTTGTATCTTCAATGTCCTCAAAAACACGTACAGGAATTGGCACAAGTGTGCTTCGAACTTCAACTGCAGGTGTGTTGTTGTAAATAACAAACCTCTGTTTCACAGGATATAACTGTTCAATCCAAATTTCGGCACTGTCAAATTCATCTGCAAAAAATTGCTGAAAGTCCTGATTGATAGCAGGATCAATGATTGCTTTTAATTTGTATACATCTACACAGCTTCCTCTGTCTGTTCCGGAAATGCTACATCGTAAATGTGTTGAATGAATAATGAGGTTGGATAGTTTAATGGTATCTAGCTTATGAAACTGTTTTTCAAGCTTGTCTAACTGCACAGATTGATAATTTCCATAAAAACCAATTCCAAAAGCAACAAGAAAGAAAAATACAATAAGAACAGCAATTGATTCAAACATTTTCATTTGTGCTTTTTTTCGTATCATAGTTTTTATCGTTAGTATAATGTAGGGCAGCTTTGTCTTACAAGCGCAGCATCTGTTGTTGTAATAGCATGAACATAATCTAAATAATCTTCTGAGTGCTTTGAAAGATCTACAAAGTGTTCCGCTGCTTCAAGATAAAGTAATGTACATAATTCTTTTCCTGGACGTGAGGCTAATGCATCTGACAACTGTTTGCTTCTTGCAGCTAATATTTGAGCTGTGATTTCAATTTGTTTCTCAAGTTTCCGATTTGTACAATCATACACATCTTTGTCTCCAGTTAAAATTGCACCTAGTAAGTGAGCTTCGTTACTATATTTTACAACACCTTTATCCAAAAAAGTTTTTTGTTTGTTGTCCCATTTATGAAACGAGATATTTCCAGAAACAGAAAGGCCTGCAATTGAGCGAGTAATAAATACCGCTTCTAATTCTTTTTGTTTTAATTGCTTAGGAATTTTACTTACATTGACTTCATCTGTTGCAACAATAAGAACCGTTTTATCAAAACCTTTGTTTGTTATTTCATCAAACTGCGCGTACTCTGCAAATGTTACATTTGTAGGAAGTAAATCTTTAAAATAATCTCGCGTTTTCGGATTTGGATCAATTGAAATATATAACGTATCAGAATCAGTTAAAAAGAGCGTATTATCAACTCTGAATGGAACAGTGAGTTTCATCGTTTTGGCTAAAATCCTATCACCACTGATTTCCGCAGGGGCGTAGATAACAACGTTTTCTAAGTCAACATCAGTAAACTTTTGAGAGGTTTGAAATTTGGATATAATAAAGTCATCAATAGGATCGTAAATGCAAGATACTTCAAGTACAAGTGATTTTCTGCTTGGTATTTCTAGATTAACACCAGGATTTGTTTTAATACTATTAAATAAAGAATCAAATCGTTGTAATACTTCGACTGAAACTTTAGAATCACTTACATCTTTTCCGTTAGTAATAAGAATCCCTACAAGAAACAGAATAAACGCGCCTGCAAGAGCAACAAAAATCCAGTTGAATTGTGCACTTACAAATCCTTTTTTCAATTTACTACCGATACGACTGCAATACGTTTTTTACCTTCAAGTCTCAAACGTGTCTCTCCTTGATCTTTTCTAATACAAATAACATTTAAATCTTCAATTTTAACATTAGTTACATACTCTTGCGCACCCAGTGATCCATCTTTTGTAAGGAAGAATAAATTTTTATCTTGAAATTCAGCGTCAGTAACACTTAAATTCCAAATATCGCATACTGCGTTAGGAATAGTATCACCTCGACAAGCAAGTTCATTGAATACAGAATTATCAGTTAGACATATAGAATCAAATTGACTTGGTACTCGAAGATTCAAAAAGTCAACAGATCCAAATTCAATAGAAACAGTTCGAGTAATATCTTTAAGATCTTCAATAAATATTACTTGAGAAATATCTTCTGCGCTTGAAACAAATAAGTTAACTGCACGAAATCCAAAGAATAATACGAATCCTACAATGATTGCTGAAGCTATGTAAATAAATATTTGATTTGAATCAAATCCTTTTTTGTATAATCTACTTCTCATCATGTTCTTCAATTTTCTTTAACTCGCCTGTGTATACTTTGTCAGAAACAGTTTCATTTTTTACAATTCCTTTAAGGTATTTGAACGGGTTACTAGCATCATATTCAGGATGTTTCCTAAAACCTTTGCCCTTAGGCATGGTTGAAGTTGCAGATACAGGGACATCACTTATTTTTGTTGGAACTTCTTTTGATCCCGATACAACAGGAGCACTTTTACCTTGCTCTTTTATTTTCTTTGCAAGAATACGTTTAAGCCTGTCTTCAATGGTATCTCGTCGAGCAGGAGCGACCGCTCTTGCTTGTTGGAATTGTGAAGCACGTCTTCCTGCTTGTGTACCAGGCATTGCTTGGTATGCGCCTGGTTGTCCAAGAGGACGTTGTGGTTGATGTGTACTGTAATAATAAAATCCAGTTCCCGCACCCACTAATAAGAATGCAAAGATGAATAACCACCAAATTATGCTTAATCTTGAATCGCCATCAGGTAATGGAAGTGGTAAAGGTCTAGGTGTGGAACATCTAATGTCACCAACAGGGCAAGGATCAGGAGTTACAATTAATTTAGGTCCAGGTGGTCCAGGAATAGGTGGAACTCTTCCAGGCAGTCGACCAGGATCAACATCCGTATCATTTATACCAATAGTATCATCGTCATCACTTCCACCGCCATTGCTAGCAATGTTAACAAAGACTCTATTTGATGTTTCGTAACCTGAGAATAATCCTGCTCTGTTCATTGCACGAACACTAACATAGTACTGTCGTTTATTTTGAAGATCTAGAGCATCAAGTGTTGTGTCGGAAGAGGTTGTTCCCCCTGTTCCTGATGTATTCCACCCGTCTTCAGGGTATGGTACATTTCCAACACCGTATTCGTAAACTGCCACTCGGCTTTCATTATCTTCAAAAATGAATTCTACATCAATTTCATCATTTCGAGTAACTTGCGCAGGTGTGATTATTTCAATAAATACAGGCGGTGTTAAATCAATTACAAATGATGATTCCACATTTAGTACTGCTGCGCCAATAACACCTATATTACATCTCACATATACAGTATGTTCCCGATTTGGAAATAAATTACGCGTATCACTTTCAAATCTTGTTGATCCTTGTGTTATTTGTGTGAAACTTCTGAAATCAAGTGTTTCATTAAATCTAAATTGACATAATTTCGCAGGTTTACTCGTTGTAATAATGATTTTATGTTCTGTAAAGTTAAATGCACCACCAGGTGTTGGTGATACAAATGTAATTTGAGGTGTTAGACTTGTTTGCACTTCAATAGATATTGATTTCTTTTCAGTTAATTTTAATGCTTCATTTTGACATTGTATAGTAAATGTGTTTTGTGAATCATCCGTTAATCCTCTTATTGCAGTTAATGGCGCATCAACAAATGTTTCAAAATCTTCAAAAGGAGTCATTAAAGCAAAATTTTGCCCAGGGTCTATACTAAACCGACATCTGCTTGGAACAGTTGTATTCGCCTGAATTCTTGCAATAAGTGGGAATGTAGATAGAATATTATTCTGTCCATTAACTAGCTTCAGATCGCGTATGGATGGAATATCTGGATCATAACTTAAATTTAAGACTAATGGTGCTTCTTCGTTTGAGCCACCTTGTGAATCTGAACATTTTACAAAACGCTCTTGGCCTTGTCTTTCTGGCGCTTGATTAAAATCCAACACAATAGTATGTGTCAAATCATCAGTTTGTTTAAATGGCGGCATGTTTTCAATAACATCATTAACTGAAGAAATACTACAATTTGCTACACGGTCTGTTGTAACAGTTAAATCAAATGTTGATGTTTGTGCAACACCGAATTTTGGAGTTGTTAATGATACTTGAATTACTCCTTCTTCAACACTAAAACTAAATCCTTGTACATCACCTATGTTTCCAAATAGATCTTCAGCTTGTAGTTTGAAAATATACTCACCATCTTTTAAGTCTTGAGCAGCTTGTATAAATAACTGTGTTTTAAATTCTTCAGTTTCTGAAGGCGTTACTAGGAATTCCATTTCAGACTCAATGAATGCGTCAATTAATCTACTAGGTTTATCGAATGTGATTTGGAATACTGGTCTTGGAGATAATGCTTTTGTCTCTTCTATGTTTGGTGATAGTCGCACGTCAGCAACAGGAGGTTGTGGATCATATACTACTTCTTGTTCATAGATTGCAACACGCCCTAGTGAGTTTGTTGCTGTAATTGTTAATTCATTTTTCCCAATTATATACGGAGGTCTTACAAAGAACTCATCATTAAGTCTTTTGATATCTACCAATCTACCATTAAGGTGTATTTCGAGAAGAGTGATTGGATATGTGTCTGCAACACTACCAGTTATATTGTCAAATCTCACGACGTGTCGCGAAATAGGTTGATCGAGAATGATTGTTGGTGCAAAGGAAACTTGCGCAAAAGCAACACTTGGTGCAAAACCATCATATTTATCTTCATCTTGAGAGCCAAATAAGAATGTTGAATAAAATACCGTCTCAAAGAAATCTCTGCTTAATGCTGAATCTGGAAGTGGAAGTGTTTTTTCATTAATTGTAAGGTCTGCGATCGCTGTACTTCTTGCTTGCGTTACATTAAATAACTGGGAATATAATTCATGATCGTTTGTGTCTATATTAAACGGTATAGCTAGTTGTTGATCATATACATCTCCTGCAAAGAATCCGAACAATGTTGCATCGATTCCTTGCTGACGTCGCGTAATGTTAAATGTTCTTGTTACTGTGTTTCCACCAGCATCAATAAATCGAACTTGTACATCATTAAACCCTTTATGTAAATAAATAGGGATTTCAAATGAATTTACAGCCGGAGAGTATTTTTCTAATCGACCGTTTGTAAATATAGCAGCAATTGCTGCTTCATTGATTGTTCCTTTTATGATAACTGATTGATTTTGAGTTATTCCACTTGGCGCTTCAAAGTTCAAAACAACTGGCGAAACAGTATCTTGTTGTCCAAGAAGATCCCCAGGAGCAAAAGAAGTATTTACAATAAAGTTAAGCCGATAGAATCCAGTATTACTTGCAGCATCTGTACAAGTAAAATCAGCAAATCCTTTGTTTCCATCTTCAAGTGTAATGTAGTTTGTTAAATGTTGTTTTAATAACGCACCATCACTTAATGTGCCCTTAGCACCAGGAGTAAATTTAAAATCACAGCTAACTTCTTCATCTGATTGGACAATGATTCGTGTTGATTCTGGTGGTTGAAATATATGAATTTCTTTTGAAAAAGAATCAACATCGGTTAATACATGACCGGCTATGGATTCAAAATAAGCATCGAGTCGTGGTTTTGCAGTATCTATAATAATTCGCAATTGCACAGTTAGAGTCGTAAATTCCTTTTCACAAGTGAGTTTTGTAAGTGTCTCTGTCAAAGCATCAGGAGCTCGTCTTAATGGATACTCTAGTTGAAGTGAAGTGTCTCCTAGTCCAGTTGTTTGTGTATGTTCCAGTCCTTCGTTATCCACATACGTTAATGAACAAGTTACATCTGGCTGTACTACGAGTGGAACGAGTGGGAGATTTGTATTTGTTGTGAATGTGTCAGAAAATTCTTCTGCAAATATCCCTTGACTCAAAGGATTACTAATAGTTAATTGTCTTGGAAATACGTCTTCACGGATATTTCCTAAAACGTCTTCTGCTACAACAAAGATATCAAACATTCCGATTGGAAGACCAAATGATGAGAACGTTAATGTTTGTTCTCCATTTTGTACATCTGTGAAATTGTATACTCTTTCTCGAATAAGTAATTGTATTTTTGAAAGATTTGAAAGTTCGTCTTGAACTGAAAATTTAGATATAAGTACATCTTCTGAAAGTGGAATGAATGATAGCCCACCCTCTGAACGAATTCTCATAGTTGTACCTATGACTGGACCACGACGATCTGTTACAACATTAAAAGAAGCACTCTCGTCAGTTCCTGCAGCGTTACTAGCAGTTACTTTAGAAACAAATGTACGCCCATGCGTAAGTCCAACTTGTGTTAAAGAGATATCTTTTACAAATTCTCCTGTAGTTATGAATGCGTCTACTGATATATCACCAATAATAATATTAATAGTCGCAGGAAGTTGCCGTTCTAAATCAAAAAGAGATATTGCGATAATCGGTTTATTTTGTGTACTTTGAATAGTTATAGGGCCAGTTCCAATTGATAGTCCTGTTTGTTTCAATGATTGATCTCCAAGCGTAAATTTAACCATTCCTTCTTTAACAACCAATGACAAATTGGATTGTGTCCCAAATTCGAATTCACTTGATAATCCGCTTTGGCTTGCGCCATTTGCTCGCATTGTCTGAAAGAAAACCCTGTTATTAGCAGGATCAATAATAACTGCGCGATCTCCTCCGAAAAGAATTTCTGTTCTTGTATTTGTATTTTGTAATGTTCCTTCTAGAATAAATGAATGAACACTGCTATTAAGAAGTCTCGAATAAATAGATCCTGTTTTTGTATATGTAGGATTTGCGTCTCTAAGTACAGGTATTCTAATGTTTCCTTCAATATGCATACTATTACTATTTACTGTTGTTGGAATTTGTGTTAATTGTAATGTTGGTTTGAAAGGATCTGTTCGTACATCTTCACAAAAGACGCCTGATGTTCTTCCACCTTGACCATTTATTTCTTCCTCATATGATTGTGCACATATACGTGCATCTGAGTCTAAAGTAAGCGGTGAATCACCAGAATCACTAAAATTAATTGAGGGTACACAATCCTTACCTGGCTCACCAATACAGAATTTTACTGATGGTGTACAACCAAATCCACCAACTGGTTCATCGGCACATTTGAAAACTAATGCTTTACTAGTAACTCTTTTTGAAAAGTCAAAATCAGTTCCGTTGATATCTTCAAATAAGATTTGTGGAAGTTGTTCATCTCTTGCAACTTCTAATGAATATGCGTCTATATAATTTCCTGTGTCACAAAGAACAATAAATGGATAGATCCCATCTTCAGTTCCAAGTTGTACACTTCCAGTTGAATGAGTATATAATGCCTTTTTTTGAGTTCGTACCATCTGTACTAAATTAGGATCATCAAATGAAGTAATAGCACTACCCCTGCCCAATTTACATACAAACGGGCCAACAGTTTGAACACTTAATGTTGTGAAACTATCTTCAACAACATTGTGTGGATCTATTTCAAAAATATTTCCTGATAATGATACGAAAAATGTTTCTGTTTGAGAACTAGTAACTAGATTTTCATCAGTACATGTAACTTGTGTTGTATACGCACCACTCGATAATCCACCAAATGTAAAGAGATGTGTTTTCGAAGTTTGATTTGTGAGTTCACTATCACCACATGTTTCACAAGTTGCTATACAAGACGAGAATCTATCTACAGTTGCAACAACATGTAAGTTTGCTGTTGGCGTTGCTGTAGCTAATCGTTCGATTGCACTATCAAGTTCAATTTGTGTGCCGCCTTCTATAACAGTGATTTCAAATTGTTTTGTTGTTTCTACATTTCCTTTAAAATCCGTTGAGAAAAAATGAACAGTATATGTTCCCGCGCCGTGAACATTGAAGGGTGGTTGTTCTACTGCGACAGGAATAACTGCATCTGTGACTGTTTCGAATAAAGTTGTATCTTGACAATCAGTAGTATCCACTGCAACACAGTATTTTGTTGTAATTGGCATGGTTGGGTTTATTGAAACTAGTTGACCTTCAACACTATCAACTGCAATAACTGCTATTGACGAATCATCAACATGTAAATTTGAATCAACACGTAATCGTGTTTGTGGTGCCTCATTGTCTTTTGCACATTGTTCTTTAAACGCAATTGGAAGATTCGTACACTTAGCATCTGAAGTATCAACAACACAGTCATTGTTTACAAAATCACAACCACTAATAACATCACAAGCTGTTGCTGTACATCCACCGTACGCTTCATTACACGCAGAACAATCAAGTTTTTGTGTATTAACACAAATCCCAGTTCCTAAAACAGATGTTTCATTCCAGTTACAGTTTAATTGTGTACCACAGACAGTATTTGTATTTTGACATGCACCTTGTGATTGTAAGTCAGAACAAGTTAATAAATCGTGACAAACAAAACAAGAATTAACTGGACCTGTTCCAACATCACTGTAACATGAACTTGCAGTTGGCCCACATGAATTTCCTACTTGTGGTTCATCTATAATTCCAAAGATGCCTTGATCGCTTGCACAAAATGTTGAACTTTCACAAGATACATCATTTGCTGATTGAACACAACGAACGTTGTTTGCTTCAAAACAGTCCGACTTGTTTCCTAGTACATTATTTTGATCACAAGAAATTATACTTGATACACCTAATGTATCTATTTGTGTATAATCGCAAAAAATGTCAGCTTCTTCTTTGCCTTCACAACGAGCATCTCCTGGACTTGTTGTAACTGAGAATGATTCTCTATAAATAATATTGTCAATGTTTGCTTCTACTTTGTATGTATAAGAATGATTCCAAGCAACTTGCGTGTCAACAAATGAGCGATGAGTATTATCTAATTCATCAACAATGCCATATCGTAGTGTATCTAATCCTTCACAATTAAATACGTTATTTTCACAACGAAGTATCGTAAACCCTGCAATCAAGTCGCTACATTCTTTAACAACCCATGTGAGTTCGATCTCTTTGTTTCCTCGAACAGGTGATGCTGTAAGCGTTATTGGAATTGCATCAAAAATACACGTTCTCGGCGTTAGTCTGATTTCTTGTTGCGTTTGGGATTCATTTATAGTTATTGTACTAGATTCATATCCTAATTGATGTACAGATACTTGTGTAACTTGAGGATCAATATTTGTTAGTGTGAATACCCCGTTAGGATCTGTTCGTGCAAATGAAAGACCTGCAATGATAAGCGCCTCGCTGATGGTGTCACCTGTATTGTCATCTTTTACAATTCCAGAAAATGTTTTCTTTTGTACGAAATCAATATCAAAAATAACTTGTATTGATGGTGTTTGAGAAGTTAGTGCTACTATTTGATCATCTGATTCAAAAACTGAAGATATAATTGAGACGGTATATTCACCTAGCGGAATATCCGAGAAGCTAAATTCTCCCACCGCATTTGTAAATGTGATATCGGTTCCTTCACTAGTTGCAGCTTGAATCTTCAAACTTTTATCGCCAAGGAGTGTTACTGGTTGTACTTTTCCGCTTAGTAGATTTGGTACAGGTGATGTCCCAAAAACAGGATCTATTTCTGGAACTAAATCAGAATCTGTGTCTTCAGGAGGAAATTGAGCATCCCCTTGAACAGCTGAACAAAGAAGTTCCACGTTACGTAATTCGTCACCTTCCTCATACTCTATGAATGTTTGGTCTGTACCACAAAAACTAGCATCATATGCTTCAAATCCTTGACGTGATCCTGTACAACATGCGCCTAGTGCTTCATAAGTTGGTGCACAGATAGCAAAAGAGCTACATTCTTCAGTTTCAAAACGACCATTAAGATTATTACATTCAGTCTCTTGAGACGCAGGAGTATTAGGTTCACAACTATTCGGACCTACACAACATCCTGCATAAGCAGAAGTTGCAAATGTTAGAAATATAAGTAGAAAGAGCACTAATTTATGAGTTGGAATCAACCCCTTTTTTCTAGACACATGCATCGTAATGTATAATAG
>JBLINR010000004.1:0-35174 GCA_047639395.1 Candidatus Woesearchaeota archaeon | reverse complement strand
TCTAATTGTGGTTTCACTTGAACTAACCTATTATATGCTTGCGCGTACTGTTCTATTTTTTGATACGTTTCATTTAGAGTAACAACGAGAGTATGTATTTCCTGAACACTAATTAGTGAAAATAGCGACTGTGCTTCCACATAATTTTCATCTTCCCATAAATAAACTGCTTGGGTAATAACAACTGCTAGTTCTTCAAAATAATCACTTTCCTTTGAAATATTTTGATACACAGGTTGTGTTTTGATTGTTTGCAAAGAGGCATTTAATGCAGTGAAGGCATCAAGAACTTCCCGATATGATACTAACTGTGCTATTGCATTATAGTGCGACTGTGGTAGATCATATGAAACCGAATACAGACTACCTTGCATAGTTGACTTTTCTGTTGCTGGACAAAACAAGGATCTCTTCGCCGTACAAGTTGTCGTTACATTCACATAAAAATTTCCAAACCCATTATTAGGAGCGCCGATAGGTGAACTTAAGTCATAGGTGTGGTCCGTTGTAATATTGTGTTCAATTTTACTAATAACTTCTCCTGATGATATATCATACGCAGTTGTTGTACAAACTGCATCACAACGCTGAAATGGTTCAACAGTAATTGTGGTTGTTACTTGTGTGTGCCCACCTGTTGGTAATTGAATTACTTGTTGACTCGGACTGTGTGTGATTAAAATATCACCTGAAAGCATAATATGTAATTGGTTTGTTAAGAAGAATCCTGTTATTAAAATAATAATAAGCAAAATGACAGCAGTGAGAAGTATTTTGTATCTTTTTTTATGTGCTCCTATATGAGCTTTCATAAGTTTCCATGTTTGATTCTTCTTCTTAGTTGTCAAATTATATAGCGTGTAAGTCTGTGTTAGCTTTAAAGGGTTTCTCTTTTATCAAGTAATAAACATCCTAAGCTTGTTATTACTACAAATACAAGCATAAATATGCAGGAATATTAGATTAGAATCTTCAAATAGTTATTTTCTTCTAAAAATTTCATCCTAAAATGTATGCTTTACAAGGTCCCACAAATCTGTTTCTTTGCTTCGACTAGAGTATTTTGCGACGCGAATATATCGACAATCTGCAATAATCGCACCATCAATATCTTTATCAGAGTCACCAATAACTAAGTCTTGTCTAGTCGCATATAAGTGAATTTCTTTTGGGTTTTCTCTCATATGAATAAAATCATCAATATAGTCTAAAGAATCTAAAACATAATTATGTTTCGAACTATTTTCATACACTTGCGAAATATTAAATTTCAGAGTACTCGTAGGACAATCAGATATTGAAATTAGTCTCCCTCTTTTTGCAAGTTCATTTATTCCTGTCCTCGTTGGAAAAATATTATGTACATCAATCTGATGCCAATAGTGTCCCATACATGTCCAAAAATATATTCATAGTAAAAGGATACATACAAATAATATATACTTTTTGTTATATTAATGAGTAAATAGTGACCTAGACTAACAAATACCTAAAAAGAAAAACGCCACTGACCCGGATTCCTTGAAGCTGAAAGCGAAAGGTTCGAGACGATAGTCGAAGAATGTTCAAATCTGTCATTGACTTATATTTCGAATGAAATGAGAAATATAAAACGCCATGACCCGGATTTGAACCGGGAATTCCGTGAGGAACAAGCTTTCCAGGCTTGCGCAATACCGGATTATGCGATCATGGCAGTAAATATGATAAATTGTGTATGCTTTTGGTCAAGCTTTTTGAAAAAGGTTGCCGTGGTTTTACGTCATGGTGTATATATAACAAAATGATCAACTTTTTATAAAGCTTACTCCTAAATCAGATATATGAAAGAATTACTCGCTGACCTACCCATTTGTGAAAACCCAGACTATCTTCTAGACACGTGTTTTCTTGTACACTGTATTGAAACACAACAACTACCAAAATTATTCACATTCATGCAAACTCATAAGACTGCTATGAGTTCATTTAATCTGTTAGAACTTGTTCATATCCACCATAAATTACATCATAATGTCGCTCATCTAATCCATACATTGCTCAAAAATAAATCAATACAGCAAGCACCTATTGATGTTCGTCCAGGTGATTATAATCAAGAGCGTATTTATGTAAAGAGTATTAATCCTAATCTACTTGAAGCAATACGAGACACAAGTGATGCTGTGTTAGTTGCCCAAGCAATACACTTACATGCAAATGTGTTATCGCGTGATAAACATCATATTTTCACACAAAAAAATCTTGCGGAATTAAGAAACAACAATATCACTATCTACAAAGATTTTGGGTTTAATGAATAACTTAAAATCTAGAAGTATAGACTTAAATTTATTTAATGACTAACTCATATAATCAGACTCTGGTTCTACAGTCTGTGTGTGAATTTTACGGCTCATCAACCCACGCGCAATAGCATTTGCTCCTCGTAAATTTGGAAACATATCTTCAAAAACAGAAGGCTCAGATTCATACTTGCTTTCCTCACCAACTATAACAGCTCTTGGTGTAATTCCTATGCGACCACAGATTGTAGCACTCTCCCAGAAATCTACTAAGACTGAAGGTGGACGTTCTTCATATAAAACATTCCTGACCATTGAACCTGTTGCGAATTCTTCCGCTTTCATTAAACTTACTGTTTCACCAAACTCGTATAACTTATTTGCAATGCCATTCTCTAACTGCGAAGTAGCATTAGTATTTGGTTGCAAAATTTGACGTAAACATCTTGGTGCATATTTAATTAAATCATTATCTGTACCCTGAGATAAAACTAAGGCTGTTAAACTCTGAGCAGATTTAGAATCTGTTTGCCACTTGAGCAATTCAAAGAATGATTCCCTATACGCATCAGGTGCTATTGACGCTATTGCATAAGCAGCATCTTCTTGTAGCCCTTGTGCATGATACGGTTGATTTTTCAAATAAGTATCCCAGATCAAAGGAGCATATACTTCTAAATTTTGACTTTTGGAAGCGAACTGAAATGCACTTAAAATAAGTTCTGCTCCCTTTCCAGAAGGTGCTTCTCGCAAAACCTTTTTCGCATATGTATTAAACCAAGCTCGAGCAGCACGATTATCTCGAATAAGAAAAAACATACCTAGACTTCTTTGCCCTTTAATTTCAACATCCATGCGTTCCCGCCATTTTTGAGTTCGTGCCACTTACTAGAGACGAAAGTCACAGTTACTTATAAATATTCACAAAATACTTATAAATGACCCCACAATATACACTACTATGACTACACTCGTTGACAAAGACATGACAATTTCTGAAATTGTTGAAAAATATCCAAAAACAGCAGAAGTATTCCTCGAATACGGATTACATTGCGTTGGTTGCGGCGTTGCAAGCTTTGAAACATTAGGTGAAGGTGCAATGAGTCACGGTATTGATGATGAAACTATTGATCAAATGGTTCGAGACGCTAATACAGTTGCTGGTGAGTCTCAAGAAGAAGTTGATCTTGACAAAAATGTGGTTAAAGTTACAACTGCAGCAGTCGAACGCGTTCTCAAACTTCGTCAAGATGATGAAGGAAAAGCATACTTTCGAATTGGTGTATCAGAAGGTGGTTGCTCAGGAATGAGTTACACATTTGCTATTGACAAAAATCGTAGTGTGGAAGATATCTATTTTGAAAAAGACGGATTAGGCATCGTTATGGATAAAAATGCATTCTCATCATTAAAGGGCAGTACTGTTGATTACGTAGATACACTACAAGCTTCAGGATTTAAAGTTTACAATCCTAATGCAAAAGCAACTTGTGGTTGCGGTTCTTCATTTGCCTAAAGAAGAATATATTTCTGACATTCTTTTGTTCTCCAATACTTCCAAAAATATCTTTCTAGATTTCATCCAACAACCTTTAACAAATAATCTCGCCGTAGGTAAAGTACTTCTTTCAAATGATGGAATTATGATAACACTTTTTGGTCTAAATCCAGATTGAGCTAGAAAATTCATGTGATTGGGATACTGTGTATAATAGTCAGGCATATAATCAACAAGCTGTGCATTAGTGCAAACGCGCGGAATAGTTACATATAGTCTCTTCTTTCTTTCTGAAATGGTATATCCAGGAAGTGAAGAAACTATACTTTTGATATTTGCTATATATGGAATAAATATACGTGCAACCAAATCATCCGAGATCATATACAGAGAGTTAGTATATAATTTATAAAAGTTCAGAAGCCTTTATAAACAAAACCAAGATTGCAGTATTTATGTTTAAACCTAAAGCAATCAAAAGATTTGAATCAAAATTACTCTCAATTGTAGATACAACTCCAACTGTTCGTGAATTTGTGTTTGAAGCACCTGCAGATTTTGTATTTACAGCAGGTCAATTTGTCACAATATTTTTTAATAAAGGCGAAGATAAATTTCGACGTCAATATTCTATTGCAAGCTCACCTACGGAGTCACAAATAAAACTGTGTGTGAAAAGAGTTGAAACTGGTCCTGGAACTGAGTATCTATTTAATCTTAAAGCTGAAGATGTTGTTGACATGATGGCACCACTTGGTGTATTTGTATTAAAAGAACAATCACAATCCAAAGATATTGTATTTATTGCAACAGGAACAGGTATTGCTCCATTTCGATCAATGATTATTGATTTACTTTCAAAGGAGTATTCTCATAATATTATATTGTTAAGCGGTGTTCGGTATGAAAACGAAATTCTCTATCATGAGGAATTTACTTTGCTTGCTGAGAAACATAAAAAATTTTCTTATCATCCAATTGTGAGCCAACCAAAAGAAGTTTCATTTGAAGGGGAAACTGGTCGTGTACAAAAATTAATTTCAGAGCATGTTTCTGAGAATTCTCCAAGTCACTTCTATTTGTGCGGGTTATACGCAATGATTCACGAAAGTGCAAAGCTTCTTACTAAAATGGGAGTTAAACGAGAACAAGTATTCTTTGAACGGTATGACTAATGAATGCAAAAGAAATCATTGACAAGAATAATAGTGAACATATTGTTGATAAACAAGAATTAGACACACTCATCAAACAAGCACACAGTATCTTTCAAGAAAACTTTGAACCAACAACATGGCTAGAGCGATCTGTGTTCACAAATTGGACATGTGGTATTGCTGACTGTAAATACTGCTATCTTTCTACAAGACCAAAACTAGATCGAACTGCTGTACGAACTGAAGCATCAATTTTAGCTGAAGTTCTTATCTGTAGAGAAATGGGATGGGATATTGGATATATCACTGGCGGTCTGCGTGTCGAAACTACAGAAAAAATGGTTGAACTTCTCAATAATATTGCCAAAGTCTATGGTGAAAAAACAATGATGAACTATGGGCCGTATACATTAAGTGAAATCAAAGCGTTCGAGCCACATATCACCGGTATGGGATGCGCAATCGAATCATTTGACGAAGAACTACACAAATTTATTTGTCCTTCTAAACCACTTAAAGTACTCTTAAAATACTTTGCAAATGTTCGTGATCATACTAAATTAGAGAAATTCATTACAATCATTCTTGGGATTGGAGAGAAGATGTCTGATGTTGAGCATGTTATTAAACAAGTCACCGATTTCAATATTGACAAAGTCCAACTTTGTTTTCTCAAACCACAAGAAAAAACTGTGTTTGATGATGTTCCCCCACCAGATCCAAACTATATGGCCTGGTGGATTGCAAAGATACGAATTGCACATCCAAAAATTCAGATTAAAATTGCTTTAATTAAAGAACGAATTAGTGATTTATCACTTTATTTAGAAGCTGGGGCAAATTCATTTAGTCGCTATTTGATTTTTAATGATTTTAATTCTAAATTTGCACACCAATTAGAATCAGAGTGTAAAAAGGCAGGAAGAACTTTGAAAGGTAATTTCACAGAAATTGTTGAGATGGATATTCCAAAAATAGTTTCTGAGTTAAAAATAAAAGAAAAATTAAAACCTGCTGTTGAAGATAAAGCACTGCAATACTATACGAAACTTCAAAAGTTGGCATCTATGCGTGAAATAAAATAAAAAGAAAAAATTATAGAGACAAAAACGTCCCTATTAATAATAACACTGTGGAAATTACCATATACATATCAATTTTCTTTGCTTTTCCTGTCAATGCAAGTCCGATTATATAAATCAAAAATCCAAACAATAATGCCTTGTCAATTGAAAATGTCCACACAGTTGCAACAATCATAACAACCACGCTAACAATGTCAATAGCAGTGTATTTTTTCAGTTCATCTCGTGTTGGAAATAAATGAATTCCGACCCAAAATAACGCTCCTGTTGTTGCAATTACTGGAACTAAATTTACTAAGGGTGTTAATGCAATAAATCCTAACATTAATACGGAACAAACAACTGCAGTAAAACCTGTTCTTCCACCTTCTGCAATTCCAACTCCACTTTCAACAAATGTTGTTAAGCTTGTTGTTCCTAAACCTGCACCTGCAACTGTTGCAAGGCCGTCCACGGATAATGTTTGTGTCATTTTTGGAAGTGTTCCATCTTTTTTGACAATAGTTGTGTTTCGTGTTAAACCGATGAATTTTGCAACACTGCCATAAAAATCAACAATAAATAATACTAATATTACTGACAATATTTTAGGATTAAGGATTACTCCAAAGTCAAGTTGCATAACGCCGCTAAACATTTCCTTTGAAATAACAATTGCTTCACCTGAATTTCCTAATCCAAGCATGTGTGCCAATGTTGATGCTAAAATAATACTGATTAACACTGATCCTTTCACTTTAAACTTTCTCAATAGTAAAACTAATGCAAGTCCAAAGTATAATACGAAAGCTACTGGTGAAAAAAATGAACCAATGCCTTTGAAAATCACACCTTCATATAGTAGTACGCCTGTTAATCGTAAAGCAATAAGCATTAAAAAAACACCTACGCTTAAGGCCAAGCCTGATTTTAGTTTATCAGGAATGGATTGAATTATCTTTGTTCGAATACCTGTTACTGTGAAAATCATAAACAAGATTCCCGACCAAAAAACAGCACCTAAAGCTTCTTGCCATGAAAAGCCTAATCCTACGATAACAAAAAATGCAACGTATGCATTAATTTCCATACCTGGAGCGAGAGCAAAAGGTTTTTTTGCCCAAACGCCCATTAGAAAAGTTGCTAACGCTGAAACAATGATTGTTGCAAACAATACCATACTTTTATTCATTCCTGCTTCGCCCAAAATTGATGGGTTTACAACAAAAATATAAGACAATGCAAGAAACGTTGAGATTCCTGCAAGGATTTCTGTCTTAAAATTTGTTTTATGTTTTGAAAATTCAAAAAAGCTTTTAATTTTATTTAGTAATTCCATTTTGGTTACCTCGCTTTAATTCAAATATGATGAAATCTTCGATTTTTTTACCATTTAATTGATAAGTTGGCGTGAAATGTATTGCAACAACGTCAAAACCCGTTTTTGCAAACATTGATTCATACCATTCAATCGGCCTATGGTTTTCAATAATTACATACATTCCTTCTTTTTTTGTTTTCATGTAAGAATGTTTTTTGTAATATGCACATTTTGGTTCAGGTCTAAAATCAAGTTGTGTTTCGGGAACTGTTAATAGATGTGGATTACAAAAACCAGCATATATTCTACCAGTATCTGGTTTCAGAGCAGTAAACATTTCTTTTGAAATATGTTCAACTTCCTCTTCTTCAACAATACAAAGAACCAAGTTACAAATAATTGCATCATAGTAATCAGGTTGAATATCTGAAAGCTGTTCATGAACTTTATCTGCTCCAATTTTGTTTGCAGTTGCAATTCGCATTTCTTTTGAAATGTCATATGCCCAAACATCTGCGCCGCCCATTTTTAATGCAGCAGCAAGAACTCCTGGACCACATCCGTAGTCGAGCATTTTTTTCTTTCTTACATTACCAATTAATTCAAATAATGTGTTGTCATATGAGGCAAGCTTCAAGTCTTCACTTGCAAGCTCTAATACTACTTTACCCCATTCGTTTTGTTTTGATACTAATTTTGTCATTTGTGTTTTCCTCCTTTCGAGTGTTACCCACTCATAGTAATAACAAGGGTTGCCGAGTATTTAAGCACTCATTCTCCAAAAACGGAGGATAAAACGACGAATTTAAATAAGATTTATACTAAATACGCTGTATGGACACTGAAATACTCGAAGATATCGGCCTTTCTAATGCTGAAATTAAAATATATCTGGCTCTTTTAGAGCTTGGAACATCAACTGCAGGGCCAATATTGGAGAAGTCAGGGCTTCAAAACTCAGTAGTTCATATGACTCTCAATAAACTTATTGATCGCGGATTTGTGACTTTTGTTAAAGAAGGAAAACGAAATCATTACCAAGCCGCAAATCCAAGGCACATTGTTAATTTTATTAATGAAAAAAAAGAACGATTTGAAGAATTACTACCTGAACTCATCATAAAACAAAAACAAGCAAAGGAAAAACCAGAGATTGTTACCTATAGAGGAATCAAAGGAATTCGTGAGTTATTAATGGAACTGCTTGACGCAGGCGGGAAACAACATAACACGTTCGGATCAACAAAGGAGTCCTTGATGCTTGGTGAAGCATGGTGGGTTAATTATCACAAACAAAGAGCAGAGTTGGGCATAACTGCAAATTTGTTGTTTAATGAGTCACTTACCTTTTGGAATGCTGAGAAAAAATACCCTCATGCAATAATACGTTATACTAAGACTGGTTTTGAGCCATTAACTGAAACAATAATCCGAAATGGAAAAATAGGAATCATAATTTGGTCTCAGAAACCATTAGGAATTCTTATCAATCAACCTAATGCTGCAAAATCATATAATCAATTCTTTGAAATGATGTGGGACGCTGCAAAGTAGTATAAACGTTTAAAAAGGGCTAGACGTTCCCTTCTATATATGTTTGACCTAGAATTAGAGAAAGTCATTGGAGAAATTAAAGAACGCCAACCAAAACGTGTTCTTATTCAGTTACCTGACGGTCTCAAAACACGAGCAGGCGAAGTCTGTGAAACTATTGAAAAAGAAACTGGAGTACAAGTCTGTATTTGGTTTTCATGCTGCTTTGGTGCGTGTGACTTACCTCTAGGACTCTCAGCATTAGGAATTGATCTTATGATCCAATGGGGTCATAATAGATATCATAAAAGTAAAGACATGTGGTAAACGAATATGCAAACAATTACAATTGACGGGAAATGGGAAAAAGAATTAATCCTTGGTGAAGAATTCTTAAAACACCTTAGTGATAACAATATCAAAACAGTTGCACTCTTTGCCTCAGTTCAATTTCTTGCTTTAGATACAATAAGAAAACAAATTACTGACGCAGGAATCACTATTAAAGAAACAAAAGCAAAACGAACACACGCAATAACACAAATTCTGGGTTGTGATGCTTATCACGATAGTTATGAAGAAGATGTTATTGGAACAAGTGACGCACTTATCTACATTGGTGATGGAATGTTTCATCCAAAAGCATTATTATTAGCACAGATCTATAAAAAAGAAATCAAACCAGTATTAATCTGGAATCCTATTGAAGGAAATCTGCAAATTATTGATCGTAAAGATATTGAAAAACAAATTCAAAAAACAAAAGCAAATCTAAAACGATTCGTTGCTGCAAAAACAATCGGATTAATGGTAACAACAAAACCAGGACAATCATATATTAACTCAGCATACAAACTAAAAGCAAAATTAGAGAAAGAAGGGAAAAAATGCTATGTATTTGTTGATGACACATTAAATATTCAATTATTAGAAAATTATCCATTTATTGAAGCTTGGATTAATACAGCATGTCCAAGAATTGGAACTGACGATCTCACAACTATTCGCCCAGCATTAATTAATATTCGCGAGGCTGTTGATCCGATTGGTCATCTCGAGAAGTTCTCCCATTAATATAAACAAACTACCTATAATCAAAGGCACTTTTTTTCTCATAAAAAAAGGAAAGCTATTTATATGTTTCTAAATGAAGTATTTCTATGAAGGGGTTATTTATTACATTTGAAGGCGGAGAAGGTGTCGGGAAATCAACACTTATTCAAAGAATCAACAAAAAGCTTTCTGAATCTCATAGTATATTCATTACTAGAGAACCGGGAGGAACTGAACTTGGAGAACAAATTCGTTTTCTTCTTAAACATGTAAATCTGAAAATCGATCCAAAAACAGAGTTATTATTATTCTCCGCTGCAAGAGCACAACTCTTTACAAATAAAATTCAACCACAATTAGATGCAAATCAAATTGTTCTTTCTGATCGATTCTTTGATTCAACCATTGTCTATCAAGGATATGCACGAGGACTGGATCTGACTATTATTAGACAGCTTAATACATTCGTTACAAATGCACGCTCACCAGATATGACATTCTTGATACTTGCAGACAAACAAACAACTCAAAATGTACAAGAACGTGGCGGAATTGCTTGTCGCTTTGACGCAGAACCAGAAACGTTCCACGATAAAGTGCACAGAGGTTTTGAAGAGCTTGCCAAAATAGAGAGTAGAATTATTCAGATTCCTTATATCCACAATGGCCTTGAGCAAATGGAAAAAATGATCATGGATAAGATCCTAAAACACCCATTTTTTCATATAACGTAACACCTTAACCTTTTTAAAGCGAATTCTGTTCCCACTTGTTGCATGTCAGACACTGAATATTTCAAACGGCTCATTGAATGGACAAAAGTTGCGAAACCAAACAAAAAAGAACTTCATCAACAGAAGATTATACTTTGTAAGGAATTAAAACGTAAACACATTCCAACAGACATAGAAATCTTTCTTAACACTGATACAAAAGATATTGAAGAACTCAGACCCTACTTAACAACAAAACCAGCACGAACAAGTTCTGGTATCGCAGTTATGGCAACAATGTCAATGCCCTCAGTATGTCCACATGGAGCATGTATTTTCTGCCCAGGTGGAATTGGATCACCATACGGTGATGTTCCTATGAGTTATACAGGAACAGAGCCTTCAACAATGCGAGGAATTAGAAATGATTTTGATCCGTATAGAATTATCTTTAACCGATTACAACAATATATTATCTTGGGACAAAACCCAGATAAAGTTGATCAAATAATCATGGGAGGAACGTTTCCCTCATTTCCAAAAGAATATCAAGAACAATATGTTAATTTTTCATTTAAAGCATATAATGACTTTTCACGAGAATTTTATGTGAACGGAGAACTTGATCTAGATAAGTTAAAAACATTCTTTGAGCTTCCTGGAAAAATGGGAGATCCAACACGAAATAAAAATATCAAAGAAAAAACACTCAGACTAAAAGAACAAAATATACGTACACTTGAAGAAGAGCAAGTAGAAAATGAAACTACTGCAATTCGATGTATTGGATTAACAATTGAAACAAAACCTGACTGGGGAAGAACTGATCACGCATTAGAATTCTTAAGACTTGGTGCAACACGTGTTGAATTAGGTGTACAAACAATTTACGATGAAATATTACAAAGTGTGAATCGCGGACATAGTGATGAAGAGACAAGAGAATGTATTGGTGAACTACGAGATCTTGCATTCAAATTAAATTTTCATATTATGCCAGGACTTCCTACACCTGATCATTCTAGAATCAGTCGAGAACGAGACATTGCATCCATGAGAGCAATGTTTGAAGACCCAGCATACAAACCTGACATGGTGAAAATTTATCCTTGTATGGTTATGCCAGGAACTCCACTTGAAAAAATATACAACGAAGGACATTTTGTCCCACTTAACTTAGAAGAAGCCGCAGATATTATTGTGGAATCATTTCGTTACATCCCAGAATGGTGTAGAATTATGCGAGTCCAACGAGATATTCCTACTAAATCTACAACAGCAGGAGTTGGCCGAACAAACTTACGACAATATGTTGATGAACTTGCAAAAGAACGAGGTGTAGTTTGCCGAGACATTCGTGCACGAGAAGTTCGAAACAGTGTTATTACGCAAGTACCTAAACTTGTTACAAGAGAATACGACGCTGCAAATGGTAAAGAGTATTTTATCAGTAGTGAAGCAAATGATAAATTATTAGGATTTGTACGAATGCGATTTTGTAATCGTTCACTTCATGATGCAATCACACCAAAAAGCGCACTTATTAGAGAATTACATGTATACGGAGTTGCAGTTGCAATCGGCGAACATGATGCTACACGAACACAACATAAAGGTGTGGGAAAAGCATTAATGGCAGAAGCTGAAAAAATTGCACGCGAACAAAACCGTGACAAAATTGTTGTCATTAGCGGTGTTGGTGTTCGCGGGTATTATAGAAAAATAGGGTATGAGCGCGAAGGCCCATACATGGTTAAATCATTGTAGTTGAAGCAGATGTTGCCGGAGCTGGATTGCTCGGGCGAACTTGTTCAACTGGTTTTTGTGTTACAGCGAGTTTTAATTTTTCTGCTCGATCTGTTTTTTCCCAAGGAAAAATATCTCGTCCAAAGTGTCCGTAGACAGCAGTTTGTGCATAACTCCAACCTTGTGGTCTTGTTAATTTTAATTCTCGTACCATATCAGCTGGTTTAAGCGGGAATATCTCACTTACAGCTTTTGTTAATGTTGCATCATCAACTGTTCCAGTTCCAAATGTATTCACATAGAGACTTGTTGGTTTTGCAACACCAATACAATAACTTAATTGTACTTCACATGTTTTTGCAATTCCACTAGCAACAACATTCTTTGCAATGTATCTTGCAAGGTATGCTGCACTTCGATCAACTTTTGATGGGTCTTTTCCGCTAAAAGCTCCACCACCGTGTCGTCCGATTCCACCATATGTATCAACAATGATTTTTCGTCCAGTTAGACCTGCATCTCCTTTTGGACCGCCAATTTCAAATCGTCCAGTTCCATTAATAATAATTTCACTGTCAGCATCTAAATACTCACCACAGATTGGTTTAATGATATGTTTGATAACTTCTTGTTTTAAGTCATCTTCACTAATTGTTTCATCGTGTTGTACTGCCATAACAACATTATGAATTTTTACTGGTTTCCCATCTTCATAGACAACAGCTACTTGAGATTTACAATCAGGTCGTAAATATGTTAATGTTCCTTTTAATTCAGCTACTGCTTGTACTAATTTATGTGATAAAACTAAAGGTAGTGGCATAAGTTCTTTTGTTTCGTCTGTTGCGTAACCCCACATTGTTCCTTGATCACCAGCACCTTGTTCATGATCTGCTTCTTCATCAACACCTTGTGCGATTTCAGAGCTTTGTTTCCCAATAATTGGTATTAGTATTAAACTGTCAGGATCAATTCCCCAAGAGGCGTCTTTGTACCCAATTTCTTTGACGTATCGTCGAACAATTTGTTCATAATTAATAATTGCGTTTGTTGTGATTTCACCAATAACACCTACAGCGTTATCTTTAACCCATGTTTCACAAGCAACTCTTGAGTTTTCATCTTGTGCTAAAGCAGCATCAAGAATATAATCAGAAATAGCATCACACATCTTATCAGGATGACCAGCACCCACACTTTCACTTGTTAATATTTGTTTCATAGCAGTATTTAACCATAAGAGGTATTTAATAATTCATGACAGTTTTATTCCAATAGGAATATTTATATAGGGAGTAGTTATCCTTTTTGTATGAATCAACAAATTGGTGACATTAAACGACTTCGTAAACAAGCCGACTTAACACAACAACAACTTGCAAAGTTAGCTGGTGTATCACAGTCAATTATCGCAAAAATTGAACGTGGTGCTATCGATCCATCATTTTCAATTGTAACACAAATATTTGCCGCACTTGAATCAGCTAAACAAACGGAAGCTGTGCCTATAACTCAAATCATGAGTAAAACTGTTGCTAGTATCGCACCAGATACGAAGTTACCACAAGCTGTTGCAATCTTAAAGAAAAAAGGAGTTTCACAATTGCCTATTATTGAAGGACAATCGGTTATCGGATTAATTAGTGAGTCAAGTCTAATCGATGCCCTATTACAAAATCAACACGCAAAACTAGTCAAAGATATTATGATTGATCCACCACCAGTTGTTCCACATACTACTTCTTTGCAATTAGTCTCACAGTTACTTAAAGAGCACGATATTGTTTTAATAACAAAAAAAGGAGCAATTTCTGGAATAATCTCACGTACTGATCTATTAGATATGTATTTTTAATGAATACATTTATATGAAACTTTCCATATAGTCACATCGTGACGCCCAATCGTAAATTAGAAATTCAAGCTGCTGCGCAACCTATAATACAATATTATATGGATGATGGGCTAGTTGATTGGTCTGCGGTTGCAGAAGAATATAAAATTAAACACTACCATGACTCACGATTCTTTGTACCAATGGCAATTACATACAGAAGTAGACAGTACGTTCTCACCACGCCATTAAAAGCAGCCACATTTGGAATTAATCATATCGCACATGAATTTGGTCATGTTATTTTAGGCCATTTAGAACAAACTGTTCGAAGTCAACTTACAGAGGATCAACGAGAAGAAGAAGCAGATAAATTCTCTCACTTAATATTTGGAGGAAAAGTTAAAGATGACTATGCACCATGGTGGAGAGAAAAGATTGCACAAGCACAAAGTCCATTAGCTGCATTATCTTGTAATAATAACACAAGATGGAATGAATATTGCATTGACTTTATTAAAGAGAAAATAAAAAAAGAAAAAGAACTAATAAAATAATTCACTTTTAGGATAAAGCTTCTTGAAGAAGTTTAATCCCTTTCTCTTTACCAATAGTCATGATAAACTGAGTTAACTTTGGACCTTTAGTTCGCTCAATAAGAATCATATAACATTGGGTGAAAAACTGTTTGATTTTAATTTCGTGCTCTTTACAATAATTGTAAATTGCAGTTCCGATTTCATCAGCATCAGTTCCTTCTTGTAATAATGAAATAAATTTTTCAACAGTTGCTCGTAATTCATCAGGAACACTTACATCAGACGCAGATTCTCGAACAGTGAATTTCATATCGTCAGGAGCAAATTCTTTTAACCAGTTAGATGCGCATAACGAACGTGTCTGATTTCTTCGTAAAGACTCGTCACTTGTAACACCTTCGTGTTCTTTCAAGTAGCCCAATACTTTTTCCAAATCATGCTCAAACACTTGTACAAGTGTACTCATATGTCTAAAACCAATAATAACAGGAGTTTCTTTTGAAATATTTTCAGAATCAATTGCTGATAATTCATATATACGTTTTTGTTTATCTACTTCTTTTTCTTGTGCTTCTTGCGTACCGTAGTACACACGTTCACATTTATCAAAGTCTTCGTAAATTTTTATAACGTCCAAATCAAATGAAATTGAAAATTCTGATGCAAGACGTGATGATGCAAATAAGTAACGAACAATTTCTGGTTCATATACTTCAAGCACATCTGAAATAGTTAAAGCGCCACCAGCACTACTACTAATTTTTCCACCGCGTCCCTTCATACCAACAAAGTCGTACATATAATGAACTGGAGCATCATAATCATAAACATTTTTTGCAATAAGTTTTCCTGTATCAAAACTTCCGCCATCACTAGAGTGATCTTTTCCTGATGGTTCGAATCTTACAGATTCATGCTTCCAACGCATTGGCCAGTCAACTCGCCATTGTAATTTTGCAATTCCTTTCTTTCGTAAATCAAACGTGTCTTCAAAACCACAGTCACATTTGTAGAATACGGAGTAATCGCCTTTGTATTCAATATGTTCAACTGTATCTTTGTTACATTTCTCGCAAAATATTCGAATAGGAACAAATGAATCAGGTAATGGATCTTTTCTATACTTATCCAATTCCACTTTAATTTCAGCAGATTTTTCTAAAGCAGTTTTCATGCCATCAGCATACGTACATGCTCGGTAGTTTTTTGCTTGATATAAATATTCAGGATGAATACCTAAAACTGGCATAACTTTTTCTAACTGCACTTCATGATGTCGTGCATAGGATTCTTCTTCTCCATACGGATCTGGAATATCAACTATAGGAAGTCGTAAATGTTTAATGAGCATTTCTTGATTTGGCATTCCTTTAGGTACTTTTCGAAATACATCATAATCATCCCAACTGTAAATAAAACGAGCCTTTTGTTTAGAATTTGCTAATCGTTTTTGTAACGCACGAAATACTAATTCCGTTGTAACAATTTCTCGGAAATTTCCAATATGGATTACGCCACTAGGTGTGATTCCTGATGCACAAGTTAATACTTCCGATTCCGGATATGTATCAATAACTTCTTGTGCTACTTTATCCGCCCAATGTGCAAATTTTTCTTCTTGACTCATGTATTTTGCTAGAACCGCGTGATTTATAAAACTTCTTTTTAGCCTATTTTTATGGACTATTATGAACCTGAAGAAGACTCGTACCTCATACAATCAATTATCGAGTCACTAGCCTATACACCAAAAACGATTCTTGATATGGGAACAGGAAGTGGTATTTTAGCTCACACTGCTCAGAATAAATTTCCAAAAGCAAAAGTCACAGCAGTTGATATTAATCCTAAAGCACTTATTGCTGCAAAAGAAAGCGATACATCTAACAAAATTAATTTTGTAAATAGTGATCGTTTCTCAAAAGTAAAAAGTACATTTGATCTTATTATTTCAAATCCACCGTACTTACCAGAAAACAAATTCGACAAGGATGATATGTTTAACAAAGCACTCGTTGGTGGGAAGAAAGGATATGAATGGATATTTAAATTTTTAGAAGAAGCAAAGAAACATCTTGCACCAAATGGACACATTATTTTACTGTTCTCAAATTTATCTAATAAGAATATGATCGATGTATTTCTCAAAGAAAATCTATACGCTTATACTTGTGTAAAAAAGAAGAATGTTGGTCTAATGGAAGAATTATATATATATGACATCACACTCATACCACACATAGCTATTCTTCTAAACAAAGGATATACAGATATATCTTATTTATCAAAAGGAAAAAGAAGCATCGTTTTACAAGCCACCTTAAAGAAAAAAGAAGTCATTAAGGTTGCCACAGAATTTGTAATCAATACTGAAGAGGTTTGGTTAAAGAAGGTAAACAAACTCGGAATAGGCTCAACATTTTTGTGGAGACATGAAGATATGATTTGTATGGACTATTGTCCTGGGATTAGAATAGACGCAGCTTTTGAAAAATATCCAAAACAGAAATCTATCATTATTAGCGAAGTTTTACGACAATTACATATATTAGATACAAACTCAATTCAAAAAGCAGAAATGCTTCGTCCAAGTAAACATATCTTGGTAACAGTGAAAACAAAACCACAAATTACATTTCTTGACTTTGAACGTTGTACATTAAATGAACGACCAAAGAATGTCACACAATTTGTACAATTTCTTGCAAGATACCATCACGATGTGTTTAAAGAATACAATGAAGAAATAATCAAAGAAGCATCAAAGGCATATAAAGACTCAAAAGATCTTAACATAATTACTAAAATAATAAAATAAATAATAAAAAGAAATTATTCAACAACTTCATCTTTTTTACGAAGTTTCTTGATTTCCTTGTCTAATTTAAGTTCTTCAAGTAACTCCTTGTAACGATTTCGAATAGTAACTTCAGTCACACCCGCAATATCTGCAACTTCACGCTGAGTTCTTTTTTCGCCATGTAATAAAGCTGAAACGTATAAACTTGCAGCAGCAATCCCTGTTGGACCTCTTCCGCTTGTTAATTCTTTTTTCTGTGCTTTTTCAAGAATTTCTACAGCTTTACTTTGCGTTTCGGCACTTAATTTTAATGATGTTGAAAATCGTGCAATATAATCTGCAGGATTACTTGGCAAAATCTTGATTCCAAGTTCTCGTGTAACAAATCTATATGTTCGTCCGATTTCTTTTTTATCAATTCCGCTCGCTTCACTTAATTCGTCAAGAGTTCGAGGTACTTCGTGTCGTCGACAAGCAGCATATAATGCACCTGCAACAACTGACTCCATACTTCGTCCACGTACTAGTCCTCGCTGAACAGCTAGTGTATAGATACGTGCACTTTCTTCCTCTACGGATTTTGGTAATTTTAAGTATGAGCTTACTCTTCGTAATTCAGCTAGTGCTAACTTAAGATTTCGCTCAATTGCAGTTGAAATTCTATATTGCCACTTTCGTAGTCTAAAGAATTTATTTCTTGATTTCGTACCAAGACCGTATAAATCTGATTTTTGACCTACTTCAGTTCCTAATCCCTGATCATATTGCGTATAAGTCATAGGTGCGCCAGTACGTCGCTTCATCGTGTCGTCGCCATCGAATTCTCGCCATTCTTGCGAAAAGTCAACCATCTTATCTTCAATAACAAGACCACAGTCTCGACAGATTACTTCACCCTTATCACTATTAATAAATAAGTTGACACTCCCACATTCGGGACACTTTTTGATATATCCAGCCATAGTTAATTTCTCCTGATGTAATATGACCCCCCAGCCGTATTCCAGGTTTATTTTGCCAACAGATTGTTAGCCATAGCACTAGTAAAATTGCTACTCCAGAGTATGAAGACGAACAGATAGTATTTAAACTTTTCGATAAAGCAAAGGTTTATTTATAAATAAACTGCCTTTTTTGCGAAAAGTTCTTATATGGTTACTAAGCTAATTACTTAGGCACCTAGTTATTTTTTGAAGTTTTTAAGTAAAACTACGCACTAATACCCTATATCTACAGCAACATGTTTATAAACCCTCTTTATCCGTAAAGGAAACTAAAGAGGAACGCGGTGGAAACAACAACTATTCTTACGTTAGTAAGTGCAATACTACTTATTGGATTTTTAGGAGAACTTATCTACAAGAAATTTAAAATCCCAGACATTATTATTCTTATTGCAATTGGAGTTGTTATTGGTCCACACGTACTTGGATATGTACACCCTGAGCAACTTCTTCCATTCGCACCTATTTTTACAACCGTAGCGTTACTCATGCTCATATTTGATGGCGCATTTAATATGGATCTCGCATCAGTTTTCAGAGGATTCACCGCCGGTTTTCTCACAAGTGCAATTGTGTATATAGCATCAAGCACTGTTATTGGAATTTTAGTATATATATTTGGCTTCTCACCATTAGTAAGCACATTTGCCGGCCTCACACTAGGAGGTGTCTCAAGTGCGTTTACAATCCCTGTGATAAAGCAGCTTAACATTGCAAAACGGACATTTTCACTTCTCACGTTAGAATCAGCATTCACAGATGTATATACACTCGTATTTGGATTAACCGTATTAGCCTTTTTTGAAGTGAGTACATTCTCAGCACAATCTATCGCAATCACACTCATTTCACTTTTTGCAATTGCAGCGTTAATTGGAATAGTATTTGGAATTCTGTGGTCACTTATTGTACACAAACTACTCAAAGAATATAATACATTTATGGTAACACTTGCCGTTATGGTTCTTGTATACACAACAACTGAATTCTTAGGAGGAAATGGTGCAATCGCAGTTCTCTTTTTTGGATTAGTACTACGAAATATTAGAATACTCATAAAACACTTTAATCAAATTACACACACACATAAACAATCAAGCATCATTGTGAGTAATACAGAAACAATGTTTTATTCACAGCTTTCATTCTTTGTTAAGACGTTTTTCTTTGTATATATAGGCGTTTTATTAAATGTAACAAGTAAACGTCTACTTCTTCTCGCAGTTGTTCTTACAGCTGCAATTTGGGCAGTTCGTGGATTAGTTACATTCTTTACAAAAACAATCCCTGATGCAGATCAAAAATTATGCCAAGCAATTTATGCTCGTGGACTATCAGGTGCAATTCTTGCACAAATCGCTGTAACACAGCAAATACCACAAGCACAAGAAATTGCAAGTCTTGTCTATCTCGTAATTGTCGCGTCAATTATTGCAAGTAGTACACATCTATACATTGTAAGAAAACACTACAAATCACTTTGATCTTGTTACAACAAATATTATTGCAAGAATAATACAGATATTAATAATGAACAAAGCCATAAGTTTGTTTATGTCAAAGGGTTGAGGTTTTGGTTTCTCAGGTAAAGTAGATTCGTTTTCTAACGTCGTGAAAATTGGTTTAGATTCAGAATCATTCTTACTTGCTGTTGGAAATACAACTGTTACTTGACCCGAACTATACATAAGAGAGGCAGTTGTAACTGGTAATCGTTGTCCATTAACAACAAATACACTTTTACCATCAATAACAAGATATGCACCTTGCAAATTAATGCTATCAACAAAAATATGTTTTGTTCCAATAATAATTATATCTGAGTTATTAATCGTTAACACAACATCTGTAGTTACCGTATGATTCACACCTGATACTGAACTGGAATCTATGCTCGTAGAGGCTGTGCCTACAGATGTACCACTTGATGATCCACTGCCAGAACCTCCGCCACCTGATCCGTCCCCACCAGAGCCGCAAGCAACAAGTTGACGTGCACCACTACAACAGAATCCACTTGAATATACTGAAGAAGAACAAACACATGCATTTGTTATTGCACTTCCAACAGTACAAGCAGGATATGATTCATATACGACAAATTCAGAGAATTCTGTTGTTGTAAACGAGAATATATGCCTTCCATTTTCTGTTCGTACAAATGTTGCATTTGTTTCATTTACAAAACCAGAACCGTGGTTTGCTTTAAATTTAACAAAAGATCTGTTAGTAATAAGTGATTGAAGTAATTTAACAAAAATTGTTGATCTATTAGCAGTTGTTGCATTTATATCCAGATATAATAATTCCTTTGCAGTTGTATTTACAAACCGCCTTGCTGAAGTTGCCAGAGATTCGGAGATGATAGAAACAGAACTAGAATTTAGTCCCTGAATTGTCGGAACATATCTCCCGATATGTGTTTGTGATAAATCAACTTGCTGGTTTGAAACTGATTGAGTTAAGATAACACGATTATTTATATTCAGCGTGTACATAAGTATTTTTTGATTAGCAAATACATCTGCTGCAACAACACTAAAATTAATTGTTGTATCATTAAACAAGTACGTATCTAACTCCGCTGTGAAATCCGCAGAAGTTGTATTTAAAAGCACAGAATCAGATGCAACAACGGCTACCCATGAAACACTTGAAAATGTATCACTTGTATTTATTTGAAAGAACACAGTCCCATTAATTGTTGACTGATTACTGATATTTGAAATAGTTATCTTCGGCGCTGTTGTATCAACCGTGTATCGATAGATAGCCGATGACCCATTTGAAAGGTTTACAATGAAAGATTGACTTGCGTTCAAAAACACATATGCGAATGTTGCATTTGACAGGGTGTTATTTGTTGTATTCACTGCAGTTATATTCACACCTACACTCGTTATATTTATTTGTTTCTGTGATGAGATAACAGAATTATTCGCAGGATTAAATTGAATAACAGCAGCAGAACTTACACGAATTAAAACAGTTGAAAACGCAACATTCCCAGCTGCATCCTGTGCAAGTATTGTTGTATTGTAAGAACCAATCTCGGCTGGTGAAACCAAAGTTCCACTGAACACACCATTAGCTTTTGTTAATTGTGTTGTTGTTCCATTAATAGTAATATTTGCAATAAGCACTCCTGATTTTGGATCAGAAATGAAAACAGTGATCGGAAGTGTTGTGTTTGCACGTGTAAGTTGTGTTAGTGAAATGTTTGTAATTGCCGGAGCAGTTTTATCAATAAGGATTCTGACAAACTTTGACTCATCAGTATTTTGTGCAACATCTGTTGCACGATAATACACAGTATTATTTGAAAGTGTATTTGCAAATGTAATAGGAGTACTATATGTTTGCCAATTATTATCACCAACTCTATATTCAAGAGAACTTATACTATGTGTATCTAGCGCACTAAGATTCATCTGTACACTTTGATTTGTCCAAGTACTATTCCCACCACTTGTATTAATGAGCGTAGTTGGCGCAGTTGTATCAAAAGTTATGTTAAATATTTTTGTTATTGTAAGATTAACAGAATCAGTAGCAATAACAGTAAGATTTGTTTGTGTTACCGTCACATTTGCATAGTATAATCCAAGACGTAATACCATCGCATCATCATTTGTGGTGACAGTACTCACAGACATTTGATCAGTCGCATTTACAATAACTTCTTGCACCGATCCATATTGCACAACAGTATTAACTGAGACGTTATTAATTACTGGCGCAATTTCATCAACAGTAAAAAGAGTTGCATTCTTACTAACAAGATTTCCAGTAATATCAGTAATGTTTACTAAAACAGTTTCATTTGTTACAGTGACTACTGCGTAACACAACGCAACAAAAGATGACACACTACATGTTGCACTCACATTATTAACAAACGCAGATGTGATTTTACTTATTCTCGTTGTTGTAAAAGAAACATTTGCTGTATCATTGATACTGAGAACACTTTGATTCGTTTGTACTTGTGAAATAACAGGTGTAACTGCAGTAATGAGAACATTAGTTGTTTGATTACGTACAGATTGTGAAGTTCCAAAACTAGATACTGATCCTGAACAAGTCACATTAAAATATCCTGACGAGGGAGCTTGGAATGAAACATTCTTTGTTATTGAAGATTTATTTATTACAACACTAGTTGTTGTAACATTTGTTATTTGACCATTACTTGATGCATTCACTGTGATATTTGTGTACCCTATATGCACTGTCCCATTGTGTGAAAAAATACATGACGTGAGAAGTGAAGAGCTATTAGCAACTCCTGTTACTTGTGATTGTAATGTCCCTAACTGTACTTGTGTTGTATTTGTTGAAGCAACAAGTACAATTGTTTCATTTGGTTCCGTGTGATTAAAAACAGAATCGTATACGTGAACTCGAATAACATATTGATTAGTATCATTTGCTTGTGTTCGTTCTACGTTATCAAGAATAGAAATGCTTTTTGCAAGTAATGTTCCGTTTGTATGATAAATGTATAAGTCAACATCAGTTAATTCACTCACTGAACTTATCGGCGGTGCAGTACCTGCAGCATATGGGGCAACTCGTTCCCAAACAAGGGTCGCTGTTAAATTATCTGTTGAATTTGCTAGAAAATACACAGATTGATTTGGCTGTAAATACAACATTTGTGTTTTGTTAATTTGCTCGTATGCAGTTGATAAATCAATAAAACCCCAACCCCATGCAGAATCCCATCCGAATGTACCTTTGTCTTCTGCACTATTAATAATAACACCTTTTATTTCCAAATGATTTAACCCTGCTTGTGAAAGTAATAATGCTGCACCGCTCACAATAGGTGCTGCCATTGATGTTCCTGTTTTTGAAGAAAATAATGATCCAGACTGCCAAAAGCTATTTGTTGAAAGAATACTCGTTCCAGGAGCTGTAACATCTGGTTTTTTTCTCCCATCGTCAGCTGATCCACGACTTGATGAAGTGCCAATAGTATCATCAGTTCTTGTAATAGTATTCTGATCATTGCCATTTGCAACAGTAATAACATTGTACGCATCTGCAGGAATACTTATAGTCTGCGCACCTGGCCCTGAATTACCAGCAGCAAATACAATTACTTTTTGAAAATTATGAGTTAACGCATCAGTAAATCTTGTAAGTAGACTCGTGCCATCACTCTCACATCCTAAATTACTATTTGCACAACCCCAGCTATTAGAAACAACATCTACTGCAGTGATATTAACCCCGTCAACAGACCATTCCATACTTGACATTAGACTTGGTTCTGTTCCCGATGCATCACTACCACCAGGTACGCCACCAACATCATATAATCCTTTTGCAACAACAACGCGCTCTACTCCTTTTGCAACACCCGCATAAGTTGCATCGCTGCTAAATGCAGAACCTGCGACATGAGTTCCGTGCGTATTAATGTCAATATTTTCTTTACTAGTTCCCCTTGTTGCTGTAAAGTCATAAAAAGAAAATGATCTTTGTGCATTATTACTATTATTAAACAATGCGGGGTGTGTATAATTCACACCCGTATCAACTATTGAAATTGAAACATTTCGTGTTCCATTAATTCCAGCTAGTGAATTATTCCAGAAAAAATCAGTATAAATAGTAGGTGTTGCAACACTCATAAAAACTGAAAATGTGTCTTTAACTGCTTCTGAAGAAACAACATAAGGTAATGATGGCAATGAATTACCAATTGATTGTGATGCTCGTATAATATAATAGCCACCTGAATGTTCACTTATAACACTCGCACCTACTTTTTGTAAATATGTACGGAAAAGTACTTCAGTAGGATTTTGTACGCTCTTCTCATAGTGTGCATTGAATAATTGTACAACATAATCTTTTTGTTCAAAACCTTGTGTTGAGATACGTGAAGAACGAGATGATTTGGCTAATGAAGGGAGTGGTTTTTTACCAATAGGAGTTAGATCACGTAGACTCCCATCTGATTGTAGTTCTTTGTATCCATAAGGCGTTTTTACTACTTGGTTTTCAAAGTGCTCAAGCCCTCCAAATACAGGGACTGCCAATAGTATGAGAAAAATGATAACCACCCCTAGTTTCATACACTTGTTTTTAGACGAGGGCTTTATATACTTTACGCGTACGTGAAATACACATAATCATCTTTTTAAACTCTTTAGAAGAAAAAGAGATATACATGGAACGACATCACCATCACATGCATTATTTTAAAAATACCCCCATAACACGGATGTATATTAGTAATGCACTTCGTTCGTTTAGCTTATCATTATTCGGAATATTTATTCCATTAATTCTTATTAATTTAGAATATTCTATCCAAGAAGTATTTTATTTTTATTTTATTGTTGTACTAGGAGGTATCCTCGGACACGTATTTGCAGTCCCACTCATTCGAAAATTTGGAATCAAACATACCATGCTTATGTCAATACCATTTGTTATATTATTTAATCTTGGAATGTATACATTAGTCCAATACCAGTGGCCTATCGGTATTCTTGCTGCAGTTCATTCATTATCTATCCCACTCTACTGGTTACCATTTCACATTGAATTCTCAGCACATGCAGATTCTAAAAAAACAGGAAAACAAGTAGGTATCCTACAGAGTTCAACTATTATCGCATCCATACTAGGACCAATTATTGGCGGGTGGATTATTTTTTGGCTTGGACCTCAAGCACTCATTGCTGCAAGCACAGTAGTAATTATCGGATCAGGATTCGCATTACTATCAAGTGAAGATGAAAAAATAACAATTGATTTTCACCCGCATGATATCACAACCGTATTAACAAGAAAACAACGTATTGCATTTTTAGCAGATGGTGTACGTCAATATATAGCAGCATTAATTTGGCCTATGTTCATTTTTCTTACAGGAGTTGGATTTCTTATCGTTGGAAGTATTATGAGTATAGTGCGTGTTGTTATGGCAATCACATCTTTTATTTTAGGTAAAATTATCGATACCCCAATAGGTAAAAAGATTTTTCATGTAGGAACCATAGTACATTCTGTCACATTTGCAATTCGTGGTTTTTTATCAACAATTGGCGGAATGACTGCAATAACATCCATGGGTGGATTTTCATTCATCTTATTTCACACACCATATACAAAAATATGGTATGAACGAGCACGTGTAGGTGGTGCGAAATTTGTATTACTTCGAGAATTATATTTTGATGTTGGTCGATTATTTGCAATAAGCTCAGCTTTGATTTTATACTCAATTACAGGTTCCAATTTTTCACTAACAGCAATTATTTTGTTCTTCACATGTGCAGTTGCAATTATCGCACATAGTTTAATAGAATAGATATTAGTTTAATTCTTTTTTGACTGCATCAGCAATCGATTTCGCTGTTTTTGTGACTTCGTCTCCATCTAAGCTAACGTTCATAAATTTAACATGAACTCCTCGTTTAGATAAACCCACATAACCAACAGAAGGTGCGCCTGCTCCGTCAGCTGAACGAAAACCCTGCCATTCAGAAGGATCATTCTGATCAAGTTCATGTTCACCAGGATGTTTTAGACGATTAGATGGCTTCAAACCAACTTTCTCAAAAGCTGCAAGTACTTCTTTATGATGATCACCATGACCATACTTCACATTATATATTTTTTCAAGCATATGCATATTTATTAGGATACACATCCTTCCTTATATAGGTTACGAAATGTTTATATGTGACCATATACAAAAAAACAGTACCTAACGGTGATAGTATGGTAAAAAAAGCAAAACAATCAAAACTCACACTCATTCTACGAGTGTTACTAGGAATCGTCCTTATTGTATTTGGACTTAACGGAATTATGACATTAATGGGAAATCCTCTTATGCCTATGCCTGACTTTACAGGAAACGCAGCAGTTGTTATGAATGGATTATTCACAGCAGGATACATATTCTGGGCAGTTGCACTGGTAAACTTACTTGCAGGACTTGCATTTGTGACAAATAGATATGTTGCTCTTGCAAACGTAGTATTATTTCCTATAAGCCTAAACCTCATGTTATTTCACTTATTTGTAGACATGCAAGGTATTGTAATGGCAGCTCCAGTGTTTATTATTAACGTATATCTAGTATATGCAAACTGGGACAAATACAAAAGCGTTGTTGCTAAATAAAGCACAACCTTTTTAATTTCATTTTTTCATTTTTTTGAGTATGAACACAAAAGCAGCAATTCTCGGTGCATTTATTGGAGATGCAATGGCCCTAGGTCCACATTGGATGTATGATACAAAAGATCTCAAAACAAAATTTGGAGATATTACAACAATTACTGCACCTTTAGCAGATTCTTACCATCCAAATAAGAAAGCAGGCGAGTTCACACACTATGGTGATCAGCTATTTATGATTCTTACATCAGTCTCAAAACAAAAAAAAATCGATTTACCAGATATTCAAAAAAACTTTGTTTCCTTATTCAACGGATACAATGATTACGTAGATCACGCAACAAAAGAAACACTTGCAAATTACATGAATGGATCATTCAAAGGATCAACAAGTGAAGATTTATCAGCAGCAAGTCGTATTGCATGTGCCCTTTTAGTTTCACATTCAGCACAGACACTTGCAGACAATGCGCAGACGCTTGCAACAATAACACATAATAGCGAAAGTGTAATCTTAGCAACACAGTTCTTTTCACAAGTTGTTTGGGAAGTATTAGAAGGCGCTCGACCAAGTGACGTAATTACTACATGTTCAGCTCAATATCCAGCAATCAAACGTATGATTGACGCAGGATTTTCTGCAAGTACTACAGACACAGTTACTGCAACAAGTGAACTAGGATCAAGTTGTGCAGTATCAGAATCATTATCAGCTACAGTACAAGCAATTGTTGCACATGAAAATGATTTTGAAAAAGCAATTTGTCAAACAGTTCAAGCAGGTGGAGATAGTTCAGCACGAGCAATGCTTGTCGGATTAGTTTTAGGTGCGTACTTAGGTGAAAAAGCACTACCCGAAAACTGGCGAGAAGCAATGACAAAAGAGTCAGAAATTGTTTCACTAATTACATTACTTTAAGTATAGGCCGGACAATCAAAAGTCACATTTATAATGGACCTATGGATTACTCATACAAAGGTAGAAAACATGGATTTAACAAAAAAACCACCTCGAAGCCCGAGAACAAGATTACATGGATATGTAATAGCAGCAAGAATGATTGACAAATTACGAGCAACAATTGCAAAAACAAATGGAGAGTATCATTATGCATGTCCAGTTGACCAAGTATTCTTAAAACATAAGAAAATTGATCCTGAAAAATTAAAAGAATATGTTAAAGAGAATAAATCAACAGATTCACAAATTATGCAATGGATGGATGAGA
The DNA here is from genome assembly GCA_047639395.1 of Candidatus Woesearchaeota archaeon. Classification (GTDB taxonomy): domain Archaea; phylum Nanobdellota; class Nanobdellia; order Woesearchaeales; family DATGWN01; genus JBLINR01. The sequence continues at coordinate 7,244 of JBLINR010000004.1, read as the reverse complement.
ATGGAGCAGTAGATACAGTTGATGAACGACTTATCTGGTCTCAAGAACAGGATATGACATTCCCTATGAAATCTGGCATAAAAGAATATATGGATTGGTATGTAGGATTTTGTGCAGAATCAGGAATTGATCCACAAACGTCAACACAATTTGATTCTTTAGATATTGATGATGAGAAAAGTTTCTCATCATAATTTTCTTTTTTTATAGTAAAAAACCACACATATAAAAAGATACACATACTCCCTCTTTGATATGGCATCTGATAAACTCACAATCCTACGCTCTGAACGAGCCAGTCCTATATTCTATGTTTCTTCAAGTAACTTAGTCACAGTTCAAAGAACGCAAGGAAGACCGATTAAAGTATATCAACAAGCTTTTGGTTTTACTGAACGAGGGCTATTTGATTTGGAAGGTTATGGCAGACATATTGACAAATATGGATATGGGTTACCTGCTGATAAAACTTCACAAGTGCAACCAAACAGAAAGGCACGAGAGGCAGGAATTGAGATAAGACTGGCAGAAGACTTATTTCAAAATGGAGCTTCTGGTTTTTATGATATTTTTGATAGAGCAGGAGTTGACTCTGGAAACTCTTATGATGTTAAATCAATGAAACATATGAGGGCAATTACTCGAAGGCAAGTTGATAACTGGCTTGAAAAAAAAGTATATGGTTTTGAAAAGTCAAATGGAACTTTTGGAAGAAATCTTATTAATTTAACAAAAGCAGTCATTCCTAATCCTGATGACTATTTTGGTGTACGAGTCCTTACTAAAGGAAAAGCGAAAAGAATGAAATTTTCAGAAATTGATTACGATAATGCTTTAGAGCAAGGTGTATCAATTAGTATTGATTGGGTTATAGCAAATAAAGTGCTCGCATTATGTTTGAGTAACGCACTGCTCAGAGGAACAGTAAGTCACCAATGATCATTTAATGAGTTTAACAATCTGAGGAAGTTTTTCAACTTGAAAATGACCAGTTACTTTTTTTAGAATTTGAATATTCGCATCAGGGAGTTTCCTCGCATATTTTGCCGCTTGTTGTGGTGGCACAACTTCATCATTTTGTGAAAACAAAAAGTGTACTTCTTTTGACTGTTTTTGAATTAAAGATAAATCAGCTTTTAATCTGAATCCACCAGCTAAATCTTCAGGTGAACCTTCGTCATCAAAAGGTGCGGCAACAAGAATGAGCTTTGTAATTGTGTTTTTAATTTTATGCTCAGATAAATATTTTGTAAGAAAAATACCACCAAGTGAACTTCCAATAAGAATAATACGTTTATGTAGAAGAGGAAGTATTCGTTCAAAATGAATTTTCCATTCATCGTATTTTGCATACTCAGGAGTTGGCATAGTTGGACGGATAATTTGATACTGATCACCGAGTTGTTTTAGCAAATACTCTCTATGCCATTTTTTTGAACTTTCCAAAGAAATGTCTCTTGTTTTCAAATAGGTCAAATAGTCAGTACGTTTTTTGAATGTCATACCACCACCAATAAAAACAATTTGTTTTACCATACCAATACAACAATATGAAGAATATATAAATGTTGTTTAAATAAAAATTAACGAATGGACTTGTATCCACCCTTATAGACTCCTTTTGAAAATACAACTTGCCATAATTGATTCTTTCGTGCTCTAAAACTTCCGGCAGCCATTAACAAATAGTATTTCCACATTCGATAAAATCGCTCATTATATTTTCCACTTATTTTTGACCAGCCTTTATCAAAACGTTCAAACCAAGCCATAAGTGTTTTATCATAATCAGTGCTTAAGTTATGCCAATCTTCCATAACAAAAATCCCTTCAGATGCTTTTGCAATCTGTTGAACAGATGGCAATACAGAGCCAGGAAAAATATATTTTCCAAACCAAGGCTCAGTTGTTAATTCTGATAAGTTCCCACCAATAGTATGCATTAAAAATAATCCACCATCAATAAGACGACTGTGTGCCAGTTCCATAAAGCCAGCGTAATTCTTTGGACCAACATGTTCCATCATACCAATTGATACAACACGATCAAATAAACCTGTTGCTTCTCTATAATCTCGCACATGAAATGTGACAGGTAATCCTTTACAAAGAGTTCTTGCAAATTTCACTTGTTCTGTTGAAATATTATATGCTTCAACTGTACAGCCATACTTTTTTGCCATCCAATAAGATAAACCGCCAAAACCAGAACCAAGTTCTAAGATCTTCATTCCTTTTTTTAATCCAAGTTTTTTACACACAAGATCTAATTTTGCTTCTTGAGCAGCTTTAAGTGTTTTTGCTTCTTTCCAATATCCACAAGTATATTGCATGTATTTGTCAAGCATAAGTTCATACAAATCGTTGCCAACATTATAATGCTCTTCAGCAACCTTTTTAGATCGAATTTTATTTTGTTGATTAAGCACTTTTGCTTTAAGGTGTTCTGCAATAAGTGTTAATTTTGATTGAATCTTAGTATCTGATTCACGCATAAGTAATTTTGAAGTAAGTTCATCAATTTGATCACATTCCCAGTAGCCATCCATATATGACTCACCAAAACCTAATGTTCCATTTGCAAGAAGCGCAGGATAAAATTTATCATCCAATACTTTGATATCATATTTCTTTGAACCGTTTATTGTTATTCCTACTTGAGCTGTTATATCTGCCACTATTTGCTTTTGTTTATCATACATTCTGTTCACCTGTAATCGTCATATAGTTATTTTCTTCCAACACATTTATCGTATAAATTCAAAAATACTTTATTTGCATCATATTTAGTCTTAAGTGCGTCATACGCTTTTTTATTATATAATTGCCAAAACTTCTTTTTATCATAATAAACTTCAGAGTATAAAGACTTTGCCCCTTTATGTTCTTGTACTTCTTGCTCAACAATTCTATTAAAATGTTTCAACGAAGGAGATGCAACCGAATCCCAAAAACCGAAATTCACGTAGAGTTTTTTTTGATCTAACGGATAAAGAACGTAGTCTTCTTTTGAATGAACCATTTTTGTTGGACAAATCCAAATTGGTCGAATAGGTATTTTCTTAAAAAAATGTGTTAGAAATGACTCTGATTCATCAATAGGAATTTGTACATCTTGCACAACTTGTTCATTTGGTTTTGCCCAAAAACGTACTCGATCCATGACTTTATATTTTAAATTCCATTTACGAATAGCGTGATATGTTTTAGAATGTAATCTTTTCTTTCCAAACAAAAACCTAATGATAGGATTCTGTGCAAAGAATAATTTAGAACACCAAAACCAATCTGTGTCCCAACGCCAGATGTAATTGTATATAGTGAGATAATCAGTTTGTTTTCGTTGAATTGATTTATAGTATATTTGTTTGTATGTGTAATCGCTTGTGTGAGGTGCTTTTGAAACAAATGTACCTACAGTAATATACATCTCTTTTTCTGAAAACACAGTACCGTCAACAAAATCAACTTGTTTATTTAAACAAATGTCTTTTAATTCAGAAAAGTACTTTTTACTGTTAGTATGTTTGATATGCGTTAATTTTACATACGGTTTGACTTTTACTAATCGTACACCTAATATAAGTGCATAGCCGAGAGTCCCGTATGAATTTGCAAAACCAAAAAATAGATCCTTGTGTTTGTTTGTTTTCGTGCAGGTAGCAACAGATCCATCTGCAAGAAGTATTTCCATTTCAGTAATTGTTTCATGAAGCAGTCCTTCTTTAAATGAAGAAGATTCAATTCCAATACCAGTAACTGCACCACCAATAGTAATCAATTTTAATTCAGGTACAACTGCTGGCATATACCCGACTTTTAATGTTTCTGCAACAAAGTCTTCAAATGTTGTCATTCCTTCAACATAGGCGATTTCATTTTTTGTATCAATTGAAATAACGTTAGTAAATGTCGAAACATCAATACGAGATTTTTTATTTGTAGTGCGTTCACGAAAGACATTACTTGTCTTTTTATGTAGTGCAATATGACCATATTTACTTTTAGCTTGAAGCTCTTGAGAAATTTTCTTTTTTTTCACTTCATATTCTTGCCGTGATATCATTGGTTAAAGGAGAAAAACAAATAAATTAGTTTATTAATGTTTTGTATATACCTTATTAGAAGGGAATATACGCCTCTATTGTCATACTATTTGTAAGCAAGCAGACTTACTTTTGGTATGCCTCTAAGTGCTTCAATTCGAATAACAAAAGTATATTGTACATTTTGTTCTAAGTCAGTGTTTATGATGGTAGGTGTGAAGATGACCAATTGAGTGTCATAATCACTTGAAGATGCTTCTTGTGCTATATGAATACTATCTGGAGCACAGGGCTTACACTGATACTCTTGTGGACAAGGAGGACAATTTGATACAGATGCTATGAAGCCTTCTGCTTTATAGTTGCCAGGCTCAACCTCAGCTTCTGGATCAAATTGAGACTATTGTAGGCAATATCCCTATTGAAATCGATACTGATGAAAAAAAGCAAAACGCAATTGATCAACTTATCAAGTAGAAGAGTATCTCACAAGTATTAAACAAATAATGAAGCATAAATCATTTGCAATAAAGTTATAATAATTATCAGAAAACATAATGTAATGGGAAAAATCAAGAGTTAAACATGTAGAATTATTTATTGCCGATCTTGTTGAGTTTATCTGAGTTACACACATGGAAATTACGATCCTACACAGTATTATTGAAAATAAACCCGAAAATTGGAAAGGAAAGTCAGCTATTATTCTCCGGACCTTAATTCAACAATGTTACAATGAAGAGTATGAATGTAAGGTAGAGTACGAAGAAGTATTACATTCTGAGGAAGAAATAAGAGCAATAGTAATTAATTAGGCCCATATTACAGAAGTACTTGCCTCAGTTGAAGAATTTTTTAAGAAGTAGTGCGAATTGTAATGTAATTATATCAAAAACCAAGGAGTAACTATCCAAAGTAGATTCTCTGCACACGAGTAGAATTTTTGATTTTCTTGTATACTAGAGTGAAATAGCAATAGCTTTATAAACACCCCGAATCAATCATCACCGATAAGTAACAAAATGGCAATGATTAAAGTAAAAGGATATGAATTTAATGCAGTAACTATCAGAGATTCGTTTAGTAGACGCGCTCTTAAGTTTAAGAACAATATTGTTAGTACATTACGCGGGGTTGGGCTTACAGAAGACGATGTAAACATCGAATTAGAGCCTGTAGCAATCAGAAATGTTCCAGCAAGTGCTTCATGGTACGTTGATGGTTTTCACCTTCATTACAGTTACCAAGGAAGCAGCAAATATGTAGAAAATCTATATGTAGTTTTCAAAGTTATAGAATTTGAAGTAAAAGCCGTTGTAAACGGTACAAAAACTATTGAACAATTTATCAGAGATTTCACTGAAGAAAAAGATGTTGAAAAGGAGCGTAAAAAAGCTCGTGAACTCATCGGTGTTGAAGCAGATTCGCTAGATTTGGATCTTATCAACAAGAAATACAAGAAATTAGCGAAGGATGCACATCCCGATATGCCAAATGGCGACACTGAAACATTTAAAGCACTTAATCGAGCTCATAAAATTCTCAAACGAGAATTAGAATAGAGGAATATACATTGAACGAATTTAAAAAATTAGGATTATCAGACAGTACAGTTGAAGTATTAACAAAGAAAGGATATAGTAAACCTACACCAATACAAGAAAAAACAATCCCTGTATTATTAAAAGGAGACCATGATGTTATTGGTCAAGCACAAACAGGTACAGGTAAAACTGCATGTTTTGCATTACCTATTCTAGAAAATCTCAAAAGAGAAAATCACGTACAAGCTTTAGTTTTAGCACCAACACGAGAACTTGCAGTTCAAGTGGCAAACGAAATTGTTTCTTTACGAGGAGACAAGAAAGTTAGCGTTGCAACAATCTATGGTGGAGCATCAATTCGAGATCAAATGGATCAATTACGAAAAGGAGTAGAAATTGTTGTTGGAACTCCCGGACGAGTAATGGATTTAATGAACCGAGGTCGATTAGACATTAGCAAAATATCATATGCAGTACTTGATGAAGCAGACGAAATGCTTAACATGGGTTTTGTTGAAGATATTGAAGAAATTCTCAAAAAAACTGGCGAAAATAAAAAAATGTTATTATTTTCAGCAACTATGCCAAAAGAAATCTTACGAATTGCAAAACGATTTATGCGAGAGCATGAAGTTATCACAGTAGAAAAAGAATCATTAGCAACACAATTAATTGACCAAATGTACTTTGACATTGCAGGTCGAGACAGATATGCTGCAATTAAACGAATTGTTGCAGTTACACCTAACTTTCACGGGATTCTTTTCTGTAAAACAAAAGCAGAAGTTGATGTTCTTGCGCGAAAGCTTACTGCGGATTCATATCTAGCAGCAGCATTACACGGTGATGTATCACAAGGTCAACGTGAAAATATTCTTAAACAATTTAAGGAAAAGAAATTAAGTATGCTTATTGCAACTGACGTTGCAGCAAGAGGAATTGATGTAAACGACCTTAACGTTGTTATTAATTATTCCTTACCACAAAGTCCAGAAGTATATGTTCACCGAATTGGGCGAACAGGAAGAGCTGGAAACAAAGGTACAGCTATGACATTTTTAATTCCATCTGAACGAAGACAATTAAAATTTGTTGAGCGAATTATTGATCAAAAGATTCCAAAAGGAGAATTACCAACAATTGACAAAATTATTGCTGTTAAGAAAGAACAAGTTGAAGCAACAATTGCAAAAGCACTTTCTAAACACAAATCAGTTGAATACGATGAAATTGCAACAAAATTACTTGCGGATGCAGATCCAAAAACAGTTGTTGCAGCAGTATTATCATTCGCTTTCAAAAACGAACTTGATGCAAGCTCATACAAAAATATTGAAGCTGTATCAGCAAGTGAATCAGCATCAGAAGGACGCTCATCAGATCGGAGAGGCGGTTTCGGTGGTCGTTCACAAGGTCGAGGAGATTTCTCACGACGTAACGATTCAGGATCACGAAGAAGCGAAGGTTCATCTGATCGAAAAGGCGGATATGCAGGACGAAGTTCAGGATCATCTTCAGGAAGCAGCTATGCAGGACGAAGTTCAGACAGAGGCTCATCAGGAAGCAGCTATGCAGGACGAAGTTCAGATAGAGGCTCATCAGGAAGTAGCTATGCGGGACGAAGTTCAGACAGAGGCTCATCAGGAAGTAGCTA
>JBLINR010000003.1:0-36503 GCA_047639395.1 Candidatus Woesearchaeota archaeon | reverse complement strand
GTCAACGCCTTATCATACTGTGCACCAACCTCTTGAACTTTTCGAATAAGAATTCGAACACCAGCTTCATATTTTAATTCACTACGACTTGTTTTCCCGTTATATTTACGAATACATGCTGCATCACTTGTACCACAAAGTGCAGCAGTATCAGTTGCACTTACTGCAAGGATACCACCTCGATTAAGCCGTTTCATAGCCATGTCTAAAAAAGGATTTGGAGAACCAAATGGATCAATATCAATGTAATCAAGTCCAGTACTATTACAAAAAAATAAATCGGACTGACCTTGCGACCAAGTAATAGAAACACCATTCTTTTTTGCAAACTGTTTTGCACGTGAAATAGCAAGTGGACTTAAGTCATTTGCAGTAATAGTTAAATCACCAGAAAGTTCTTTGGCAAAACGTATCGCGCGTACACCAGTTGCACACATAGGAAGTCCTATTGTTTTAACAGGATTCTTTAAAGATGCTAATAGAGCAACACTCACATCTCGATTATGTTTCATTTTCGGATTATAAAAAACATCCATATCACGAGTTGCAATCTCTGTTTCTTCAACATCAATGATTGCACTTTGCTCAGTAATTGTTTTCATTATCTAAAGTTACCTGCCATATACATATAAGGCTTTTGCTTGCCCTGAATTAAGAGAATCATTAAATACCATAATATTTGAGAGATGCCCATTTAATGCTTCATTATTATCATCATCGCGCCCAATGTAAAAATCTATACCAGTTGTTGCAGTTGTAATAACTTTCTTATTTTCTAAGACACCATCTAAGTATAAAAAGTGGCGTGTACCATCATAACTCACAACTACATGATGCCATCCAGTTGTTACCGTCGTGTTTGAACAAATATTATTTCCTGTACCTCGTGTACCTGCAAGTGCTTTTTTTCCACTACCAGTATCACATGCTGCTGCATCATAAAAACCAGTAAAATAATTTTGTGTATCAACAGGCGAACCCCATAAAACGGCAATAACACTTACCCCTGTGGTTTGTAACCAATAAGAAATTGCTCGAGACTCCGTTCCTGTTGGTAAAAACTGAGGAGATTCAGTTGTATATGCGTTCACATTGTTAAAATAATATCCGTCTTGAGAATCATTCCAAACAGCACATGACAAACCACTACAGTTAACCACATTGTTTGAATAACTACGATCAAACCAATTTTCAAATAATGATTTCCCTCCAGGAAATAACATGATGAGCGAAGCATATACTGATCCATCAAACACACCTTTACCAAAAGCACCACCACTAACCTTTCCAACAATAGGTCGTTGTCCAACAAAGGTTGCTGTTTGATTTGTTTTTAAGTTTGTATAATTGATAGTAACATCAAACTCATAACTATCAGCAGTTTCATACACTTCAGGTTCAAATGCAAAAAAAACCGAAAATACATCTTCTTCAAAGATATAGAATTCATCTGAGAAGACTAATATGCCATCAATGCTTATCCCAGTTATATTTGTCATAGCACCAATATTTTCTTGAAAAGTAAATGCTATATGTGTTTGGTTAAAACCAGTTGCAAGTATTTTGATAGGTGTACCACCCCAATAATCTTGTGTGCTTTTTGGCGCAGATAATGGATTAACTAAATCAAACGTTGGAGTAATGATAATTGCAAGTAATAATATAATAACAGAAATAATAACTAAAAACTCAGCTGAAGTCTGTGCTTTCATTCCTGTACTCTCCCAACAAGTGCGTATTGTCCATAAAATATGTATGATTGATTTGTTCTTGTAAAAGAATACGTAATATTCACATCAAATGTATATGGCTCATTGTCTTCATATACTTGATAGAAAGAAAAGTTCGATTGATTCTGCTGACCAGGAGTAAGTATAAGTGTTCCATTAAATATCAGATTACCACTTACTGCAATATTTGTTATATTCACTTCATCAAATAATTTATTCTGTATTTCAAATGAAATGACTTCTCCATTAAACCAAAATTGATTTAGTGCAATAGGAGTTGATTTCCAATATATCCGAGAATTCTCATCATCAAATACTCTAACAACTGCAGATTGTGAACGAATAGAGAATGTCCATAATGAAAGTATAATAAGTAATACTGCAACAATTGTTATTAGTTCAACTGAAGACTGAGATTTCATTGCGTTTCACCTTTTGCTAAGACAAGTGATGTATTAATTTCAAAGGTTGGAGTTTGTACATGAATAGTACCATTTGTCATAAGTTGTGTGTATTGGAACGAGTGATTAATATCATACGCAAATCGTATTTCTTCAATAGTTATATTATCACTATCATTAACGTGTAAAACAAATGTCCCAATACTCTGATTTAAATCACCGAATAAAACACGTAGTACACCTGCAGATAGTGTTGCAAGTTCAAATTTCTCATTTGCTTCATTAATTGCAAGTCTTGTGCTAAGTTGGTAAATAGTGCTCGTGTTATCAGTGACATTCACTCTAATATGAACACCGTCAGCACCGTCATCAGAAAAGGTGTTGGTTTCTCCTGTCACTTCATGAGCAAAGGTGATATTAAGAAAAATTAAATTTAAATGATGTGCATTCGAATCAGTGATATCTAAAATCACGTGATCTGTTTCAAATAAAATATCTTGTTGATAGGGAACAATATGCATATTTTGGTTCAAGTTTACCATAGTTACATTGATATGTGATTCAGATTCTAATTCTTGATACATTGCGGCAAATTCAGTGAACCTTGCTGACAAATCATCCATAGAAACATCACCAATAAAATAAGCCTGAATTGTACTTGCATCTATTAAAAATCGAAATGCAGTAATATCCATGATATCAGAGTATGTTGATGCTAACTCTCCAATAAGATGATTTATTTTAGAACTCTCCGCATACTCAAAAACTAGTTTTGTATCTGCTTGGTTTTTTTCAACAAGTGATAAAGAGAAGTTAAATAAAATTCCAAACAAAAATAGAGTCATAAGGCTAAATATAATTCCATTCTTTGCACGAATTGAAAGAATCATTTCACATTCCTCCAAAACTCAGCCGTTACATAGTATACTTCGTCTACACTAAAAATTGAAGACTGCGCTGTTTGAATGATTGATGGTGTATAGGTATTACACGCTTCTTTATGAGAAACGCGAATTAATGTGTCTGAAGCATCAAAAATAGTAATATTGCCACAAACACTTTGTGGAAGAACAGTGTTCAAATACGCAACGATTGTCGCATTAGAACCTGCTACAGCATTAGAAAGAGTTCCATTTAGTTCAAGTACTAATAAACTATCTTGAGCAAGATTCTGTAAGCGAGTAGAAGGAGAAACAGTTGCTTGATTTAGATGAACAAAAATAAAAGTCCCAATGATAAAAACGACAAGTAAAGCAAAGAAAGCATCAAGAGTAAAAAAGACAGCTCGTTTTTTCATTAAGAGTATACCTCTAATACTAAGTGAAGCCAATCTTTTGTTCCATTTTCTAAGAATATCCCTTGTGCAATTTCAACAGTAGTTGCTTGAGTAGATCGTTTTCCTGAGACATAAGAAGGTGTTACCTCAAATCCATTTAATACACCATCATAACGGTATCCTTTGAAATAATAATCAAAACCATCTAAACCAAGAATTGCTCTGATCACTTCATATCGTGATGCATTTTGATCAACAAAGGCTTGTAATTTGTCACTTTGAATTTGACCACGGGTCCCAGTTGTTAATCCAAGATACTGTACATTCTCTCGTATAAAGTTTGCCGTTGAGAGTGTTTCCCAATTACTTGGACCACCGGCCGTTGTAAATAATATTTGACTTGCACCTTGTGTGATTTTTTGTAAATATGCATGCTCTGCTCGTTCATCACTTGTTCTAATTATTTGAGAATATGCAGTAAGACTTGCAACAAGTACAATAAGAAAAATACCCATAGCAATAAGTAAATCAGTACTAAACCCTTGACCTCTTTTATTCAAAATCTTCGATGAGTATTTTTCCCTCGTCGTTTGTGAGTCTAATATTAGAATATGTTACATTTGATGAATTAAAACGAGATGTTGCAAGTGTTGCAGAGTATTCAAAATCACGATATCTTGTTGAGACTGTTGCACTCGAATTGTATACTGACACACTAATATTTCCCGCATAAAGTATATCTGATACTCGTACTATTTTTATTGTACCGTTTCCTAAAAATGAGACTTGATTTATACCAGCTGCAATTTCATCTGCCACTTGAGAAATTTCGTTTTGAATTTGTTTTTGTTTCAAAAAAATAACTCTGTCCGAAAATGTTCCAAAGATAACTGTCATAACAATGAGAAATATTCCTATAATAACAACAAACTCAGTTGAAACTTGTGCTCTAGGAAAAAATTGCGTGCGTGTCATTTGCAGTTACCGTAATCAGGTGTCTACCAGGCGTTGATGGAAATGTTCCCGCAAGTTGTTGATTTGCTCCACGAGCATAAATAATGATATTACCATCCTCTCCAAGTATATGTAATTCAAGTATAGAGGCGTTTATAACAGTATTGTTCATGCTATTTGGGAGCTCAATAAACAATTTTTGCTTGCTTCCTGATCCTTGTAAATATACATAGTCCGCAGTATCAATACTTTTTGCTAATGTAGAATCTAATAATGAATTTGCTTGCACATATCGATAGTTACTAATTGAATCAGAACTCGCTGTGATAATAATAATTAAAATGATTAGTAATAAACTAAATATAACAATTGATTCTACTGAGCTTTGTGCACGCAAAGTTATACGCGATATTTTCATATTTCATCAACCAAATCTACATCTCTAATATGAATAGTTACTCCTTCAGCATCACTAATTGTCATAGGGAAAATACGGCCTGCATGCATTGTTCCTCGCATCTTAAATATTTCAAAGGATCGTTGCCTAAAGTCACCTTTTCGCTCGTTATACAGAAGAACAACTCCGTCTGATTCGTAATCAAGTACAGATGATGTATGCATATGAGGTGATGATTCTTCTTCACCAATTACAACAGTTGTGATATTCCATTTCTTAAATGTCTTAAATAATTCTGTAAGTTTTTTACGTTGTGATTTTTCACCTTCAAACATTGCAATATATTCTGTTATACTGTCAATTGCAAGACGCTTTGCGCTAATAGAATCTAATAAATCACGGAAACTACCTCCACCTGAACGTAAGGCTTTTGAAATCTGTTCAGGAGTATATTCTCTAATTACTAATTTCCCTTCTTCTTCAAGTTTTGGTAAATCCCACCCAAACTGAACACCTAATTGTAAAATTGCATCTCTTGTTTGTTCGAATGTGATATAGACACCAGGTTCATTGTTTACAATAATGCCATTAACAATAAATTGTAATGCAAGTGTTGTCTTTCCAGTACCTGCACCACCTGATACAAGTGTTGTTGCTCCTCTTGGAAAACCACCATCTATAATTTTATCAAGGTCACCAAGACCAGTCTGTGCTCTGTCACCACGTGCCTTGTCTGCAAATTTTAATTCTTCAGGTGCGAACTTGTTAACCATAGCTCCTTGCCCATACACTGCACCTTTTGGAGCTGGCCCACCAGTACTACTTGACATATTTAGCATTTTCTGTTCAAGTAAATCCATTTTTGCTTGTAATGTAGGGTCTGCTGCACCATCAAATTTTAATGCGTCAGCGTGAATGTGAACTGAGTGATCGTCCTCTGCACCTGTACCATTATCAAGTTCAATCTTGCCTTGTGAACTTGCACCGCCACTTGAGTTCCCACCTTTTTTTGGATCAGACGTTTTTAGCTGAACTTGAGTGATCTGTGCTTTTTGTCTAAGTGCATTTTGTTTTAGAGAATTTATTTGATCTTGAATTTCCTGCTTTTGATCAGCAATTTCTTTTTTATATGTCGTCTCAACCGTATCCGTATAGAAATGATGCTTTCGTATAAACTTGCTTTTTACGAACTGATGAGCGATTCTTTCTCGATCGTGTTCAAGTTGTTCAGCAATATGTTGCGTTTTTTTTACTTTTTCTTTTACTTCTTTGTTAAGTTTATCAATGTCTGAAAGTTCTTTATCTCCTTCGATTATTTCTTTTGGACGTGGAAGATGTGATTGTGATATAACAATTGCTGCAGTAACAAGTTTTTTACCCCATCCAGAATCAAGCAATGCTCTACGAATAAGTGGCAAGGGGATGTGATGATGTTCTTCACGGCTAATATAATCAACCATACGTAATAATTCATACCATTCATCAGAAGCTATAGGAGTAGTTTCAGAACCAAATAATCGTAGTTTTTGTTTAATAGAATCTAGGCTGTCACCAGAAGAAATGCGAGATTGTGTAAATGTTTCAATATGTTGGTGTGACGATTGTGTTGTCATAGGAGCGTGAGTTAGTGATAATGATGAGTATAATTAGTATATCATATTATAAAAAAATTAAAAAAAAGAAAAAAAGAAGTTGTGCTCAGTTAGCACAAACACCTTCTAGTTTTTGTTCATCTTCAATTAACTGGAATACTCCACCTGATTTTACATCAGTATAGTTCACTTTTACGGAAACAGACCATGAACTTCCTGCAACACAAGTTGTTGATGGAAACGAATTAAGGACGTTTAGCCAAGAAGTCTTGTTTGTATATGTGAATGACTGTCCAGGAGCTAATTGTTTAACCTGACCGGAAGTAAAACCAGCACCTGATCCTCGACCAATAACTCTATCATCTAGTGAGATGTTGTTTATCCGAATAGGTCGATCACCATTGTTTTTGAGAACAAGTTTATCATTAGCAGTACTTGACATAAGTCCTTGCGTAATTGAAATAGGCTTGTTTGCTTTCCAATAACTTTCACTCGCTGACGTTGTTGCTTGTCCACCGGCTGCCAAAGGACCTCCTAGAACACTTACTACAATTAACGCAATAATAATTACTACAGCCAGAATAATTAAGTATTCAGTTGCTGTTTGCGCTTTTTTCATTAAATTTAGCATTTTCATTTTTTTATTACCTCATATTAGTCTACAGGTAAACCCATAGTAATATACTTAAATCCATACTGATATTTATAAAGGTTACGTTTATACGGTGTTTTCAATACAAAAAAGATCTTTTTTAGCCTATTTCACTAATAATAGTTACTCTAAAATAACTAAGAAACTGACAATCCTGTATAGTGGATATCCGGAGCAATTGTTATAGTCTCACCACTTGAAATTCGTTTATAGACAATTTTGACTGGATAAGAGAAGGTATCGGCTCCTCGAACCACTGTGCTATTTATGATTTTAATTTGTGATGTATTCAAAATGATTGGAGAACTTAATATATTTGTACTATCAATGACAATCTGACTTACTTCAACTGGTTCACGAATAGTGTTTGTCACACCCACAGCAAGCCCAATTGATGTTTGTTCAATTGAAAGGATACCAACAGGTAACTGGGAAAAGTATGCTCTCTCTTCGCTAATTCTTGCTGATGTAGTGACATTTGCAGAATATATACTTACATTAAAAATTGCAAGAAGTACAAGTAATACAAGTGATGTGATAATAATAAACTCAGCTGATGTTTGTCCTTGTGTACGACGCATATAAGCATCTAGACGACAGGTATCTATATACTTTTTCATTCTTTAAGCTGTAATGCTCTACTTACCAAGATAATTATTTACTAAGAACTGCGCAACAGCAAACAATACAAGTGATGCAATAATAATAAACGGACTGAATCTAAACCCATATGTAAGATTTCCTTCTAAAACGCCACCTAAAAACATTCCTGCCAACAGTCCTGTAATGAATAATAATGCAAAGGAAACATATCGTAAGAATTCCCCATCAATTGCAAGCTCACCGCCACCAAGGGAGGTTCCTTCTAATGCGGGAGAACTTAAGTCTAGTCCACCTTGAATTTCACCTACTTCATCAACAAAATAGATTGAGATACTTAATAACATTGGCGTACCAACAACAATAATAAAAACAATAAACATAAGATTTGTTCGCATATTTGTCATAAGCTCACCCTTAAGTTTGTCACGGTCAGAAATATCTTTTGCTAGGTCTCGTAGTAAGTTTACAACTTTCCCACCACTTTTCAGACTAGTACTAAACAACCGCACACTTCGTTCAAGTGGCTCTGAATTTACAAACTGCGTCATTTCTTTTAGATAGGTTGTGAAACTCTCCGTACCTTGTGCTTTCGAAGTTGCACGCTCAAATAACTCTCCCAGCACACCAAACTCAGGTAGTGCTGCCATTTTTACAGCTTGGAAAGGTGTTACTCCACTACTCATGTTTGCTGCAATCATACTTAACGCATTAGGAAGAACTTTATTGACTTCTTCAACACGATTACTTGCCTTAAAATAAAAATATGTGTAAATTGAATATGGGCCAATAATAAGAAACAAACCGAAAGCTACAAATGATACATATGAAAATGGAGCAGGAATAACAAATCCTAAAATAAGAAAGAACAAACAGCCACATAACGTAAGTACTGCAGCAATTCCTCCCCATCGTTCGAAGGGGTCAGTTACACCACTAAATTGTAATACTTCACGAAGCTGTCGCTTATATACACCAGGAAGTGCTCCTGACAATCCATACAGAAACCGTTTTCGTAGTGATATCATTTTTCTTATTCTCTAAAAGTGTACTAATGGTCTTCGTGATTTAACGAAGTGAATTAATCCTAACTGCATAAATGAAGATAGTATCAAAAAAATAATAAATGTGCCCTTTGTAATTCCGTATCCCGCAAAGCTTGATAAAATTACAAGCATAGTGGATCCAATTGTCGGGATCGCAACTGCAAACAACATGTATAGTAAAGACCAGAGATTTAGCTCTCGTCCATAATTCTCAATTTTTGTATGCTGATCATTTGTTAATTCAGACGCGATCGAACCTAGTCCTTTCTTAAGGTCACTTCCTGCTTTAATGCTGTTTAGTAATTGCCAATATGTTTTTTTTAAGTATTCTGAATGAGTAAGTGCTATTTGCTTTCTTATTACATCAAAAATTGGTCTACCTACATTCGCTTCTTTGACAACTTTACGAAATTCAACACTTGCTTGACCGTAATTTGCTTCTGACACACTTACCATTGCGCTGTGAATTGTTTTTCCAGAGTTTAATTCTAAAATAAGATCATTAAGCGCATATCCTAAATACATATCAATTAAACCCGCCTTGACTGTTGCGGTTGAATTTGGATGTTTTAAAGATAGATATAACAATCCTCCAAAAGATAAAAGTATGGCTAATCCTCCTATGAGTATTGCACGCCAAGTTTCGTATGCAGGATTTGTGAAGAGAACATAAAAAATTGCAAACCCAGCAAAAAGTGATAATAATATATAGCTTGGCATCGCATAGGTCAAATAATCTTCTTCATCAATATCCATATCTAATTTTTTTAGATTGTGAGCAAATTGTTTATCTGAGCGTTGAATTTTTAATGCAAAACCTCGAAAAAGAAAAGCTAACTTCTTGTTTAAAGACAAAGGTAATACCATTAAGAACGGTTTGTCACTCATTTTGTTGTTTGTACCAAGTCATGCCATTTTCCGTTGTCATCGATAATATCATAAAGGATTTTCGGATATTTGTAATAAATACGCATAACGTGTCCAACTTTATCAACATCAAATAATTTATTCTCTTGAAGCCAAGTTAATACACGTTCTTTGTCAACTAAATCTTGTTCAATTTCCTTTTGTGTCATACCAGTGTGCAAATTCAAATCTTCAACTACACGAATACTCTCTTCTTCTTTCACAAATGTATCATTACGAGGACGCCATCTGAATAAATAATTCATATTAACTTTGTTATCTCCAGATCCTGGTAATAGCTCACTTACTTCAAGTGTTCTTCGAATACCCCGTCTTCGGTCCCGGTATTGTACAACAACAAGATGGAGTGCTTGTAATTCATTTTCAGGAATATCAATAGGAGGCTGAGTCAGTCGATGTTTCACTTGCTCACTTGTATCTGCGTGCATTGTTGCTGATACAGAATGCCCCGTATGCATGGCTTCAAACATTGCTTCAGCTTGTGCTTTTCGTCTAATCTCGCCTACCAGAATCCTGTCAGGACGCATACGTAATGATGCTACCATTAAATCAAGCATTGATACTTCTCCTTGTCCTTCAGCATTTGCAGACTTTGAATTAAGTGGGACCCAGTTCCAATGTAATTCACTTGGTAAACTTAATTCACGCGTATCTTCAATACTAATGATTCTGTTTGTTGGCGGAATTAATGAGGCAAGTGTATTTAGTGCACTTGTTTTTCCAGACGCAGTTCCACCTGCAACAATAATATTTAATTCATACTGAATTGCAAGCCATAAGAATGAAAGAATCTCTTTAGACATAGTATGGTTTTTTTCATCAACCATGTGTACAACAGTCCATGGATTTCTTGAGAAACGTCGAATAGTGATTGTGTCACCTTCCGTACTAATAGGAAATAACGTTGCTGCAACCCGATCACCAGTCTGCAGATGCGCATCCATGATAGGGTCTAACGAGTTAATTTGCTTTCCAACTTTTCGTCCAATGTATGCAGAAATATTATAAATTTCTCCTTCACGATTAAAATAACGTGTTGTTTTTACCCAACCATATCGTTTATGATACAAACTTAATGGTTCTGTCCCACTATTAATTGCAACTTCCTCTAACCAGTTATCAAGCATAACAACTTCTAAGTCACCTAAACCGAAAAAGCGGTGTAGCATTGTCCCTGCAAGTGTATACTGCAGTTCTTCAGCAATATCAATATGTTTTTTGATAAGTGTTAATGCACTTTCAAATGCATATTTTTTTGCAGCATACAGTTTTTTAGCATCAGTAATATCATCATTGCTGATAGAAACAATTGAGGCAAGTTGTGAAATTAAGTTTTTCATTAAAAGTTCTGTTCCCATTCCAATTTTATGATCAATGATCTCATAAATCGGTGTTGAGTGCAAAGGTTCAGACCATAATTTAACGTTTACAACAACATAGTCTGCAAATACAGTATAATCTTCAAGCAACTTTCTTCTATCCGTTAACGGAAGCGTTTTTGACTTAATTGGTTCTTCATAAATATATTCAACAGTAGGAGACGTGAGAAATAAAAGTGGATAAGATATTGTCACAACACCTTCCTTTGAAAATAGTCTAAGATACTCATCTAATTGATTTTGTGATAGCCCTGTCTGTGCTGCAAGTTGCCTATAAGTCATCTTCTTTGAATTTTTGAGTGTATCATAGAGTGTATCATAAATAGTGTCAATTTTAGATCCTACTGGCAAATTTGAAAGTTTGTTTCTAATCTCTTCATTATCCCAATCAAGACTCCCTGTTTCTTCAACAACTTTCTTGTGATCAGAGATTTGTTTTGAAACTTCTTTATCAATAGGTGATGATTCTTTAGACAGACTTTCCGTATGTTCTTTTTGAAGTGCACCAAATCCTGCGTCCTTATTCGGTGATGATGAAGGTTGAGAGTGTGATGTCGAAGATGGCGTAGATTTTTGAGCAGGTGCAGATACTGGTGGTCCAACAGGAGTTTGTATAGGTGGCGCTTGAGGAGTTGCTGGTTTCGAATCAGTTGTTCCTGATTGTATTCCTTTTGCTTTATCCATTAAACCCAATTTTATCCACCTTTTTTGGTTTCTTTCTTACCAACTTCATATTTAACGAATATTTGTTCAAATTTCTTAAAGTCATTAGATTTCACAAATGTTATCATAATATCTTCAGGTAAGTGCTCAAGTAGACGATCAACAATTTCTAGAACTTCTTTAACATCATCATCTTTTTGAATTCTACCCGTTGCGTTCATTTCAGATGATAATTTTTGATTTTGTAAGTCTAATTCTTCGAGGTTCTTCTTAAAATCAGCAATTTGTTCAGTGAGTTTCTCATTTTCTTTATTCTTCTTAGTTAAGTTTGAGATAGTTGTTGTTAACTCTTGAATTTTTAATGAATTTTCCTCTCGTTTAGCCTGAGATTCAACAAGCTGACTTTGAATAGTTTCTTTTTCTTTTTGTAAGGATGCGATTTGTGCTTTGAGCTGTAATGGTTTAGAATCTGCTTCTTTTGTTCCAAGTTCTCCTTCACGCTGACTAATTCGATCTCGTAAAATCTCAAGAGAACGTTGTGTGCGTTCAAACTCTAATAACTGCTCATTCATTAACCGCTCACGCTCTTCAAATTCTTGAAGACTATCCTTCATCTGTTGATCTCGAACTTCAAGATCTTTAAGTTCAGTTTCTTTGAGTCTTAGTTTATTCTCTTTAGCAAGAAGGATTTTTTCTTTTTCTTTTAAAACTGCAACAGAGCCATCTGCAACAGATTGCTTTTCTTGAAGTTTGAAACTTTGTTGGAATAACTCTTGATTTTTCTCTTTAACTTTGATTTCTTTTTGTGTTAGATCTTCTTCTACCTTTTTAAGAAACTTTTCTCGTAACTCAAGTTCACTTTGTAATTGCGTCGTACTTCTCTCAACAAACATCTGTCTGGATTCAAGTTCTTTTAATTGAAGTTCTTTTTCACGAATATTTGATGTAAGTTTTCTATATCCTTCAAATTTCTTCGAATAAATTAAATTAACATGATCAAACTCCTTTACAACACGTTTGTATTCTTTTGTAGAGTGTTCTATTTGTGACTTATATTCAGTTACGTCTTTAAGCAATCGTTCTCGTTTGTCCAAATATTTTTGTTTTTCTTTTGCTTCTTTTTCTAATCTCTTCGCTTGAGCCAGATGCTCTTGTATTTGTTTTCGAAGCAAGTCCACATGTTGTTCTTTCTGAACAAGGTCTGCATATCGTTTATCAAGAGCAGATTTAGAGTGAGTGTGTGATTCTTGTAATTTAATTACAGAATCATGATGTTTATTGTAATGTGATACATGGTGGTGTAAGTCCTGGCGTAAAGTTACCAATTCTTGTTCTTTTTTTACTAATGCTGTTCGCTTTTTTTCAAGAGACTGGTCCAAACTAAGATTTTGTTGTCTTTGTTGCAAAAATATTTTTTTTGACTTATACAAATCTTGCTCCATTATTTGTAAGGATTGTTCTTTGATAACAAGCTGTTCAACTCTTTTTTGGACTGCAGCAATTAATTCTTTAATTTGAATCGCTTTTGCATCAAGATCTTCTTTAGAATGAAAAATCTGAGATTTTGCTGAATCAAGGTCGGATGATGAAGATTCTACTTTTTGTAAAAGAGTCCCTAATTCATCTATATGTTTTTTTGCCTGTGAATCAATATCGTCTAGTGATGATGGGGATTGTTCAGGTTTATTTTTCTTAAAGAACATCATTGTAGTGCCTCAAATGCAGTAATTATCTTTTCTTTGTACTGTGGCTTTTTGGATTCAGGAAGATCTTCGAAAAGGGATTTTATTTTCAGATATGTTTTCTTGGCACTCACCATATCAACTCTCGCTTCATGGGCCATAACGTCAAGCATTGTATCAATTAAGTCAGATAAACCTGGTTTTTTAGATGGATGATTATGAGAAACGGGATGTTGTGGTACCGGTGGTTCATCAAGAGTAATTTCATATGTTGGTGCGCTACTTACAGGCGCAGCATTAGAATGACGAACTGCAAATGCATGCGATCTTGCGTCTATTGTTTTTTGTTCGGCCAAGATATTTTCACGTAACGCATCGTTTGAAATTGTTTGCTGAGTCGCTTGATGCATACGTTGATTATACACTGTAATAGACTGTTCTAATTCAGCCTGACGCATATGCAATTTATTTGCTAAATCATTTAATTGATTCTGTTGTTGCGTTATCAAACCATGTTTTGAATCAACTTCTTGTTGTTTGGCAATGAGATTATTCTTCTGTTGAGCAATTTGTTGAAGTTGGGCTCGCATATACTCATTTTGGGCAGAGTGTGCAGAAGATAATTCAGTAAGTGTTTTCTTTGCTTGTGTTATTTGCGACACAAGAATAGAAAGATCAGATTGTCTTGCTAATAATTCTTGTTTACTATGTTCAACAGCCATCCTATTTTGTTGACGCTCTTGCTCTAATTGACGAATTTGAATATGCACTGCGTCTCGTTGCTGAATAAGACGTGTTGAAACACCTGAAACATGCGTAGACAACTCAGATACTTGTTTTTGTTGAGCAAATAGAGACTTTTGTTGTTGTACCTGTTGAGAAAGTAAATCGTTCACATAATGTGCTTTTGCATCAAGTAATTCAACAATATGTAATACTCTCGGATCGGACTCAGATGTAATTCGATCTATAAGAGCTTGGTTTTGGGCTTGAAGTACAAGTTCTTGTAATCTTGTTGATGATTGCATATTTTCTAAAGAAGAAACAGTGTCAAACGACGCAGGCGACGGCGTGACAACTGATTCAACGAACTGCGGGTTGCTAATTAAGTTTGATTGTTCAGTTGGAATAAATGTTTGGTTCTCAGTAATTGAGTTTGACAAAAGAGATGTTACTTGTTGTCCATCAGTAATATCCGGGAAATCAGGAAGAACACAGTGTTGTTCAGGTTGCACTAGTAAATCAACAGCTTCTTTGTAATCTTGAGATAGACGTGCCTTTATTGTTTTCATATGAGTTTTTTTGTAAGAACGTTTTGCTTGACTTAAGATAGTTTTTAAGCCTTTTTTTGTAGTAGTAAGATTGCAACGAGAAAATAATGACTCTAATTCTTCTAAAGAAATGTTTGGAATTCGCTTAAGAACGTACATACAAAGATACTTCGCGTTACTCACACAGTCACCTCAAGTGTATATATACTTACACTGTGTAGAGATACTAATCTACAACCCTCTTTTTTCATTAGCAATTACCCTAAGCCCATAGGTAAAAACGTCTTAGTTTATTTATATAACTTTATTGTAACTAGAAAATAGTAATATGACTTTCACCTCTAGAAATCAAAAAAACTCAAGAATTCCTATTTTTTAGAAAAATCAGATTTCAGGAAACGTTTTTTCAATTCATCTAATTTTTTTCTACTCTCAGAAACAGGATCAGTTGTAGGACTCTTAGACAGTTTTTCAGAACGCTCTTGCATATTTTTCATACGAGACATAGAAAGAGACTGCACTGGTTTTAATTTAGCTAGACGCTCACGTGTGCGTTCAGGTGTATCAAGCAGGTTTTTTGGTTTTAATAGTTCATCAGTAGGCGCAGTAGTTTGTTTTTGAACAGGTTGTTGTGTGTGATGTATAAATTTAGAAGTAATTTTACTAACAACACCAGTTGTTATTTTTTTATGACGTAAGAACACAAGAAGAGTAACTACTAATACTAATAAAGCGATAATAAGGAGTATTACTATTTTAGTACTACTTAAATCAACTTTAGACTGAAATACTTCCGCGGGAATTTGTGTTCCCGAAACTCCCTTCCCAGTCTTAACTTTACTTGTAGTAGAATTGGAACTTACATTTGTCGGCGTTACATTTCCAATTATCATCACAGGAACTTTGCTCACCAAATAATCAGTTTTTATTTGTGACAAGAAGTTTTGTTGTAAAAAGTAATAAGAAATATACTCAGATACGGGTAATAGCGTATTTGTCAAGTATTTTAACTGGACACTAGAATTTGCAGAAACAAAAAAGGATTTCCGCGTGCCATTTATGGTGATATTAATATAAGTCGACGTATTCCCCCAGTTCGTCAAAGTAACATTTGTGTGAAAGATACTTTTACTCGTCGAATTTGTGTTCATACTACTTTGTTTCGTTAGTTCAACAGATTGAATTGTAATATCAAATAATGGTCCAGGGATATTACTATCCACATACTGCAATTTTTGTAAACTCGTATTAATAGGAACAGTGACCTTATTCGTTGTTGTGTATGTTGCATTAAAAACTAATACTTCGTCTTTACGAAATGGAGCAATAATTCGTAGTGATAAATAAAGCGTTTTGGTTTCATTTGGAAATAAGAGGGGTATAAAAATACGAGACTGACCAGCAGAGTCAAAGTAACGCGTATTTACTTGCAAAGAAATATTATGTAGATCAGTCGACCCATTATTTGAAACGTCCACCCTAGGACTTAGAATTGTTCCTAGTTGAGCGACCTTTGAATCAAATGTTGGTGTTATACTTAATAAATCATCAAACTCGCCGATTGTAAGTTCAGTCGTTTCATTTTGAGAATAATTTAAAGCAAGTGCGCCTTTCTGAAGTTGATAATCTACTTCTGTAGTAAGAGTCACTTTTGTATCTTCGTCAACGTATTTTGGAATTAGTTGGTAAGAGTATACAGTTTCTAATTCATCTTCAATAAGCGACATAGTACGATTTGTCACACCTCCAACTAAAATAAAGTTAGTAGGAATATGTTCAACAAAAGTGACATTTTCAGCCCTATTTTCTCGTGAAGTTTTCGCAGTTACAGTAACAAAAAAAGGACGATCAACTTCTTGTTGGCCGGCAGGACTAAATACACGCGTTATATCAAAAGCTTCAACAGGTTTCACTGTAATGGTTGAATCATTTTGCATAATATATTTTTTCTTATAGAGAGTGTACGCAATAGCACTCGTATATGTTATTTCTTTAGAGGCAGTTACAGGCGGCATCACATAAAAAAGATTATCTGCACGTAATCTAGTAAAACGTGGAACTGTCTTTTTTTGAAATAAAGAATAATTGTCACCATTAATGATAAACCATGCTGATACGTTATGTATCGTCTCATTGATTAAATTTTTAAAATGAATTTGAATTTCGGACTCAGTGAGTGTGTCAGACCTATTATTAACAAATGTTATTGTAGGAGTAAACACATTCTGCGGATCAATCTTTGAAGGCGTTTCATTGAGTCCAACATAAATAATATCATCAGGAATGGCAATTGTATCATCAAAGGCATAGATAGGACTTTTTATCAACTCTCCATCGTAAGAATATATATACTCATAATAAATAGGAACTTGTCCAGGTCTAATTGCACGAACACTTATGTTATCAACAATAGATGAATCGGCAGATAGTCTGTATCGAAGTGTTGCAAGCCAAAACTTACCAAGAACATCACGAATTTCTTCGTTATCAGTAATAGAAGCCCTATGTGTTGCCGACACGAATTGATAATATTCAGGAACAAAAACTCGTAAAGATTCTACCACAACAGAGTCATCAATATTATTTTCTAAAGACAAAGTGATATTTGATTTTGCATCTAATTGAGCGTCGCCTGTTACTGTAACAACAATATCTACCAAATCTTGTGCAGTAAATAAAATAGGATTTAAACTTTTTTGATGACGACCACGATAGTCAGTCCAATAATACGTAGGTGAAAGTAAATGACCGACATAGGATTTATTTGTATGAACTGTATATTCACATTCCAATAATTGATCAACACCTATAGTTGTACTAATACTTATTTTCCCATTCAGATTTGAACAAGATCCACTTTGTCTCTCCAAGACAAACCCCTCAGGTAGATTATGAATATATTCAAAATTTTGCGCAGTTATATTTCCTTTATTCTCAAATGTGACCTCAAAGATATATGTATCTAAAACATAAGAACCATTTGTTGTTAATTGCCAGTTTGCATCAATAAAAGGAAGTAATTGTGTAAGTGTGAGTGTTGCTCGAAAGTATTGTCTATTTGAATGAATATCATCAATATCAGATGCTAAAGAATCAAATGAAACTCTATAGTTACCAATTTCTTTGTCTTTGCCTAAAGAAATAATATATGATTCAGAAGGATTTATCGTACTTTTTAATAATATTGAAGACGCACTTATCTGAACTTCATATTCTTTGTCATCTAAAGCAAAGGTATCTAAACTTTCATATACTGCAGTTGACAAAATATAATCAGCAAAAACTGTCGTTGTACAGAATAGTACCATCAACGTAATTAGTATAAACAACCCTCTTTTTTGCATAATACCCCGAAATGTCAGCCTACTTAGACTTTGAAATACTCACTGAATCGTTTGCAAGTAATTTTGCGAGCATAGTGGCATTTAGTATCCGTTTCTTTATACATTCTTCGTAGACCAATTCGACATCATCTTCAAGACAACTTATTTCCAAATATTTGTGAGTAAATATCACAGAATAAAGCGAAATATCAGGATCAGTTACAAAAATTGCTTCTTGAGTCTCGTTTGAAACTGCAACATACCTCATTGTATCCGAAGTATCGTTTAATATATGAAGGGCTTGCGGTATAAGAAGCTGTGTGGAACCAAATAGATAGAAACCACCACCTATAAGTGCAAGAATTAGTACTAAACTCACGATTTTAACAGTAAATTTAAGAATTTTAAATATAATTGATAACGCGAGCAAAAGGAGAATGATGCCGATTATCCAGATCAATACTCCCATGCTTACATCACCAATTAAATAAATGAAATGAAGATTGCAATTTTACTTTCTTCGTTTTGCTGGTTTTTTCTTAGCAACTTTCTTTTTAGCTACTTTTTTCTTAGCAACTTTCTTTTTAGCTACTTTTTTCTTAGCTACTTTTTTCTTAGCTACTTTTTTCTTAGCTACTTTTTTCTTAGCTACTTTTTTCTTAGCTACTTTTTTCTTAGCTACTTTTTTCGTTGTTACTTTTTTTGCAACCTTCTTAGTAGCTCGTTTAACCGTCTTTTTCTTAGCCATTTTTTTTGTTACCTTTGTAAAACATATAATGTAAACTCAAATATGCGAAATATTCTTTATAAATGTTTTCCTTTAAACGCACTTTTTATACAAAAAAAATAAGTTATATACAGTTTTTAGAAAAATAAAAAATAAATTTTTTTATTCAATTTGTAAAAAATTAGTAATTGTTTTTTGTAAATCTGTTGCAGTTGCACCAGTTAAAATTGTTGTAAGTGATGGATGTTGTATTGGAATAACAAGATAACTTGGTGTACCAATTAATTTTAAATCTAAACCAAAATTTAAGTCACGATTAACTTTTTGTTTTATTTCTTCATTTGCAAAAC
Organism: Candidatus Woesearchaeota archaeon; assembly: GCA_047639395.1. Taxonomy (GTDB): domain Archaea; phylum Nanobdellota; class Nanobdellia; order Woesearchaeales; family DATGWN01; genus JBLINR01. Next base: position 17,533 of record JBLINR010000003.1, on the reverse strand, counting down.
ATTGTTCAATAGTTGTTTGATTTAATCCAAAATCAATTGCATACTCCTTTAACGCAGATTGAGATAAATCACTTTGACGTGCGAACAATGCATCAACTGCTTGTTTTGAGACTGCACCTTTAGTAAAGAGATCAACACATTCGTATGCGAGTGCCGCAGCATATGCATTTTGATGGATTGCAGTCACAGGAAAGTGCATTCTTTTTACAAATACATCACTTGAAGATACTTTCGAGAGAACATCTTTGTTTTTTGCACAGTAGTCACATTGGAAATCAGTAAATTCAATCACCAACACACGTTGCGTTTCAATTTCACCTTGTACCGAACCTATAATAGTAGTAACTGTTTGTGACGATATTGATGTATCTATACCTTGACTAAAAGTAAATAAAAACAAATGCGAATAAAATAATAATAGGAAAATCACACTATAAGTAATACAAAGTGTAATAAGTAGCGGTTTAGTTCTCATGTCTGCCTCCTTGTTTAGTATACGCGTATACAAATACAAAGGTAGAAAGTAATGCGAACACTAGAAGTGAAAAAATACTTGCAACAACAGTTGAAAGATACCACAACAGAAAACTAATCCAATTACAGACAATGTAAAAAACTATAATAAAAAGAATCCCTTTCCAATATTTGTGAATACGTAAGGATTTTTTCAACATAGCACCAACATGTGAAAATTTCGATTTATTTGTGACTGCAAGTATATATATATATGAAAAAATAGATAAGAATACAATATACATCAAACCAATATTCGTTTCTCTATTAAGTATGGTCTCGTCTATAATTGCTGCCTGTAATGAATATAAGAATAAAAAAATCCAAAAAACAAGAAAAAGAACAAACCATTTTATTCCACCAACTACAGCTGACCGCGTACTATCTGAAAAAAAGGTATGGCGAATTGATATCGTTGTGATAAGAAAAAGCACACCAGTCCCTAATGCATAAAGAAAATGTAATATAATAAGATCAAAAATCGCATTTCGAATGATTGGATCACCAAATAAAACATCAACCATAGAACTTGTACCTTGTGATGCTGCGTATCCGCCATCAGCAACAGCACGTGTTGTTACTTGTTGAAATTGAGAGGCTGCAGTCTCTAGAACATATTGTGTGGGTGACAAATAAACTGATTGTAACAAAATAAACAAGATAATAGTACAAATCGATAAGAAAAAAATACGACGTGCTTTTTTATCAAAAAACATAGCAAGTATAGATGCAAAAAACCCCTTCATAAGAGAAAATAGGACCAGTATTGTTTAAATAATTACTCTTTGACAAACAAATGATGTTTCTCATCGCCTTCAAGTTCTTTCATAATTCTTCGAAAGACAAGACTTTCAGGGTTTGGTAAAAGTTTCACCCGAGCTTTAATATCCACAAAACTCTCAAAGGGTTTTGCACGACGTTCTTCAACTACTTCCCACATGTGCTTTTTCCCTAATCCAGGAAGTAATTCAAGCTGATGCATACGCATAGATAGAGGTTGAGACTTGTTAAAAAAGTCAACAAATTTCTGCGGGCTTTCAGCAATAAGTTTTTTTGCTACAAATTCCAACTCACCTTTAGCTGTGTTTGTTAATTTTGCTAAAGCAAGTTTACCATTAATATGATGAATATGATCACGTTTTCCAGATCCTATATAGACTAGATCGCCAGAATTAACATGAATATCTTTTTTTGGTACTAATTCTAAAAGAACAAAGTTTTCTTGTCCAATTGCTTGAATAATAGGTGTTTTTTTATATCCAGCACTTTTGTCAAGAGGGTATCCATGCGGCAAGAAGTCAAGTACAACTGCGTATTCCTCTCTAGCTCCTTGTTGTGGTATCATAGTAATTCCCCTAAATAGTATTAGATCACACCTATATTTAAATATATGGTTTTAAAAGAAGGTAAAACCCCCTCAACAACCATAAGAAATCTGTTTTAGACCCTTACCTTTGATCAGAATCATCAGAACCTGCTCGATAAATCGAAGCAAACTCTGGTGCTACAATAATGTAATCGTCACCGAAACCTGCAATATCGCCTTTAACAGCATCACAAGTTTTCTTGATCTTATTGATAGCTCGCTTTAATTCGATAATATCCTTATCTTTAAGCGGCTTAATGTTCACAAGTGCGATTGTGTATCCATTTCTCAAACTATCCAAAATGTCCTTAACATCTGAAAAGTCATCAATAACAAACGGACGCACAACAACTTTTTGATCGTCATCGCGTCGTGGATTTGAGTCCAATTCAACGTATTCTTCTTCTATGTCCACGAGTTCATCGTCGGACGGTTCTCTAGTTAATTTGCGTTTGAGATGTGATAAAAATTTCTTCATAGCTAACCCTCGTATAGTGGTATTTGATAGTTAGATATTTATAAATCTTTCGTATATTTTTATCCAGGGCCAGAAGTAACGAAGTATCGTTCCCCGTCTACAAAACATCAAACTTAACGTCTTTTCTTAGATTTAGTAGTCTTTTGTTTAGATACTGCTTTCTTTACTTTTTTTGCTACTTTCTTTATAGGAGCGCGTTTAACTACTTTTTTCGTAACCTTTTTCTTTACCAGTTTACTTGGTTTTTTAGTAGCCTTTTTAGTGACTTTTTTACTTGCTCTCTTACCAGGTTTTTTAACAGATTTTCTTACAGGTGCCTTTTTAACTACTTTTTTAGTAGGTCTTTTTACTGCTTTTTTTCTAGATGTGGTTACTTTTGCTTGTTTCGGCTTTGATCTTGATTTTAATCGCGGTGGTTTTGAGGCGACTACACCTTTTTCGTGGTATTGCTTCACTAAAAATTTAACCCATTTGTGCATTTTAGCCAATTCATCCATATGCACATTTTTTTCTAATTCCATTTGACGCTTCTTCAACTGACCAAATGTTTCTGTAGTAAGTTCTGTTAATTCATCAACAGTCTCATTTAATTCGTCTAATTGGGCAGAATCTGGTTGTTCAGCGACTCCTGAATCTTCTAATTTTTCAGCAAAGCCTTCAAGTTGCCCTTTAAGGTCAACTAAACTTGTACGAAGATCTTGAGTTTCTGTGATCTGTTGATCCGCCTGATTTACTTTTTCTTTAATTTTAACAAAATGATTCTCAATTTTTGATGCATGCCGACTTGCAACATTGTTAATTTTACGTACATCATGTAACTCTTCACGGACTCGTTCTTGAAGTTTTAACAACTCATCTTCGCCTTTGAATACTTTGAGTTTTCTTCGAAAGACATCAAAATCTTTTCTAAACTCACCGTACTGCTTGGCTAATAGCGCAAATTTACCATCTAATACATTATTTGATGTGTGTACTGAAGTAATCTTCTTAAGAAGTTCTTGTGGCTGTACTGATTTTACAAGCGCGTTAGTTCGAGTTAGTTCGACTGCAAGTTCTTGCTTTTCTGAAGAGAGATCTTTAAACATCTCTTTAAGCTCACCAATACTTTCACTTACTCTATCAAATTTACTATGAGAAACTTTACGTAATTCTTCTTGCGCTTTTTGTTTTGCTTCAAGTAATTCAATCCGTGTTTTAATAGCAAAAACGTCCCCTTTAACAGAAACTAATTCTTTTTTATAATGAATGTGATGTGTATTCTTTACTTCTGATTTGCTTCCAAACACGTTTGTTCCCCTTTTTTAATTATATACATATACTTATATTTTTGCCAATATTGATTTATAAGCTTTATTGTCATATATTTTATTCATCAAGTAATTTTCGTAATTTTTTGAATTTATTTGATTTTGATTGTTTTGCACTCATAGACTTTTTCTTCTGTTCTTTTGTAGTTGGTTCTTTTTCTTTAGCTGTTTCTCGTATACCCAGTACAGGTGTTTCTTTCTCCTTCTTCCGTGGTGACTCAACATCAATAACAGGCATATGCATTTCTTCTTTTTTAGTTTCTTTTGCGCCTTCATAATGTTGGCGTTTTGCAAGTTCAATGAATTTGTTTACTGTTTTCTTATCTAATAACTCAACTGTCCTAGTTTTTGGTTTTTTCTTTAATTTACTCCATTTTTTCTCAATAGTTCGACTAACACCATCTAAGTATATTTCAACAACATCAAATTTTGCTTCTTTTAACTTGTCATACGCTAAGTCTAACTCAATACGCAGATCCATCACGTCAACTTTGAACACTTCTAGTTGTTTAACACTGTCGTATAAGTTAAGCAGTTTTTTATTATAAACGAAATATTCATCTAACTCTTTTTCCCCTAACCTCTCAGGCGCGTGCATAACAGGTTTAAAGGAAACTAAGTAAGGACGTCCTTTATTGTATTTACTGTTTTGAATCATACCAGTACCGACTTCTGCTTTAACAACCGCATGTAGTAAGTCTTCACCATACTTCATGCTAAGACGCTTTAAGTCCTCATCATCACGCGTTCTCATTTGAATCTCCGTATTGATGTTTGCTTTGATTTTCCCAATGAAATCGCTTAATACTTGTGAGATTAAAAGTAGTCCAATACCCCATTTACGGAACTCTCGGCAACCACGTTCGATCTGCATAAACCCTGCACCAGAACCACCAAATTTAGGTAAGAGTCTATGTACTTCATCGTATACCATTAGTAATTTTAAGTCAGATGATTCATCTAATTCACTCATGAATACTTGACTAACAGTATTTGCAACAAATAAATCAATCTGTTCGAAAGATAATTTATGTAAATCAAACACAGTAATTTCTCCAGGCTTCAAGTATTCTTCTAGTTTAATAATTTCAAGTGGGTTTTCAACTCTACGAATATTTCCTTTGAATCCAGTTGGATCTGTTTTTGGATCCATACCATATTTCTTGAATAATTTAAGTAATGCTTGGGATTGATTTTTACGTAAGAACCCAGTCCACTGCGCAGTTGGATCAAAGACAACAACAGAAACATTTTTCTTCAAAGCTTCTTCAACAATAACTTGCGCTGCAAATGATTTTCCGCCACCAGTTGAACCAGCAACTAATGTATGTGTCTTCATTTGTTCTAATTCAACAAAAGACCGAATATTTGTTTCTGCTAAATATCCTAAGTACCCTGAACTTGGTCCTGGTGAAGGTAATAAATTAAAGGAAACTGGTAAGTGATACCTTTTTTTGTTTTCTATGTATGTTCGTAAATACATGAGTCCGTATGTAATCAAACAACTTAGTATAATAATGTAAATCAAATCAAGTACTCTGAATGCATATCCAAATACTGTAAATAACTCCTTATACAAAATATTCTCAGTAATAGTAATAGGATTGCTTGATTTAAGTTCAACATACTGGCCATTCGGATCAACGTAAGATAGTGTTGTCAAAAAGTTATATAATCCAGTTGAAAATTGTTCATCAAGTTCAAAGGCGAACGATTTCGTTAATGATTCACTTAAAATAAACGACTCACTATCACTATATACGAGATTTTCACCATCTGTAATGATGTCATATCTGATTGTCGCATTTGATTGTTCCGCATGCCCGTATTCAATATCAACTTGCATACGAACTGTCCCTGATGGTAATAAACGAGGTGTAAGCATTCGTGTATCAATTGTTGAAAGTTTACCTGGTTTACTAACAACTCTTATTTTAACAGGAATAGTTAATAATTTCCCACCACTATATTTTACTTGAATAAATCCATCATATGTTTGAGGAATAGCATCTTCAGGTATAGCTATATCAACACGTAATGCAGTTGAAGAACCGCGTTTAATTTCAGTTTGTGTAGGTGTAAGCGTAATAAGTTCAGGAAGTTCTGGTGTTAATGTCACATTTATTTGTCTTGATGCATTTCCTGTATTCGCTAAGTCAATGAAGACAACTGCAGTTTCTGAGGGGAAAAGTGTTTGATCAATGTTTGTTGTATCAACACTAATTTCATCAATCCCTAAGCCTACACTACTTAAATTTCCAACTTTCTCATCAAGTAATTCCGAAATGGAACCGAGTGAAGCACCGCCACCACCACCTGAAGAGGACCCACTTGATCCACTACTTGTAGTCGGAGTTGTAGTTGCTGTTGGTACAATTAATGTATAACTACTAAAGTGTGTAATGTTTAATGTGAATAGGTAATGTGTCGCATTACTTGTTCGTCTTATCGGAGTCTCACTGGTTTGTGTTCCATCACAAGAATCAGGAGCAGTATAGTCTAAACTTGTACATACAACAAAATAGGCAGTGCTTCGTACACCACTTTTTGCAACAGCATATTGTAAACTACCTGTGTAATTAATTGTTGATTCAAATCCAAATCCAAGTCGTGCATTTGTAATTGAATCTACGTTCAATTTCTCAAAGGCTATAATTTCAGATCCGTTATACGTAACATTAGTTAAGTTTAATGTGAACTCACTGTTAACTATTTGCACATCATATTTTCTCTCTTGAATTCGTGTGAAATTAAACTTACTATCTGATGTACCAGTTGTTCCTTGGAAAAGTACTCGTGATGTACCGGGTTTCTTAAGGAAGATATTTGTTTGTCGTGGTGTTGATAATACTACGCCACCCTGACCGCTTGTTGAACTCGTTGTTCGTACTTGACTGCTTATAATTGAACTACCAAGACCTCGACTCGGAGTACCATAATTTGATTGGAAGGATGTAAGCCGAAAATGACTCACAATTGTAGTTAAATTAGCACAATTTGCACCATCATCACAGAATGTGATAGTAACCGTATAATCATCACCTACACTAAAATTATATCTAAATACAAATGATGATGACGAAGTATTATACAAACCACCAATTATTGAATTGGTACTATTATCAGAAACAAAACCAAGAGTTGAATTCACCACAGTTCCCGTCGAATTAATTACCGATACTGTAATGTTAGTTGCAAGCGAGTTTCTATCAGCAAGTGTAAATGTAATATTAGATACATTTTGATATTCAATTGTGCTTGTAACCCCACTCACTGTTGGCGCAAGCACATCTCCGTACGTAACAGTATAATTATCACGAGTTTCGATATTACTTCGGAATATAATGAGTTCAAAATTGTAAGTATCCAAGTCCCGAGTCATATTTGGAGCAGTACACGTGAAACTATCAGGATCGCTGCTTGAAATTGTAACACTCCCAATACTAGACACACAAGTAATATTATCGATTGTCACAGTATAATTATCAAAGTACACAGATGAGCTTGTGTTTTCTATGTCACTGTCACTAATTCTATCATATACTCTAAAGTACGTTGTTAATGTATCACCAGCAGCCACATTTGTGTTCGTTGTAATATTAACAAGGGTTAATCTTTGATTAACTGTAAGTGTATAGTTGAATGACTTATTAATTTCAGACACATTAAGCTGATACACATAAATACCATTTTGTGTTGGTGCTAAAAGTTGTACATCATATGATTGATTTGATGAAGATGTTACATTCACAGAGCTATTGCTTAGTAACACACCACTAAATGTAAATGTCGGAGTTACAAGTGCATTTCCATTATTAGTAAAGTTAATTGTATCAATAACTACTTCTGATCGTGCTCCAGTTGTTGTTGTGTAGTCAGCAGTATTGTTAAAGGTAATAGTAGAGTCACTTATGACTGTTAAAGATACAGCTATATCTCTTGCTAGCGGTGTTTGATCAGCCGCATTACTTGCATATCGTATTGTCCCTGAATATGTTCCAGGAGTAGTTCCTGATGGCGCAGTCAAGTTAATAGTAACTTGTTCCGAAGTACCTGCAACAATTGAAGAGATTGTGTGGTTAGATATTGTAAATGTGCTACAGAAACTCGCGTCACTTCCACCAGTATAACATCCTACAGAGATATCTGTTAATGTTCCACCTTGACCTAATACAGTTGCTGACGATATTGTGAGAGGAACTTGAATTGTCTCACTATGATTAAGCGAGTCAGTGATACTATTTTGACTAAATGTTACTCGCGGGTCACCCACAATGTTAAATTGAAGAAAAATGATTGCTACTGTTTCATTCGCAGTGATGGCTTTAGGAGAGTCAAGAATAATAATATTTTTTGATGTACTAATGTATGATCTATCTAATCCGAACCATCCGCCTTGACATGCATCAAGTGCTTCACCATCAATAGTATAATTATAACAAGCATAGGCATGTAAATTATTTTCTTGTGTTACCGCATAAGATGTGTAATTGTACCAGATTTCAAAATCAGGAGTATCATTAAGTCGCGTATACACTGCATTAAACACTTCGTTTGGTGCTATCCCAGTAAAGAGACTTTGTGCAATAACAACTGCGTCATCTAAACGAAGCTGCCCATAGTCGAACATTTCATATGTTGGGAGTCGCTCTAGATTGATATTATCAAATGTAATATTACTAGTGTATCCGCGTAATTGCATTTCGTACAACCCAGTAGTTACTGTTCTATTTAGTGTTCCATTTGTAATAGTAACGTTATATGACCGAGCAGTTGATGATAACGTAACATTCAAATCGACAGCAGTTATTTGTGCACTACTATTCGTGAAATTTAATGTTGAATTAAATGTTTTGTACTCATAGACTACGAATGAACCAGTATAACTCGAATTTCTATTTGATGACGGATCTAAAACACGCAAAATATAGGAATGATCTCCTAGTTGTGTGAATGTTGATGTTTTTCTAAATGTTCCTGCTTGTCCTAATACTCTAGCAAAGACATGAGATACTCGTGTAGATGTTGCAACATGTGTTGTTTCTAATGTGATTGTATAACTATTTGAGTTTGAATCTGTTATTGCAATATTATCTGTAATATTTGTTTCCATAAACGAAGGAACATTAAAGAACGTATCATTTATCGCGAAATCACTTACAGCACCCGCAGTTACATCGTTGTAGACAACTGTTCCTGTATCACTGCTGTTAACTGAGATTATACCTATATGATCAGCAGTATATGTAGCGTCCAGAGTAAATGTGTAACTTGCACCATCAGTCAAACTAGGCGCAGTGCATGCGATCAAATAATTAGTATCGGTACTAATAAGGAAGGTTGAAGTTGAAACACTTCCACACGCAATGCCATTGACTTTCGGTACAAATGTTACATTTTCACCAATGAAAATACCACCTACAACAAAGCTTGCATTAACTGCAATTGTTTCACCAACATCAACTCCGCCAAAATTACTAAAGTTAAATGCTGAAAGTGTTACTGTATATGACGTGACTGTTAGTGGAACAGTATAATTATCTCCACCTGTAACATTAATTGTTAAATTGCCCTCATATGTTGATGTTCCCGGAGGCATTGTATATGTTGCATTAAGTGAATATACTTTTGAAGGAGTGATATTTGCAGAACTTACAATTGTCATACCACTTCCACCACTACCAGCAAAGTTCGAAACATCACCGCTTAGTGTGAAATTCACAAGTATTTGCGAATTCCCATCATTCGTAATGTTAATAATATTTTTCGTGTAAGCTGTGCTTGCAACTACGTTTTGTGTATAGTTAGTAGTAGATATACTTGTTGACAGATCACTTGGAATTGAAAGTGTAACTGGGAACACCATTTGTTCACCAAATGAATTTGTTGCAGTTATATTAAATGTTTCAGTAGCATTACTTCCAGAAGTAGTTGTAATACGCATAATAACTGCAGTTGTTGAACTAGTCACAAGTGAATGCCCACTTGAAGGATTAGTATAACCAGGTCCTCCTCTAAAGAATGAAATTGTATGAGTACTTCCTGTTGCTTCAAGTGTCATGTTTGTTTGTGCATTTCCTCTCGGAGTAATTGTTACAGTGTATAATCCTTGCGAACCATCAGTTTGTGCGATTGATTGATTTGTTGAAAATCTAAATGCGTGATTCTTTTCAACAGTGAGTGTGAAATTTCCTGTTTGATTAGTAACAGTTCCGTTTGGAAGTCTGTACACAGCTAATATTTGTAATGTATAGTCTCCCGTACTTGTCCCATTTGGAACAGTAATTATGATGTTAAAATCAGTATTTGTATTATTTGTGATATAAGATGTTGTTGTATTAACAGAATCCCAAGCAGGTGAGAATAATGACTCAACACTAAAGTTCACATCATATATTTGTACGTCACCATTAACTCGCATTGTAAATGGAACTGTTACATTTGCATCATTTGTTTGATTACTTTGATTCGTTGAAACTGCTGTTGCTGATATAATTACAGAAGTTGGTGATGAGGATACATTAAATACAATTGAACCATTGCCGACTTTTCCACCAACAGTAACATTTTCACTAACAAATAAACTAATATTATGTTGACCACCAACAGTCGGTGTGAATTGGAATGTATATCTCAAATTGTTTTCAGCGTCGTAAGAATAATTTGTTGTATTTACTGAATTTGTAATACTAAAGTACGCAGCCGTAACATTAAGATTATTACTGTCATCACTTGCACTCGCACTAAAGTTATATGCTTTGTTAAGTTCAATTGCTTCTTCATTAGTTGCTGCATATGCGCCTAATCTCCAACCAGTTACTTCTGGAAGACTGTCCGTTACATTGATTAGGAATATTGATGTTATAGACGTATTTTGAGCGTTTGTTGTATTTACAATTGTTAAATTAAAGCCAAGACCCATATTAGTCTTAGTCTCACTTACTACAAATGCCTTAATTTCTTGTTCAACCGTATACGTATCATTCTTAGTGATTTGAACAATGAACGGCGTTGCCTGCCCAGAAACTGCAGTGTATCTATTTACAGGAGTAAATGGCTCATCACCATATCCCGTATAAAGTGGAGTCACAGTGACATTAATATCAACATTTCCATAATTTGTTATAGTAATATTAGGTAAACTATTTTCTGTAAGGATAGAATCTGAAATTGAATGCTCTATGCCTTCTCTAGCAGGTGTTGTTTTCCAGCTTCGGTTCGTCGGTACAGTTACAGACAGTAAGATGTTACGTGTATAACCACTGTCTGTCGTAAGTACAAATGTACCCGAATAAGTACCAGACGTGTAGTGAGTAGGAATTGAAACATTCACACTTGCATTGTTGCTTCGTGTAAAATTCATTTCAGATGTTAAGCTTGATTTGTATTCGACGAATGATGAGTTTAATGTACCTGCAACATATGACCAAGCAATTGTATCTTGTTTAACATTACCCGTATTATTGTATTGGAATGTTAGTGCACTTGTTGTGTTGTGTTGCACAGATACACTTTTATCAGCAATTGTTAACTGAGGCGTCACATTTACTGTGTATGGGATGGTTAAATTTAATTTTGAACTTGAAACAGTAATGTTCCCGCTATAATTTGCCGCAGTGTAATTAGTTATTCTTAAGTCAGCAAACATGTCAAAGTACCCACCAGGTGTTAACGAGGTATATGTTGAATCTATTAACAAATTATTATCTCTAATAATGAAGAAATCGTGCGTTGTGTTTACTGTTAACAGGTTCGTAGTTGTTGATCCTGTGTTTGATACTCGGATTCCTGTTCGGTTTAGGTCACTTAGTTCTGCATTGTACGTAATGCTCGTAATATTGCTGCTCGCATTTGCGAATTCTAAGATATTAATGCTATAAGGTAATAGAATAGATGAATTAGTCCCATCCGGATTTGTGTAATTAACAGTGAATGCGAACAAACTACTTAATCCCAATCCGCTGTTTAATGAAATGTTTACTTGTAACGAACAATTCGTTTCTGCTAAAATGTTATCTGAACAACCATCCACTCTATCATAACTTGCCAAGAAATCATTTGCTTGTGTTTCTACAAATGTGATGTTGATGTCTTTAATTGTTCCATTGTATACACTAAAGTTAAGATCTTCTGTGAAGACATATGTGTTTAAGTAATTATAATTAGGGACTGTTTTGTTTGCGTATACGTATTCTACGTCCGCTATCGACTTATTTACTATGAATGCTCTGTATACGTTATCTGTGACTGACACATAGTCGTCTAAGTAAAATAAGGGTTGATCGACTTGGATTCTATAATCAGAGTAGTTTACTACTTGACTCCCATTTAGCGTTTGATGTAATACATATTTGTTTCGCATAGTGCTATTACTTGGTAATGTGTATGTTATGTATGTTTCATTCGTTTGGTTTAGTATTTGAAGAGTGATTCCTGAAACATTTTGATTACTTGTGTTTGAGAAGTTTGCATCTAAGTAAGAGTATATTTCAACATTTGCAGTTGTTGTCGCGCTGAATAAAGATGTGTTTGTTGTTGTGTTTACGAATCTAAATGTTTGACCAGGTGATGACAGAGCGATTTCGTTTGCGCCCCCAAGTACTAAATTTGTGTCTTTGATAGTGATATTTCCCGAATCGGCTGAAGATGAAAGTACAAAAACAGTTCCTCCTGCTCCCGTCGTGTCGATTGTTACATTTGTGATGTTAACTTGTTTTGTATTTGAATTAAAATCAATACCACTTCCATTGAATGCCCAAAGATTAAGTGTGAGGTTTTCAAAAGTAAGATTTCCCACATTATTCATTAAAATATTTATGTGTGATAAAGTTAATACCGAAAGTTCTGCATTTGTGAAATTGGAGTCATATGTGAACGCTAGATTATACGCACGTCCCGAAGTACTAAGATCAGCTGTTGAATCCACATTAGTGAAACTACTATCATCAACTAATAATGTACTAAGACCATATGCTTGATATCCTGATGCAATTAAAGAGATATTTGAAAAGTTATTTCTTGAAGAGGAATCTACAGATAATGCATACTCAATTCCACCATTTTCATCTAATCTCGCAGTAATGTTGTAGAATGTACTGTTCTCAACACCGTAAACTTCAACAGCGTGATCCGCGCTCGCGTTGACTGAAATATTGTTTACTTGTATTCTATCAGAACTATAAATTTCTAATCCACTTGTAATTGTGAGATTTTGTAAAATAGTATTATTACAACTATAACAGATAACTTGTCCGTATTTTGCTACCGGGTTCTTGATAACTGTGCCGCCAGTAATACTTTTATTAAATATAATTGGATTTCCATTTATCGTGTTATTTGCAATTGTAAAGTTCCACAATACATTCCCGTTTGAATATCGTAAGGAGATACCTCCCATACCAGCAATATCTTCAATAATAGTGTTCCCTATGATTTGTGCATGTTCACCATCATTGTATTGCCAATAGATAGATCCAACTGATGTTTGACTTCCCGTGTTTATTCGGTTATTTATTATTCTTGTATATTCACCTGCACCATTTCCACCTCGAATCGCACCAGTGAGGTTATTAGTGTCTATGAATAAATCGTCAGAACCAAGATGTGTAATAGAATAATCACCACCTCTTATAATTGAGTTTTGAATGATTGTGTTGTTGGCAGATTGAACATATACACTTTGTGTGGATCCTATAGAGGAGATAGAGATGTTCGTTTTGTTTATAATGACATCATTACCTGCAATCCGTAAACCCTGAGCGTTGTTAGGTGTTGAAACATTTGAATTGGTTATATTTACATTAGACGCCTCAATATTGTATCCTGTCCCATTGCTTGATACACCTGAAAAGACTATTCGCGTTTTATTAATAAGCGTATTATTTGAACTAGATAGCAGAAGTACTTGAGTACTTACCGAAGTATCCTGTTCAATTTCTAAAGTAACATTTGAGATTATAACACGCTCGTTGTTTAATGATACAATAGCATTTACCGTCGTTGACATATTGTAGGCTGCAATTCTACAACCCGTAATATTCATAGCGTCATATCCATTATTGCTAATACCTGCCGAGATATTGTTTGCTTGTCCGAATGTGATTTTATTCCCACCACATTGGACGTTCACTTTATTTGCTTTTACGTTAATACAAGTGTAGTCGTGAGTTAAATTCTCAGTGATATTGTATAATCCTGCCGCAGTGTAATTTCCACATCCAAGTCTTGTTGTTGCAGGTCCATAATCTGCTCCTGGACCTTCCCATAATCCTTGTAATGTTGCATTGTTGAACGGATAATCTTTCCCTTCAGTCGCATAGCCAACTAAGTCGTGATCGTATACTTGATAACTTGAAGCGTTAGGATATATATTTCCAGTATTAACGCCATCTACAGTTTTATTAAAATTGTTTGTACCGTTGCTATTGTTGACCCACATACCTGCACCAACTAGTTCATTTCCATAAAACGTAATATTATGCACACGATAGTCCGATACGTTAATGTGTAGTACTGATGCGTTTAATATATTGTCAACAAAAGTAGAATTTCCAGGTGCATTAAAATAGACAGTTCCATAATCAAGGTTTATTGTTGTTGGCGCCGTTATAGTATTACCTTTGATTGTTATATTACTTGCCCCAAGCAGACTGACCCCATTTTTTTCAGAATAGATGGTGTTGTTAAGAATAGTGATGTTTACACTAGTTGCTCTCAGGAATTCCATAGCAGTTCCGCCAGAATACGCAGTAATTGTGTTATTTGCAATAAGCAAGTTTGAATTACCCCCTAATCCATCGTATAAGGCTATACCATTATATGCATCCATGTGCACAGTGTTGTTGTGAAAATAACTAGTACTGATGTCTCTCATATAAATGGCTTGAGCTTCTCTACCTTCCGAGATATTAATAAAATTATTATAAAAATGAACAGAAGACGCATTATAAGAATTAAATGCTTTAGGACGATAATTGTCACCCGGATTCCACATATAAAAAGTGTTATTATATATATAAATATCTGAAGCACCACTTGCAACGTAAACACCATGGTAGTCACGCGTGAATAGCTTTATACTTACATTTGAGACAGTTACATTTGAAGAAGAAATGATATCAATACCACTGTCACCGTATATACTTTCAGGGTACGCACCAAACAAATTAATATTTTTTATTGCTAAATTATCGTATCCATATGTATATATAGCAACTGACGCGTTGTCAGGATAGATACTAAAGTTAACTGTGTACCCTTTTCCATCTAAGGTAATGTTATCTGCAAAGAATTTGAAACATCCAGTTGGGGCAGAGAGATTTTGTGTTAGATTATATATTTTATTTGCTTGTGTCAGATTCCCACAACTAAAACCAGTTGTTGTTAACGGACCATAATCTGCTCCAGGGCCTGCCCACATTGATACACCCATCGTTGCGTTTGATACTGGCCAGTGGTATCCACCATCACCAATACCATCGTTGTAATTATTATCACTTACTTCATACAAAGTAATATTAGGCCATGTGTTTCCATATGGTCGCCCATTGATCGTAGTGTTATAGTGATTACCTTCTGAACTTGTATCCGATACCCATATACTTGTTCCATAAAAGGTGTTATTGTAAAATGTGTGATTAGCTCCACCTCCTGTAGTTCCTGTTATGAATGGACTAGTATTGTCAAGAACAGTTATCTTATTGCTATGATACAAACTATTGAAAGAAGAAACACCGTTAAACAAAATCCCTAAATTAGTAGTTATAGTATTATTATAAATAATAGTTGCAGCTAAAAGCCCAGCATCACTCGTAGTTATAGCTCGGTCTCCCGTAAATGTATTCCCATACGCTGTGTATCCATCTGCGGATGAAAAAAGTAGTCCAACAGCATCAAATCCAGAATCTGTGATTGCACTGATGTTGTTATATCGAATCACATTATTTATGCGATTTTGTGTTCCTAAAACACCAGAAGATGAAGAATTATGAACAATAATAGTATTGTTTTCAATTAGCACGGAATCAGGTTGATAAAAGTAAATACCGTATGAAGTTCCTGTTGACGATATGTTAAAGTAAGATTTAGTGATATTTACACGTTGAACAGAAGTATACAGATAAATCCCAGTTATTGATTCATTTACCGTATTATCGTACATGCTTACATTTGTAACGACTGAATCGTCAGTGTTTGTTAGTAGAATTCCATAAGATCCACCACTTATAGTAAACGTTACATTTTGTACAGTTAGATTATCTCCATTTGACAAATTCATACCGTTCTGTGTAAACGATGATTCATTGCCAGCAGTCAAGATCATATTCATGATAGTAATATTACTATACCCATCAGACAATACACCTGCTCCACCTAATCCAGTACTGGAATAATTTACTGTGTATCCACCACCGTTTAATGTTATGCCGTCAGCTTGAATAGTAAAACAAGTTCCTTGTGAGTAAACATCATTCGCTAGTACATAATCACCACCTGTCCGATCTAGTATTCTACAGTCAGTAAGTGTGTTTGAGACATTTAGCGTTTTAAACTGATTTGTGCTCATATTCACAGAAATATTATCACTAAGTAACCATTGTAGATGAGTAGTATTTACTCGGTACGGTGATGAATAATACGTCGAAGTAGCGTTTATTATTCTGTGAGTTAAATTCTGTACAACAATACGTCCATTCGAATCAGTTTGACCCGAGTAAACTAACCCACTGCTACTATTGTAGATTGTTACATTCGCATCTTGTTGTACAGTTGTTGTGTTTCTGATCTCAATATCCAAGAAATATTCCTCGTATAAAGTCGCACTACCCGATACGTAACTAATCGGACCTTCTATCGAAACATTTGAAACAAAGATACCACCAGTTGGACCATCAATTTGAATAGCTGTTGAACCACTTATTCTCCCACCAACAAAACTAACGTTCTCTACAGGAGCACGGATCCGTGCACCAACAGTGGTACCGAGAATTGTTGTGTTGTAGAAATGCCAGTTTTCATGACTTGCAGAAGCACCTAAGGACAACCCATATTGGCTCCCATTTTTCACAGTCACATTGTAAAAACTCACATTTGATGAACTAATAGACGTCTGAGACAATATGCCGTATACGGAACCACCATCAACTGTCACATTCCTAAATTCAACATTCGTACCTGCTACAGAGATTGCTCCGTAATTATTTGTTGAAAAAAAGTATGAATTTTGTATAAGTATGTCTTGAAGTGAGTTTAATTCTAAACCTGCACTATTACCCCCAGATGTCCCAAATATCGAATTATTTACAACTACGTCCGTTACTTGAGACAACCAAAGCATATTCCCGCTTCCTGAAGAATTTACTCCATCTATAACTATAGAAATCGGAAAACCTTGCACTATTATCGCACTACATCCAGCACACGCCTTGATTGAAGATTGCGTTACATTATTATAAGAGTCCGTAATATAAACT
The DNA here is from genome assembly GCA_047639395.1 of Candidatus Woesearchaeota archaeon. Classification (GTDB taxonomy): domain Archaea; phylum Nanobdellota; class Nanobdellia; order Woesearchaeales; family DATGWN01; genus JBLINR01. The sequence goes on along the minus strand of JBLINR010000003.1, from coordinate 397 downwards.
CCATATTTTGAGTAGGAATTCGCCTGCGTACAATTTAATTTGCTGATACGATTTTTTTGACCCCCAGTAATACTAACACAATGGGCAGATCTCTCAAAAGCATTTCCGGCATAAACACTTGTTATATTATTTCGATCCGATGATGATGAGAGTAGAACACTCGGCCCTCGAGATTTTGTTGTAACTGAGCTATTTGTGATAATCGAATCGTCGACTCCTGAAAAATAAATCCCATAATTATTCGCAGTCGTTGTGCCTGATTCAATAATTGAAACATTTCGTATTACAACATTATCATATCCGCCACTGTTATCTAAACCATAACCTGTCCCTCCAGTAGCATATGTTATCTGATATCCTGCACCGTTCAAACTCACACCATTTGCAGCAATAGTAA
>JBLINR010000002.1:0-36655 GCA_047639395.1 Candidatus Woesearchaeota archaeon | reverse complement strand
CTCCAGTAGCATATGTTATCTGATATCCTGCACCGTTCAAACTCACACCATTTGCAGCAATAGTAAAACATGTTCCGGTAGCGGAAACATTACTTCCAAGGGAATATTGACCATTTTCTCTATCTAATGTTTGACAACTAGTAAGTGTGTTTGAGATATTTAGCGTCTTAAACTGATTTGTGCTCATATTCACAGAAATATTATCACTAAGTAACCATTGTAGGTGAGTAGTATTTACTTGGTAAGGCGTCGCATTTCGAATTTTGGACGCCGTTATAACTCTACGCGTTAGGTTTTGAATAGGAATTCTTCCATTAGAATCAGTTTGACCCGCATAAATCAAATCACCACTACTATTGTAGATTGTTACATTCGCATCTTGTTGTGCAGTTGTGGTATTCATCACTAATACGTCTAAATAATAATTTTGTATAACTCGCGCAGTTCCACCTGCAATAGTGATATCATCATTTGTTAATGTAACATTAGTTAGTGAGATTGCACCCGAACCTGCAGCAACATAAATATCATCAGTCGACCCAACAATTGTCCCTCCACGCCAAGTAATATTAGCGCCACTTGTGTGGTATAATCCATAAGATGAGCCAGAATTAACAGTGACATTTTCGAAAATGAGATTATCACCTTCAGAATTAATTGCAGTCGTACCATCTCTAACAGTTACATTTCGAAAAGTCATATCGCTACCTGTAGATATAATTCGTAAAGCACCCAAACTACCACCATTAAAAATAACATTGTCAAATAGATGGTTCGAACCGCTTAAGTAAGCTGAAACTTGATTATTTTGACCGTCAAAAGTTGTATTATAAACTTGTAATCCTGTTGATGACACATCAACACTCAATGCATAATCATTAATTCCCGTTGTATTTATGATAGAATTTATGACAGTAACATTATCACCATTAACTAAAAGAAGAGCATGGTTGTCACTTGAAGTTGCATTAATATTCTCAAGACGTGTAAATTGTGAGCCTGAGTTCACATAAAATGCAGGACAGTTTGCTCCACAAGCATACACTTTTACATTCGAAATATTATTATAATCTCCAGCAATATCAAAACCGTAATGAGAAAAGCTACCTGTCGCATCACAACGTACTTTATCAATTCTGTTGCTATCACTATCAATTTCAACACAATGCGATGTTCTTCCTTCAGTATTACTGAGAGTTGCATTAGTTATATTGACGCGCATCGTGTTTGTATAAAGATAAATTTGCCTCGCAAATTGAGAACGCGTTTGTACTGTCACATTGTTAATTCGAGAATCGACAGTATTTGTTAACAAAATCCCGTGAGTGTTACTACCACCCGCGGTTCCTTCCAAGATACTAACATTCTCAATAACAATATTATCATATCCACCACTGTTATCTAAACCATAACCTGTCCCTCCAGTAGCATATGTTATCTGATATCCTGCACCGTTCAAACTCACACCATTTGCAGCAATAGTAAAACATGTTCCGGTAGCGGAAACATTACTTCCAAGGGAATATTGACCATTTTCTCTATCTAAAGTTCCACAACTAGTAAGTGTGTTTGAAACATTTAGCGTTTTAAACATAGTTGTAGTTAAATTGACACTAATTGTATTTCCAGCTAACCAACCTAAATGCGATGTATTTACTTGGTACGGTGATGAATAATACGTTGAAGTAGCGTTTATTATTCTGTGAGTTAGATTCTGTACAACAATACGTCCATTCGAATCAGTTTGACCAGAGAATAATAGATTGCCAGAAGTATTGTAAATAGTAACATTCGCATCTTGTTGTACAGTTGTGGTATTCATTACTAATACGTCTAAATAATAATTTTGTATAACTCGCGCAGTTCCACCTGCAATACTGATATCATCATTTGTTAATGTAACATTAGTTAGTGAGATTGCACCCGAACCTGCAGCAACATAAATATCATCAGCCGACCCAACAATTGTTCCACCACGCCAAGTAATATTAGCACCAGCAGCTTGGTATAACCCATAAGTAGAGCCAGAGCTTATTGTTGCATTTTCAAAAGTGATATTATAACCTTCAGTGTATATTGCAGTAGTACCTTCTTTTATTGTGACATTTCTAAACAACATATCGCTACCAGTTGACAGAATTCTTAATGCCCCAAATGTTCCACCTTGAAAAAGAACATTATCGAATACATGAGCAGAACCAGAAAGATACCCTGCACGTTGATCACTATCACCGTTAAATGTAGAATTATATACTTGTAATCCTGTTGATCCTGAATCAACAGTCAATGCATAATCACCAATTCCCGTTGTATTTATGATAGAATTTATCACAGTAACATTATCACCACCAGTTATCCAAAGAGTAGCAGCGTCACTTGAAGTTGCATTAATATTCTCAAGACGTGTAAATTGTGAGCTTGCGCGCACATAAAATGCAGGACAGTTTACTCCACAACCGGCCACTTTTACATTTGAAATATTATTATAATCTCCAGCAATATCAAAAGCGAATTTAGAACCACTAGTACTTGATACATCACAATTCACTTTATCAATCCTATTACTATTACTAACAATCTCAATACAAGGAGCACTACTGCCTTCAGTATTACTGAGAGTTGCATTAGTTATATTAACACGCATCGTGTTTACGTATAAATAAATCTGACGCGAACCGCCGGATCTTGTTCTAATCGTAACATTATTTATTCGAGAATCTACAACATTACTAAAAAAAATCCCGTAATTATTGTAATCAACTGTGGTTCCTTCCAAGATACTAACATTCTCAATAACAATATTATCATATCCCCCAGCATTATTAATACCCTGGTTATTGCTACCACCACCAGTAGCATATGTTATCTGATAGCCTGCACCGTCAAACGTAATATTACTTGCACCAATAATAATACAAGAGTCAGCACCTGAAACATTGTTTCCTAATCTGTAAGATGTTCCTGAATAACTGATATTTGTACATGTAGTAATTGTTTTTAACGTGTCAGCAAATGTGCCAAAATCTTGTTGAATCCCAAAGAGAGATTGTTTCTTTATAGTTTTATTCGTACTGTTCGTCGAATTCGCGCTAGTTGTTGTATTGGAAATAATACTTGAAGAATTACTGTTATTGGAGTTATTCAAAACGCTAGCTAGCGTAAGACTTGTGAGATTAGTACTGTTAGAACCATTGAGAATGGAGAAGTTCTGAGCTACAGCGAATACTGATAGTAAGATAATACATAGTACAATTATTACTGAGCGCAGATAAAACTGGCTCTTAGTACCTAAATTGTTAATCACATTACGCCCCTCTCCCACTATTATAACTAATATCGGATTATTCACTTATAAAGTTTATCATGCAACTAGTCGAGAAATAGGCAATATTTTACAGTAACCACGAAGAACATATTTATAAAGAGATGGGCTCTCCTATCACCTATGGCAACAAGAACAGGCGGAGCTCGTCGAAAAACACGACATAAGTTCCAAGTAAGCATCCGAGAAAAGGGGAAAATATCCATTCGACGCTATTTACAGTCATTTGAAACTGGAGAACGCGTATTATTAAAAGCGCAACCAAGTATCCACAAAGCATTATACTTTCGACGATTCCACTCTCTAAGCGGAATTATTACTGGAAAACAAGGAAGCTGTTACAAAGTGGCTATTAACGATCAAAATAAAAAGAAAATTGTTTTAACACATCCAGCACATCTGGTGAAACAATGAGTAATCCTATAATTCTAAGTGAAACTTCACTTAACGTAGTTGAAGTTAAGAAAGAAATCGCATCTATTAAGAAGCGAGATGAAGAATTAGGCTTACGAAGTCAACGATGTGAAGAATATATCAATCAATTTGCTAAATTAACACAAAAAGCTGCTTCTGAAATTAAGGAAAAAATCACTAGTATGGAAGTTCCTCGAATGAAAGAAGAATATGTCAATAAACTTATTGATATTATGCCAGTAAACGAAGAAGACATCAAAGTTGTTCTTTCAGGATACGGTGTTACTGTTAATAAAGATAATCTTAAGAAAATTAACGATGTGTTAGACGACTTTCGTAAATAATTTTTATTTATTTTTACACTTTTTATCTACATATGTAATAAACCAAGCAATAGTAATGATCTCTAATACCAATACCACTGTTTCTGCAAAGTAAAAACCATTCTTGAATAGTAGATAGAATACTGGCCAGAATACCACGATGTTTATTGCGATTCCTACACAGAATCCTTTTACATATCTCGGAGCACCCATAATTGCAAGTTCCCACGTTTGTGATACAGAGGTTAATGTTTCTCTTGTTGCATGACCAAGCCAAGACCAGTACACTTTCAGAATATGAACACACCGTTTCCAAAAGGACGTATTCTTTTGAGCTTTAGGTTTAGTCCAAGGTATCGTTGTAATTGTCAATTGTCTATAAAGAATAATAGTAACAACCATCAAAAAATAAGTAATTAAAGTTAAAAGTATAAATATGATGAGTGTCGAAATCCAAGCTAGAACACTGTATAGCGTATATGAGAATCCCAGGAGTCCAATGATAATCATACCCATGATTGCTACAAGAATAAACCACGGTATAACCATAATAATTTGACGAAGTATTCTCGTTACTCTAATTTTTCTATAGACTAACCAATTCCAGATTAGTGAATTAAATATAACAAATGAAAGTATAAATGTGACAAACAGTAATGGAATTATAACCAGTACTTTTGCAACATACGAATTAAGAATTTCTAATTCAGCAGCTGTAGGTGCACGTTCTACAAGCGCACCACTAAACATTAAGTCTTTTCCAGGATCATTATTAACAATCTGCAAGGCGGAATTCATCAGTAACCCAGAGGAATCTTCAGATAAACCAAAGACAAAATAGACAAAGACAAATAATAATAAAGCAACAAAAAGTACATCTCTTAGATTAATGTGTTTCTTCATCCGAATATATCCTCATTAATACTTGGAGCGCCACCTGGTTGTGATTCAATTGCTTCGTCACCACTAACAGTATCTTCGTTAAATGGATTATCTTGTTCTAGTAAAGGAGGAGCTGTATAGCCACCTTCAGGAATTTCACGACAGGTAATAGCATTACATAATGTATTATCTTCAAAAATTTCAGGAGGATTTTCAAACTCAATACAGATTTGTGTAAATAGTTTATCACTAAATCTACTTACCGCATCAGGACCAGTTAAACTTAGTACTCCACCAGGATCAAGTGCGAATGCATCATCAAACAATGCATGTCTTTCACCAGAATCGTCTTGAATATAAATATCGAATCTCAAGGGAGTTTCTTCAGGAACACCTTGTGGGTTTGCAACATACGCACTAAATTTGTATAATCGTTCAGTCACATCATATGCAGTAACTGGAGATGAACACTCACCACCTGTAGTTGCAGCAGCAGATACACTCCCGTCAGGTAGTTTAACAAATGCAGTGTTTTGTGGACCGTCAGGTTTTAAGTTTGCTTTACACATCGTTTCTACCCACCTATCAGTTGTTGGTATAAGTTCTTTTACTTGTGATTCCCATTTAGCAAATCTCTCTGAACCAACAAATAGGCTAGAGAGTGCCCCAAAGTTTTCTGCCCATTGCATATCACGCATAAAGTCAGTTACTTGATAATTCTCAATAGATAATGCTTTGTACCCCGTTACGGAGTCTCTGTATACTTCATAACGTTTTCTTGCATCTTGAATAGTTAATTTTCTGTTTGTTAATTGTGATTCTTTGAATGCTTTTTCTGCTTCTTTGAATGCACGTGATTCTTTATTACAGTCTGTTTTATCAATACAAGTTAATTTAGCACCTAGAAGTCCGTTTTTAACTTTGAATTTACTCGCAGTTGGACTGCCCTGATCATCAAGCACAGTAAGTATAGTTCCTGTTTTTTTATTACCAGTAATTTCTAATTCGTATGCAACAGTACTTTGTTCATTAAGAGAATAAATCAGTTTACTTTTATCAGCCGAATCTTGTTTTAATGAACCAGTTACTTGAACAACTGTGATAATGTTTTTCTTCGTAGTTTGTGTTTCGTGAATATATTGAACTGTATCTTTGTCCCCAGGTTCTAAAGCAATATAATCAGCATATGTTTGTTTCCCAGTTATATCAAATTCAATAGTTTCAATTCTAAGCGGAGTCTTAAACGGTTTATCCCCAACTTGTGATTCATATTGTTTAACGAGATAGTTTGTCAGTTTGCTATCATCATTGTTTGTTATTGCTTTAACAAAATCAGCACTTGTGTCAAGAGTGATAGGTTTGCCCTTATCATCTTTACCTTCTTTCGTTAAACTCACACCTTGCAAAGTATACTTAGTTGTAGTTCCATCTTCTCTAACCACGGTTGCTTCAGATAAATCACCAGATTCAAATGTGTGAACACTCACCGTCGCAGTCGTACCGAAAAATAATCTAGTAGAATCCCCAAAACTGATGGAAGTGATAGGATTTCCATCCTTATCTGTTTTGTCAATAGCTTGTCTTAAAGTTTCAGCATTAATATCAATACCTTGCGCTATCGCATGTTGGAAAAGCGCTTGGAGTTTGTCTATATTCTCAGTTAATTGTTTAGCATCCTCAGTAGTCACTGTCACAGTTCTAATAGAATCACCGGTTTTTTGAGTTAATTTATATTGAACTGATTTGTCGTCTGAATCTTTACCAGCAGCAGCACCACGCAGTTCTAATCGCAATCCTCGTGATTGTGTGAAAATGAATGTTGATGGTTGTTCACTACCAGCAGGTGTGTCACTAATGATACCTTGTGCTTGATTGGCATACGCTAGTGTGTGTGTTTTGCCATCAGCAGGAACGAGTGTGATAGAAGTAGCCGTGATCTCAGAAAGTGTTTCTGTCCCAACTAGAATCTTACCATCCTTCTCTTTAAACGAAGACAAACTCGTAATCCCAGCTTGTGCCAAAATTTCAGAAGGAATATCAACAACTGCATTATCAGTACGAATAGCACCAATTAATTTCCCATCATCATCTTTTCCAAAAAAATATTTTTCAGAGCCTACAACAACGCCAATTTTATCTTCACCAATAAGTTTCATATTTCCTGTTGAAGAGCTAGCTTGAGGTGATCCCGATTGCGTTTGAGATCCGCTTTTAGAAGCAAACCAATTATTTGCAGCAGTTACGTCATCATCTGTTAATGTCCCAGCAGTTGCAGGTGTGTCAGCAGTTGCTGGTGTTGTGCTAGGAGCAGTAGGTGTTGTAGCAGGAGCAGGAGGAGGACCAGTTGCCACTCTCGAACTCCGACCATTCTGAGAAACACTTAAATCATATCCACTAACGGTAATTGGTAGGTAGTATTCTTCAACTGTTAAAACCACTCCAGCAGTCAGTGCAGGAAGATCAGGATCCGAATAATCATAAAGTGTCAGTTGAGAACTATACAAATTAGCCGCTAACACAAGATAACTGACTTCGTCTTCAAAAGAGTTTCCAGAATTTCTACTAGTAGGTGCAGAAGATCCAACGACAGTTGTTACCCTAGTACCACCAATACTAATCGGTTCTAATAAAGTCGAAACTTTTTGACCATCACTAGCAACGTATTGAATAAGTGTATCTTGTGATGAACTCAATACAACAGTCTCCGCACTTACCATAGGCACGAAGAGCATAACACAAAGCATGCATACAAGTATCCTATAACTGATCACAGTAGTTGACATTTTGGAACTCCTTATCACTTAAACTTTTAATAAATTTCATAATATGTTGAATGGATGCTGCAAGTTCACTTGCCAACGTTAATGAAACACACGCATTATATGTAAAACCCTCAGGCGATTCACAAGTAGCTTGACAAATAACTTTTTGAATAATAAAGCCAGCTAATGCAAATGGATTTGCGATTAACGCAATCAACTTATTCATCATAAAGTCGAAAAACGCAAATGGCGGGAATGCTGAAAACATAGTTTGGTAAATGAATCTACACTCACCATACGCTAATGCTGCATCACATGCACTCTTAGGTACACCTTGTGGAACATCATCTCGAACACACACTGCGTATTGACATTTAAGTTGTCGTAATCTATTCAAATTTTTAATAATACCAGGAATACATAAATCAATAATATTCCAGAATAAATTATCCCGCGGGATAAATGAATCGTCAGTTAGTAATGATTTAGTAGTACTTGCACCAGAATCTTGTCCACCGTCATTATATTCAATAGTTCTCGCATTCCCATCATCATTTTGGAAATTGGAACGTGTTCCAATTCTATCAAGAACGCCACTTTCACTGCCAGCCATAAATCCTTCATCTCCAAATGAACCCATGATTGCACCAGTTAAACTTCGCTCACATGTAATGAATTGACATACACCTTGAATTCTTTCAACAAATGTTTTTCGTACAACTTCATTTCCTGTTTGCTCAATACCACACATACGTGCACCAGCTTGTAATAATGCTTGACCTGCGCCCGCAGTAAATGGATTTGTACTTAATGCTTGACCAAGGAATTTAAATCCAACTCCTAGCGTCTTAAGTAAATCTCGAACAGTCATAAACAAATTCAGTAATCGACAAAGTGTCTCTGCGATTTTCACAAACTTTTCAAGTTTTGCAATTGTGTTGATAATACCATCATTTGCAGCAGAAATTGCAGCTTCTACTTCAGCTTCATGATTCTCACCAATTTCACCCATAGAAAAAGCATATGTGCCAAAGTCCAATTGTACTTCTTCACGTTCTTCAGGAATAAATGTTCCATCAACAGAACCACTCACACCAATAACACAAATCATACGAATTTCTTCTTGATTAATATCAGCACTTTTTAATTCTAATTGTAATAGTGTTTCACTCGGGTCAGCAGTTGTTATTTGATTTACTGAGCTAAAGAAAGAATCATCATTTGCATGATCACCATCTCGTCCTCGACAACTTAATAGACGAGAAGTAGTTGCTTTTGCACCTTGATCAGATGTAATTTTAATAGAGGCAAACGCTTTTTGATTTTTGAAACGACTTGTTGTCTTTTCAAATTGTGAAGGTGATACTGTTAATGAATGTGAAAAGAATTCTTGATCCAAAAATTCAGGATCTCCTGATTTAAGAACTTCGATTTCATCAGTTGTAACTTGTGTGTCTCGATTAAATGAGTCAAAGATTCGAACAGTCACTGATTGTAAGCCACTCAAAAATATTGTATTCGAAGTAACAGTACATGACGTATCAGTACAAGAACCAGTTACATTAGAACCACCACCAACTGATGTAAAATCACCAACAATCCTCATATTACTTGCATCAGTAACTGGAACAGTAACACGAATAGCTGAATCACCAGTAACAATTTCATTTTGAACAACACCTGTGCCAGTAACACCAACAGTAGTTACACCTGTAGCATCAACTTGAGGAAACGTCGTATCCAACATAAATAAATGCTCAGCTTCACCTGTCATGATGTTACCCGTATCATCACGAGCTACAAGAATAAGATCAAAGTGACCATCAGGATCAGTCTTAAGAACTGGAAATTGTGTCCAAGTACAAATCCATTGTGAGTTTGATTGTGTACACGTGTTTGCATGTCGTATAATACCACTATGTCGCTGTTGCAAAAGGACTTGTTCAACTAAATTAGAACCAATTCGTTTATGAAACCCACTCTGTGTTTCATCAAATGTTGCAACAATTTTACTTTGTCCTCGAGTAATAAATGAAACACCATCAATAACAACATCTGATTCTAATGAAACAAGTGCAGGTTGAGCAGTGTCAGTAACAATTGTTTGTATAACTTGTGTATCAGCAACATTACCACGTGTATCTTCAGCATAGAGTTCAATTGTATGTGTGCCTTGTGTAAGTGTGAATTCAGTAGTTACACAAATGTTTCGTTCACGACATTCAAGAATGTTTAACGGAACACCGTTTAAGGAAATAGTTAATGTATTTAGATTAGTATCACTTGTTTTTCTAAAACGAATAAATCCTTCATCATACTCTTGAATAAATTCAATTTTATTATTATCTTCAGTTGCAATTGCAATTTCTCGAATTAACGGTGCATCTTTATCAATTTGTACATTTTTACACATTTTACCTGTTAAGTCAACACCATCAGTTGCTTCAACACACACATTCTGAACACCAGTTGACATTTCAGAAACATCTACATCTAGTACAAGTTCAAAGGAACATCCTTTTGATTGTAATTCAACGTCAGTATTAATTGTTTCTCGTCCAGTTCTAGGAATATATGCTTTTACTGTATAAATAGGAGTACAACCTTCGTGTTGATCCTCGAATGTTGGACGAAGTTTGTCCGTGATTTTTACTGTGATAGACAATGTATCTAATACTTGTTGTGTATCAATAATCTCTAATTCCGGCACACGATCATCAACAATATATGTACCATTAAAAACTTGGGTTTCAGTATGCAAGTTAGATCCAATACGACGTCGTCTTTCAAAACGTGTATAGTATTGTATTAATGGAGATTGAATTGAAGTCAAAGCAGATTCTTCTAATAAACATTCAACACTACCAGTATCATTTATGATTTCACAAGATGTGAAGAATTCAGCCCGCCCAGAATTTTTGTTACCGATATAGAGACTACTCGGTATTGCAGACACAAAGTTAGGTTTAATATTTCCAGATGTGTCCTTATCGTTTGGTTCAGCAATAAGTATCGCACGGTATGTAAAGTCTTCATCTCCTCTAATTTCATTAACATGAGGACTCATATCCCCCTCAACGAAAACAGCATTAAGGCTAAATGCAAATGAGAATGGAAGAGTCATAAATAGAGTAATAATGAATATTGCAATAAACTTCTTATTCATTGCTTACACCTACAAATTTCGGATATAATGTATTAAAGTGTTCTATCACATAGTGATCCACGAATATTTCAATATTTAAGTCTTTCGCAGTACATCCCTTTGTACATGTTTTTAGAAGGTCTTGTCCGATTGCATAAAACTCAAGAGCTTTCCCACTGTCAAGATCTGCAGCACTTAATGATAAGTACCCTGTTGTTTCATCCAAATCATATTTCCCTGATGGCGATTGCGGTAAAGTAATAGGAGCAATAGTAGTAACAAGATCATCATCATCATCATAAATTGGTTGAGCAGGTATTGTCACTTCATTATCCAGTATAAGAATCATAGTCACCGTATAATTTCCAGGTGCAACTTGAATTGTTACATCAGCATCAGTATTCTGACGAACACCATCAATTAAAAGATCAGGTCCGCCACTTCCATTAAATACAAAGAATGCACTATAATCAGCTTCAAGCGGATTGTGTTTCACACGTTCAAGTGTAACGTACGCAGTTTCAAAACGTTCTAAGTTAACAGGCTCTTTTTCAAATAAATACAGACCACCTGACTTCTTAACCAAATTTTTCTTAACTTTCACAGTAAGGTTTCTTTTTGGTTGTAATTCTAATACACCTAGATCAACAGGTTTGTTAAGATTTGTTGATAATAAGAATGTTGATTGTAAGTATTCAGTGCTAGGTAAAGATAAATATCCGCCAGCACAAATAGGGAATTTTCCTGAAAAGTAACCAGTCTCATCAGTTACATCAATACTACAAGATCTTGTTGCAGGAGTATGTTTTTCTTTTGTAAAAATAATTGAATTTTGATCATTTCGAACTTGGTAATTGTCTACAACACCTGTTTCAGTGTTAAGAACTTCAAAGTCCACGTCATCATCAAACACATTAAGTAATTGCGCACCTGTGTTTCCCACAGCAGTAAAGTCAGTCGGATCAACTTGTACTTTTGATCCTTGAGTAAATGAACTTGTTTGTGAGTTTTCATTAAACGCAATAACACCAGACTGTGTTACGTATAAGTCATCAACAAGAACTTTGAATGATTGAAAGGATAATGTCTCATGTGCAAATGTCACACGAATTTCAGAATCAGGATGTGAGGTTTTGAAATAGCTTTCAACAGATTCAGGAGCAGGACTCGAACTAAAAACAGCTGATTGCACAACTTTTGTATTTCCACAACTAAAAGTTACAGGTTGATTTACAAGTGGTTGCCCACTCATCGCATTTATTGCAGTAAACTCAATTAAGCCACTATTTCGTTGATCATATTCACAAAAGTAATCTAGATGACCCTCTAACGGAGTTAAAGAACCAACTAATACATCTCCAGTTTCAAATGGACGATTATCTCGGATATTTGCTTCTAGTGCAAAGTTAAATGAAAATCCTTCGCCGTTTAATGCCTCTTTATCATACACACTTACTCGAACAGGATAACTCACATCATAGTATGTTTCGTATTGGTTTATTCCGAAAAATGGAATTAAATCAATTGAGAGACTGTGCGGTTGGATTAATTCTTGTCCACCATTCAAACTCACATACGGTGCCCAATCTTCATAATACGCAAAGTCAACTGCAAACTCATCAAAGCGTGTTTCATTCTCATTGATAAAATTAGCAGGATCAATAGGTAATACCATATTATTGTATAATCGTTCAATACCTGCCATGATTTGTGGATCTTTTGAAGCAGAATCAGGATATAGATCAATATCAAATGGTTGATAATTAGCAGAATATAATACTTGTAATTGGGGAACATATACACTTAACATTTCAGTAATTTGTTTTCGTACTTGTCCCGTTACCCAATATCGCGTATTTGCAAATTCAAAAGAAGAACCTGCAACTGGCGGAAGTTGTCCTGGATTTAAACTAGAATATGTTGAGATAAGTGATGTAGCGTGATTTTCTAAAAAGTTACGATCAGATGCAAAAAATGCAAGCATTGACGCATAGTCATACATTCGTTTAAGCGGAACATCAATTTCAACTAAGAATTGTGATAAATCTTCATTTGTTTGACCAGATGTAACTGTTAATGGATAATTTAAAAGAAATTGTACATCATCTTGACGAAAATTTGTCGAAAAGATAGGTAATCCTCGAGATACAACCGAATACCCAACAGCTTCCATTGCTTCAAAGTTTCCTAAACAATCAGTAACTTTTTCATGCATGTACTCGTTAAGCTGTCGTTCAATTGCAACAGTAGAATCAGGAGCTTCCTCAATACGAAGTGGAGGACGGTGTGAATTAAATTGACAATTTTCTAAACAAGAGTTTGAGTCAAACATGTATAACCAGTAAGGAACAACATAATCGCTACCAGGAACAAATGGAATTGCTTCAGATTCAGTAGGTAGTTGTTCAATTACACGGAAATCTTGTTCAATATATCCGCCTTGAGTACCTAATAATACAATTGCTTCTCGAGCAGTTAGCTCCATACATTGTTCAACATAAACGCGAAGTTGTGTAAATGCCTGATCAACTTGCTCAGTAACAGCAAAATCTTCAAGAGTATTAGTTACATCCACAGTTAGAGGATTACTTGCTATAATACCAATTGTAGCAATCGCTGCTATCAAGACACCTACAAATATATACGCAGATATCTGCCCTCTTTTCAAAAACCCTTTACTCATTGATACTCATTTTGTGTTTTAATATTATAAATGTTTCGACAAGGTACGACGAGCAGTGCATCTTAATCTGAAAAAACGTATACTTTACTCGCAAAATAACCGGAAATGTATACAACAACTCCATTAAAAGCAGTTCTTCCTAAAAACATATGAAACCAACAAAAATAACTTTAGTGACAAATACACCTAACGACTCACTAACAAAAATACTTGAAGATGGTACAACACAAGATCAAACAGGTCTTTGTAAACTTGTTTCTCCAGAATTACTCCAAGGAACATTTGATGATGTAGTACAATATTTACTCGACCCAGGTGCGGACGAACACAATAGCGACTACTCGCCTGATGAATGTGGACTTGCAGATTATATTGCAACTGAATTAACAACACCTCAAACATTACATCTGATTCCAAAACGAGATGGACAATTTGATTCAGGATATAGAATATCACTCACAGACAGAGTTTCTCAACATTACGCAAGTGTTGTTCACACAGATACACAAGATTCAGACTACAAAGCAATAGCAGTACAGTTACTTGCAACACTTGATGGTGGGAGAAAGTAACTAGGAACATACATGAATCAAACTATCGTACAGGGACAAATATTTTACATACAGCCACGTACAACTTTCCGAGTAGTACGACAACTGCAACCGCGTATACAACCAACACATATTTTTAGTCAAAAAACACCTGTGCCGCAAACCAAACCACCATTACAAGAATTATTAGCAGAAACAAAACAAGCAGTACTGTTTAATAATACTGTATACGTACCTGCAATAAACAAAAAAAATGCAACTGCAACTATACTTGGAAAACCAGCAGAGATCTGCGAAGATATACAGTGGTTTTTAGAAGAACAACAGGTTGATACTTTTTGGAAAAAACTCACGGATGCTTATTTACAGTGGTACCAGCCAAAAAAAGAAACACAAACCAATCCAGAAGGAAAACAAACAAAAGAACAAAAAATAATTTTACCAAACACATATTTCACACAGAAAAACACACAACTTCTCGTGCCAGTAGAACCAAGACCAAATGTTGATTTTTCAGTTGGTAGGCACTTTTTTTCAAAACAGCCCATCAGAATTCCACAAACAACATTTTGGAATCAACATTATCAAAAAAAGATATTACCACAAAAAGAATTCGATAGAGATCACACGCAGCATAATCAAAATTGTAGACTCAAAAAAATAGACGAACAAACAATTGTATTGTCTACAAAACAACCCGCACACGAAGTGGAGGCAGAATCACAAAAATATTATTTTGATGCAACGCAACTCACTCTTCGTATAACACATACGCAAGATGAATGCCTTATTACTCAATTTCCAAGAGCACGAAAAGGATATGAACATTTTTTTGTTTTTTCAAATGGATCCATTTGTTATAATGGTAGTTCTCGGTTCAATAAAATTAACTTACATCAAAATTCTTGGATGCCAAAAAATGAAGAAACTGCAACTAAGTTAGCAACTGCAATGCACTATGCAAAAAATGTACTCATGTTTGGATATACACCAGACTGCGCCCCTGTTCATTACCCACGTTCATTACAACATAAAACACAATGGTATACGAAGCAAATATAAGTGCATTAGGACTAGAACGTCAAAAGAAACTTGAAGAAGCAAGAATTGTTATTCATGGATTAAATCTCACATCAGAATACCTACTAATGGGTCTTGCAGGGTTAGGAGTAAAAGACGTCACAGTAATTGACAATGTACAAACACCACTAGTACTATTGCAAAATCTGTGTGATAAAAAAACACAGTATCGTGTTCGTCAAGCAAAGAATATTTTTGAAAAAAGGTACCCGCTTAATTGGAAATTTATTCGTGGACCTTTACTTACACAATACATAGATAACCCGCACATGTGCATCGATCAACATGAAGAAAAAAATAAAAGATTTGCAACACTTGCAAAAAATGTGCATGCATCTTATTATGCAACCACAACAAAAACAAACAAAGCAGTTGTTAGTCGGCAACCAACTACTGAGTTAGGAAGTTTACTCTCCCCCTTATTAGGTGCAATGTTAAGTGACGAGATAAGAAAACGATTTGCACCATTAACAGCTAACGAAGAAATCATTCAAAAAGAAACAACTCTTTGCCCGAGAGCATTCACAAAAAGACATATTCATCTCCCGAAAAAAAAAACCAAACAGGTTGCAATCATTGGTGCCGGAGGAATTGGAACGTATTTAGCATTACAAGTAGCATTTAGTCGCTACAAACAAATTGATGTGTATGATGGAGATACAGTAGAAGCAACAAACCTTAATCGTCAATTTTTGTATGCAACAGAAGTTGGTCAACAAAAAGCACAGAGTCTTTGTCGTATCATGGGAAGAATAGCACCACAAACAACATGGTGTGCAATTAACGAATATCTTACAGAACAATCAATTCAACAACTTGAACGCAGACACACACGAGTTCCCTACGACACAATTTTTTGTGCCACTGACTCTATTAATAGTCGAATACTCATTTCCGATTTTGCAAGAAAATACAAAATAGAAGTAATTGAAGGTGCAGTATCAACGCACAAAGGTGTGGTCACGCAATATACACCACCATTTACAAAAACAATTGCATTACAACGCGATTTACAACCGCAGACAGTAACAAGAGATGCAAGTTGTGCAAGAGTCGCAAACCCGTCAATCATTGTTCCGAACATGATTGTGGGAGCAATGATGGGATACGTAGCACAACAACAATTATCAGTACAAAGTCGTATTCTTGAAAAACCCCTTTTTTATCATTGCACAAAAAAACAAAAGCTGGAGGCCTAACTATGAATTTACAAACACCATTTACTATTGAATCATTATTAACATCAAAACATGAAGAAACTGATTTTGTACAACAACAAGAAAGAGTCAGAGTTCGTGTTGACTATAGAGTTATTTTACAATCCAATTATATTAGTAAACGAATCAGCGATTTAGCAGGAAAATCATATGAAGTTGCATTTTTGTATGGAGCAAATGTCAAGACAAAACAAGTAGTCCAAGAGTTACCATATCAGGAAACAGAAATAACACTTGATGATCTTGTATTACCCATAGAACAAAGAATAACAGGCTCATCGTTTCATGTTGACGAAGGTGCATTTCATAGAGCGCAACAATACCTGCAAGACAAAGGTAAACGCGTACATGCAATGGGACATTCACATGCAGCGTTTGATGTGTTTCATTCAAATACAGATTATCAAAACTTAGAGCGCCAAGTGTTTTTTATGGGTGTTCCTATCAAACCAATGCGAAAATTTAGAAGAGCGTTACAGCAAAAACATACTAGAATTAAACCTGTATCAAAAAGATCAGAAAAAATTCACGTATTGCCATCTCTTGTGTTTAATGAAAAGGGATCTGTACTTCATAGCGTACTTGCTATTCGATATGGATCTAACAAAGATACATTTCATCTGAAAAGACATCCCATTGAATTGTATAATAAGAAATGTGTATTAACAGACATAGATAGAAAAGCACTAGATAAAAAAGTATATCAGATATTACGTTATAATAATATAAAAATAAAAAAAGAATACTTGTGCAAATCTGCACAAGTGTAGATTTAAGCGATTGTAATGATGTTTGTTCGCGTTTCAGCAGGTTTAACTGATGACTCACGACATACAATAAACTTCACATGTGCTTTTTCGGCAGCTTTTGCTTGACTTTTCACAATTGAACCGTCTACAACTACTGCAAAAATACCATCATCAAAACCTTCAATAGTTGATTCTAATTCAGCAACTGGAACTTTTCCAAGTGTGTTCATAGATTCGTCTAATAACGCTGCTGCATGTGATCCAACTAATTCCTCTAATACTGTTTCAAATGTTTTCATTTGATCATCAGTAGGTTTTACTGGTCTTCGCGTACGCGGTGCATCGCTAGATTCACTTCTTTCAGGTCGTGTGTTTCTACTGTTTCGATCTGGTGGTTTGTCTGAACGACTAGTTGTTGTTTTTGTAGATGCTCGTGCATTAGCTGATGAAGCTCGAGTTCGTAATGAATCTTTTGAAGCTAATTCTGACTTCATTTGATCAGGTGCAACTTTTGATCGTAGTGCTTTATGAATTTCTTTAAGAGCAAGTTCTTCAACTTCTTTTCCATCTGGAGCTCTTGCAACAAAGTCAATTTCTGTTACTTCAATAAGTTCTTTTACGTTAAGAATTCCACCTCTATCACCATCAACGAATACTGTAACTTCTTTTGTTTTACACAAGTCGATTAGTGTTTGCGTAATGTTACTTCCGTTCATTGCGATAACGTTTTTGAATCCGTGTTTTAATAGAGTTACTACATCTGCGCGTCCTTCAACAACAATAATGTCATCAGAACTATCAATTCCCGGTCCTGCTGCTAATTTATCTTTACCGTAATTTGTGATTTCCATCACTCGTACAGATTCTGCAACTTGATCCGCTAAATCTTGAGAATCAGGTAATACAGTAGTCTGCATCGCTTGTAAAAGTTCTTTTGCACGCTTAATAACGTGATTTCTTTTTGAAACTCGAATATCTTCAATCTTGTCTACAAGAATAGTAGAATTACAAGGACCAATTCGTTCGATGATTTCTAATGCTGCTGCAACAATTACTGTTTCAGCTTTATCTAATGATGATGGAATAACAATATCACCAATAGTCTTACCGGCTTTAGATTGTGTATTTACTTCAATTCTTCCGATTCTACCGCTTCGCTGTAGTTCTCGAAGTTCTAACTGTGCACCAAGCAATCCTTCAGTTTGTCCGAAGATTGCTCCTATAATATCGGGTCGGTCTACGACTCCGTCAATTTTGATATCTGCGCGAATGATATATTTTCCTGATACAGGACTTATTTTTGCCATTTTTTGATAACCTCGCACATAGAACTCTTACTTTACCTACCATTGATACTGGGTATAAAAAAAGGCCCGAATCACTAACTCTCAAACTCATTGCTTGGACGAATCCAGATGCTCGATGAGATACTCTCGTGACGGGCCGGTAGCGAGTATAAATATAATAAATGTGAACACTCCACTTGGAGCTCTATGTGTCTAGGAATACGAAATCAGTATCTATTTATAAATGTTTTCTTAAGGGGTGTTTATTCCCTGAGCTAAAATACAGGGTTTCTCGACGAGAAACTATGATTTTAAAGTACATCAACAGAATTTAGACATAATCCTTAAATTTGTCTTTAATTTCGATTTTATTTCCACTTAGATCAGCTTTAATTAATGAACTTCGTTTCTTTTCAACCCATTTGTATACATTCGCATGTGGTGAGCCATCAAGAATCATTTCAATTGCTTGTCGAGCAGCGCTTACTCGTTCAATTTCACCAATCACGCCGATTGTTTTTCCATAAACTGAGATATGAACTTCTAAAGACTTCTCAATAGTGTTTCGTGTTTTTCCACGAGTACCAATGATTCTGCCCTTTACACGCTCTAGTGCGTTTTTTGAAGTAAGATATTCTGTTAGATCAATTAATTCGAAAGCATAATCAGGTTTTAGTAAATATAATGCAATGTCAGGATTAAATCCACGGCCAATTGCTTTTATGATATCACGGACTGCAAAGCTTACAATAACATCAGTACCTTCAATCTCTACTTCCCCTTCTTGAGAGTCAATAACGATTGTGGTTTGAGTTAATTCTTCAATCTGACGTTTAACTGATCCTTCTGCACCTATCAATACTGCAATACGTGCTTTTGGAATTGTTACATCATAATGTATCGTACCCATGTCGTCCATATAAAAAGAGACTGCAGGGGCCTTTTTAAAGGTATTTGATTTGAGAAGTCCTAAATTACTGCAATAATTCTTCCTACAATAAGTAAAATTCCTACTGAAAATAGGCACCATTCAATAATACCACCCATTTTACAGAATCCGCGTATATGGAAAAAAGGATAAAATAAGTGAATTCCTTTTTTATTTAATGCATCCAATACCAGATGACTTGCATAGCCTGCTAGAACGTATACAAGCGCAGATGGCCAAAACAAGGATAACAAAGCAGCCAACAGAATAAATGCCCATATACTGTGCATAAAGCCCCTGTGCGTTGCAGCATGATTAAGAAAAAAGAATGGTTTCCCAAGCAGACTTTTCGGACTGTCAATGTCTGGCAGCACACTTGCAACTATAGTTGCAGCTCCAATAAGCCAAGATGGAGAGAACACTGCCACAAGAATACCATAAATGAGATGAGTTTTTCCACGCATTGTAATCTTTGGTACCTATAAGTATATAAATTTCCAGTTGATTTCATTTGATAGGGGTCACATATGTTACAAATTCCATTTGAAAAAGCAGTCACAATTATCAGCGAGAGAACAAAACAGCCAAAAGAGGATGTTCTTGGACTAATTGAAGCAAAATTAAAAGAATTCTCAGGTCTAATTTCGCGAGAAGGTGCAGCACACGTTGTTGCAAATGATTTAGGAATTAATTTACTTGACATTCATATCCCATTAAAAATAAACGAAATTTCTGACAATCAAAAATCCACTCATGTTACCGCTAAAGTTCTACAAACATATGATCAACGAACATTTGAGCGAAATGGCTCTCAAGGTCGTGTACAATCAGTGTTACTTGGTGACGAAACAGGTGTTATGCGATTAACATTTTGGAACGACCAAGCAGACTTACTTGTGGACGTAAAACCACAAGATATATTACAATTAAACAACGTTGCAATTCGAAAAAATCAAGACCGTGTTGAATTAACATTCGGTTCTGTTTCTAAAATGCTCGTAAACCCACCTGGAGTTGAAATTGAAGTGGTGAATCGCTCTGCACAAGCAGCTTCTGTGAAAATCATCGATATCGCAGATCAAGGTGTTGTAGAAATAATGGGTGTGATTGTACAAGCATACAAACCCTCATTTTATCCCGTTGATAAACTAACAAATAAAAAAGTTCGACTTGATGAAACAAATCAATTTGATCCAGAAAAACACACATATGCATACGTACTTAATGTTGTAGTTGACGACGGATCAGAAACAATCCGTTGCGTCGCATTCAGAGATCAAGTTGCACAAATATTTGATTTAACTCATGACGGTGTATTAGAATTAAAAGAACATGAAAAACTGTTTGAAACACATCATGCTAAAATATTAGGATCACTTGTACAACTTACTGGCCGAGTTACAAAAAACGAGATGTTTGCTCGAAATGAGCTTATTATTCAAAGTCTGAGCTTTAACCCAGATCCGAAGTAGTTATAAATCGCCTATCTATCCTCAATTCTATGCCTACAGCAAAAGAAAAATGGAAAATCTATAATAATGTCTTTGATGAGTTTACTCTACGGGTTCTCCATAAACTAGAAGGACAAGGCCATTATTCTGAATTAAAAAGTTCTTTATCATTAGGAAAAGAAGCAAATATATTTGTTGCACTTCAAGCTGATGGCACACCTGTTATTGTTAAAATATATCGTTTAGAAAATTGTAATTTTAACAAAATGTTTGATTACATTAAATGTGATCCGCGATATTTACATCTAAAAGGAAGACGCCGAGAAATAATTTTTGCTTGGGTCCAACGAGAATTTAGAAATTTATTATTAGCAAGAGAAGCAGGAATCCGTGTCCCAACTGTGTTAGCAGTAAAAGACAATGTTATTGTAATGCAATGTATAGGAACTCCGCCAGCATTACAAGCAAAAAACGCTGCACTTAAAGATCCTGAACAATTTATCAAGGAAGTTGTTGAATTACAAAAACAGCTTATTCAAAAAGCAAAGTTAGTACATGCAGACTTATCTATGTTTAATATTCTTGTTGACAAAGAAAAACCAGTTTTTATTGATATGAGTCAATCTACAAATATTGAAGATTCCAACACACCTGATTATCTAGCACGTGATGCAACAAATGTTGCAGCTATGGCAAAACGTATGGGTGTGACAATCACAAAAGAAGATATTCTCAAGGAATGGGTTGTTAAATAAACATCCGTGGTTCTGAGTCTAAAAAAACAATAAGATTTAAATATAATACTAGCTTATTCATAATAAAATGAGCCCTAGTGTTCTTCCGAGGACGCTAGATGATTTTTTTATCTTTTTTACAATTTTAAAAAAATAAAAATTATTAGTAAATATATGACATAACTGTACAATTTTTACGTAAAAGTTGTACAAGTAAACGTACAACTTCGACATCTAAACTCACGAAATAGTCCTTATTTAGCCCTAAACATTTATAAATAGCCCCCAGTTTCTTCCTACTGTTATCGCCAAGATAACAATCCTAGTGCGTAAGCACACCAAATCTAGTTTGGAGGGAAAAACGAAATGGTAACTTTTAGAGATATAAACCCAACACAGCTTATCAGCGCAGCCGCTGGAAAGCTCAAAGAAAACGATCAAATAAAGGCACCTGAATGGGCTCCGTTTGCAAAAACAGGAGTACATAAGGAGCGACAACCCGAAGATCCACAATGGTGGTTTGTTCGATGTGCAGCAATTTTACGAACTGTAGCAGTTCTTGGTCCAATTGGAACAAACAAACTACGAGTAAAATATGGCGGACGTCAACGACGGGGACATAAGAAATCACGATTCATGCCCGGATCTGGAAGCGTTGCACGTAAAGCATTACAGCAACTAGAAGCTGCAGGACTTGTAAAACAAGTTATTGTAGATAACAGAAAGGGACGAGTAATCACAGGACCAGGTCAAAAACTACTTGACACAGCGGTGAAGGTAGAGTAAATGGCGCGATCAAAACATTTATCTAGAAAAATTCGACTAATCAAATTAGGACGAATGACTCGATGGGCTCCATTTTGGACAGTTCTAAAGATTTACGGCAAAGGCAGAAAAGTACACCCAGGCAGACACACTACTGTGAAGCGAAACTGGAGACGTACAAAAACGAAGGCGTAGAAACATGACACTTGAAAGAACATATGTGGTACCGCTTCGACGGGGAACAATGCGCGCAACACCACTGCGACGTGCAAAAAAGGCTATTGCAGTCTTAAAGAAATTCATAACTAGACACATGAAGTCAGAAGATATCAAAATAAGCGAAGTGCTTAACGAACATATCTGGCAAAATGGGATGCGTAATCCTATCATGAAAGTTGAAGTTGTCGCTACAAAAAACAAAGAAAATGTTGTTTTAGTGCGAATGAGTTCTGAAGTTTCAAAAGAAAAAGCTCCTAAAAAACCAGAAGCAAAAAGTCCTGCTACAAAAGTAGAACCAAAAGCTGAAAAACCGGTAGAAAAAGAAGCTAAAGTAGAAGCAAAACCTGAACCAGTAAAAAAATCAGAAGAAGCTCCTAAAGACGAAACTCCAAAAACTAAATAAGATTTTTCTTATTTTTTTATTTTTCTTTTCTTATTAAATCAAATAATCTTTCTACTTCAAGCGTTGCAGCAGTCTTAGGAAAATACATGATTCCAAAAGCATTCGCATATTGTGTTATAAATTATCCTACGGCATAAAAACCAGACATAGATAGAATCCTGTCTGTATCGTCAGAATGAACCAAACCATATACATGATCTGGGTCTCGCCTTAATGCAAGTAATATTTCAGGAACTGTTTTGACATCATGGACACTATACTCTATATGATCTTCACGCAATTCATCAGCAACTTCTGAGAATACAAGATCACTTACATCTGCATGTCGAAATAATTTCATAAAAGAAAAGAAAAAGAACTTAATTAAAAAATAACCTATTTCTTAGTCGCAAGACCAATAACAACTTTCACAGCTTCATCAACGGCTTCCATCAAACGATGTGCTTCCCGTGAGGCTCGAAATTGTTTCCCATCAATCTCTAAAGTAACATGAATTTCATGTACAACACTGCGCTCAGTTTGATGAACAGGTTTACGCGTTAATTTAAGTTGAGAGAAATTTCCACACTTTGTTTCAATATTTTCTACTGACTTTACGATAACAGCGTCAAAATCTTCTTGTTGTGAAGCGGTAATATCTGAGAACCCTTCTGTAATTACTTGTTGATCTTCCATAAAAAGAAAAAGAAAAAAGAGGTATATAAAACTTACGACATTGCAGTGTCAACTGACGTAAATGCATCGTCTAAAGCAACAAGGACATCATAGTCTTCTGATTCGGCATGAAATAGTTTTCCACCAATATACATATTCACCTTAATATTGTGGACAGTACTATTAACTGTCTTGTGAATGTCTTTGCGCACAACATGTAATTCATCAAATCCGCCACGTTTAAGTTCGTAGGTGGCTGCATAATGTGCAATGAGCTTCTTAATGTGAACCTGCTCTTTAGATAACTTTGTAAAACCTTTTGTGGAAATTGTGTTTTTCATTTATTTCACCCACTAATATATATTGTTTTAATTGTTTATAATAATATTTGTTAGCGTCGAGAAAAAGAGTAACTACTCAAAAGTTAGATTTAATCTCTCGTCGGAGAGATAGAAATGAAAGATGCAATTAATCCAACTAAGAATGCTAATACGAGTGTGAATCCCCAAGATAATGCCAGAGTCCCGTTCAATAGTAGGAAAGAGCAGATCATAAGACCAAATAAACATACTAATGTAAACGTATCTGAGAGTGGAACATGCTTCATACTACCTAGTATTGCGTATGTCGTTTAAAAAAGTTTTCACTAGCTCAACAGCAATACTTTTACGTTTAGGGAAACTAGCAACAGCAAATGTACAGTGCATACAGTTGCCACTTTGTGTTACTTTCAAGGTATCAGAAGATAAAGAATCTACTGTAAAACGAATAAAAAACTTACAGTCATCATCAATATGTATCTTAATATCTCGAAGTAAAGAATCAAATTCCGAATCACTCATACGTGAAAATAGAGTTTTTGCAAAGAGACGAATGTGTACAGATTTCTGCATCGCAAGATTTCCAATACAGTGAGTCTCGTCCTGAGAATCTGTAAATGAATCCATTTCAAAAGGAGCTTTTTCAACTCCAGGCAAAAAAGGAATTAACAATACTTGTAAATCTGAAGCTGATTGGTCAGGCGCACCAATAATACGCGCATGTGCGGAAAGAAATGTTTTCATAAGAAAAAGAATTCCATAACCATTTAAATAGTTACACACAAAAGTATCTATATGAAACCATTACTGCCACCCGTCACACGGCTTATTATTCTCTTTATTATTGCTCAGTTAATCGGCGTTGCAGTTCTTGCACAGTATATTGACTTTGAATCAAGCGCCTTAGGGCAAGAAACAGTAATTAATGAGGATAAATATTTTATTCCGCCCCCAGACGTCCATAATGAAAATACATCATTCGTGTACATATTACTCGCACTAGTTATTGGAACATTTTTTATCATTCTCATAATTAAATACCAGACCTATCTTGTGTGGAAGTTTTGGTTTTTTACTAGCGTGCTTATTTCATTAATGCTTGCACTCTATCCATTTGCACTTCTTCTGTTCATATCACAAAAACACGCATTTGTACTAACATTACTTGTTGCAGTAGCACTCGCCTACTTAAAAATTTCAGAGAGAAATCTCACAGCACACACAGTTGTTGAACTATTGATGTACGGTGGACTTGCAGCATTATTCGTTCCAATTGTAAATGTATTTTCAGCAGTCATCTTACTCATAATATTATCAGGATATGATTATTATATGGTAAATAAATCAAAGAAAATGCAACTCATTGCAACTGAACAAATAAAACATGATATGGTTGCAGGATTATATGTATCTTCAGACAATAAACTTCATACCAAAAATGCACCTAAAGGAAAAGGTGAAGGTGACGTTATGATTGGTGGAGGAGATATTGCGTTTCCACTCATATTTACTGGCGCTGTTATGAAGACATACGGAACAATTGACGTTGGATTTATAACAACACTTGGTGCTGCATTAGGAGTGATTGTTCTCTTCTTATTTGCAAAAAGAAATACATTCTACCCAGCAATGCCATTTATTACAGTTGGTTGTTTGCTAAGTCTTCTATTTATTTAGGCTCAATAAAGTATCCTTTACTTTGTGCAAAGTCTAATACTTGTGTAAACGCCTCTAGAATAACAGGGAATTTAGAAACAAATACTTTTTTATGTTCTTCAATAAATGCACGGTTAGTCCGTTTCCAGTTTTTATCAGAATCAAGTTCGTTTATCAAAGGTTCAATTACATCACATGCTTTTGCAAAATGTGATTCAACTGACTCCTGTAACTCATATTCAGTAAATGCGCTCATAAACGGATCACGCATAGACTCAGGTAAATCTGCAGCAAGTTGTTTTGCCGCTTGTTCTTCCTTTTCATACTTGTCGTCTTGTGTTTGACCTGGTAAAAACGGAACATCTCCTGTGTACGCTTCAACTAAATCGTGATAGAGAATTAACTCCATAATACGTTGTTTGTTTAATTTCTCATCAATTTGTGGGAGAAAAAACTCAGCAAGCATAAGCACACCCCATGTATGTTCAGCAGAATTTTCAAAACGATCACCAACCGCAGTTGTACGATACGTTGATTTAAGCTTGTTTACTATCTTGTACTGGTTGATCAACTCTAGGTTCATCAGTATGTTCTTCGGATTCTTCATCATCTTCTACATCCTCATGTGCTACTACTGCTGCTGACACTACTAAATCTTCCTGGTCAAGTCGCATTAATCGAACACCTTGTGTATTTCGTCCAATGACTGATATTTGATCAGCTCTTGTTCTAATTGTGATTCCTTTTTTGGAAATGAATAATAAATGTGTTTCATCTTCAACCGGAAGAACTGCAATAACATTTCCATTTCGTTCACTACAAGAAATATTAATTACTCCTTTCCCACCACGGTTAATAAGACGATATTCTTCAATTTTGGTACGTTTTCCGTATCCATTTTCAGTAATTGTTAAAAGTGTTTGAGAATCATCTGCAATAACCATACCAACTACGTGATCATCTTCATTAAGTCGAATACCTCGAACTCCTTGACTTACACGTCCCATTTCTCGTGCGTTACGTTCATCAAACCGAATTGCGTTTCCTTTACGTGTTGCAAGAATAACTTCTTGAGAACCAGTTGTTAATGCAGCGCCGATTAATACATCGTCATCAAGTAATCTAATTGCTCTGATTCCACCTTGTCTTGGTCTTGAGAAGTCAAGTATACTTGATTTCTTAACTGTACCTTTCTTCGTTGCTAAGATTAATGAGTTTCCTTCTGTGAATTCTTTAACAGGAATAACAGCACTGATTTCCTCTCCTTCTTGGAGTGGAATAAGATTTACAATTGCTTTTCCTTTTGATTGACGACTTCCTTCCGGAATCTGCCAAACTTTTAACCAATGTACTTGTCCTAAGCTTGTAAAGAATAATAGATAAGATTTTGAATGTGCAACAAATATCTTTTCAACAAAGTCTTCTTCTTTTGTTGTTGTTGCAATAATACCACGTCCACCACGTCGTTGGGCTTTATACGTATCAACATTGATTCGTTTAATGTAGCCACTATGTGTGATTGTTACAACATCATCTTCATCTGCAATGAAATCTTCATCATCCACATCAAGTGCGCCGTCAACAATTTGTGTTCTTCGTTCATCACCATATTTGTCAATGAGTTCTTTTGTTTCATCTCGAATTATAGTAAGTTTTCGTTCTCGTGAATCTAAAATAACCTGTAATTCTTTAATTAAGTCAATAATTACGTTATACTCAGAAACAATCTTTTCTCGCTCAAGGCCAGTAAGTCGTTGTAACTTCATATCAAGAATTGCTTGAGATTGAATATCATCTAATGGGAAACTTTGCATTAATGCTTCTTTTGCTTCACTTCCATTTTTCGCACCACGGATAATAGTAATTGCTTCATCCAAATTGTCAATAGCAATCTTTAATCCAATTAATATATGTGCACGGTTTTGTGCTTTTGTTAACTCAAACTGTGTTCTTCGTGTAACAACTTCAAATCGGTGTTTGAGAAAATACTCAAGCATTTCCTTTAAATTGAGAATTCTCGGTACATTGTTAACCAAACAAAGGTTAATAATACCACATGTAACTTGGAATCGTGAATGTTTAAAGAGTTGGTTTAATGTAACGTCAATATTTGCATCTCGTTTTAATTCAAAGACAACACGCATACCAGTTCTATCCGATTCATCTCGAATATCATGAACGCCTTCAATTACTTTATCTTTTACTAAGGATGCAATATTTTCAATAGTTTGTGCTTTGTTTACTTGATACGGAACTTCATCAATGATAATTGCTTGGCGTCCATGTACTTCTTCGACATGTGTCTTTGCTCGAACTTTAACTTTTCCTGTTCCGTCTTTGTATGCTGAATAAATCCCATGACGTCCATGAATGATTCCCCCAGTTGGAAAATCTGGACCTTGAACATAGTTAATCAATTCAACTGCTTCAATTTCAGGATTATCAATAAGTGCAATAAGTGCGTTTCCAATTTCACGTAGATTATGTGGCGGTATATTTGTTGCCATTCCCACAGCAATACCAACAGACCCATTCACAAGTAAACTTGGAACTTTACTCGGTAATACAATTGGCTCCTTAAGTGATTCATCGAAGTTTAATCTAAAGTCAACTGTTTCTTTTTCAATATCAGTTAGTGTTTCTTCAGCAAGCTTTGTCATACGGGCTTCCGTGTTATGATTAATAAACCCGTTAGCAACAAAAGAATGACATTTGCTGTCAACTTTTATGGAATACACAGTTTGTGATTTTTCTTCTTTTATTTCATCAACCGTATCAATAAAAAAGTGATGCTTTTCTAAGAATGTGACTAATTGCGAATCAGTTTTTGTTATTGCTGATGCTACTTTTGCTGAGTTTTTCGTTAATGATTCATACCTATCAACATTGTATTTCTTTAAAGAAGCATAATTGTGA
This sequence comes from Candidatus Woesearchaeota archaeon, assembly GCA_047639395.1. Taxonomy (GTDB): domain Archaea; phylum Nanobdellota; class Nanobdellia; order Woesearchaeales; family DATGWN01; genus JBLINR01. The sequence continues at coordinate 8,195 of JBLINR010000002.1, read as the reverse complement.
TGTAAATAGTCATTAACAAAAGGAATTGTGTCAATTTTACTCATACCTGTGTTTGTTGTAAATGATTTTTGTGTAATAGACTGTTTTCTCTTTGAAAAGAAACCAATTTCAGATGTAAATCGTTGTACGTTCGTATTACCAGATATAGTAATTTGATTACAGTCATTTCTTTTATCCCGATACGGCTTTGTTGTAACAATACCAAAATTCAAAAGAACTGTTTTTAATTGTGAGATTAATACTTTACTTTTGCTGTGATAGCGCAACTCTAGTGATTTTCCACCATGTCGTTTATCAACTTTATAGGCAATTGAACCATCCCCTTCAAATAATCCTTGTAAGAATGCACGAATAACTTTTTTTGATGATTGTAATACTGAGAATGGAATTTCTTTTTCTGTAGATTTGACCTGTTTTAGCCCAAGAGCAATGAGTTTTTTTACGATAGATTGAACATACATATCAAATTCAAAGCAATCGCCCTTCATTTCTCGCTCATAATATTTGCAAGCTGCAAAAGAGTCTAATCCTTTTTTGACTTTATTATAATACAGTTTATCCTTATTACAGAATAATATCTTTCCCTGATGAAAGCTTCCTTCAGATACTAATCCGCCTAATGAAAACGCTAGTGATTGTGAAACTTTGTCTGTTGTTGCAAATAAATTATGGCCACGTTGTAAAAGTACGTGATCTCCTGATTCAACCTGGGAGAGTAATTTCCACTCAATTCTTGGAATTCCAAACATATCTTTTACCCAACATAATACAGGATGGTTTTGAGATCCCGCTAAAGCGTATCCTTGTTTTGTTGTGATTCGTGTAATTGACTGTTTTCCAGAATTAAAGAATTTTGAATAGGTGTTTTTCTTACCATCATAAGATAAAATAGTCCCCGTATTAGACAAAGAAGCGATAGGAAGCATTCCTTCTTTTGTTAAAACTAGTGAATCGCCCGTAATACAATAACGCATAGCAGCCGCAGAATCACCATCAATAGAACCAAAGTTACCTTGACCGTCAACTAGTAAATAACGTAATGAAAAATCTTGCGCCATACGCACCATAGTTTCGTATACAGCAGTATCTCCGTGTGGATGGTACTTACCTAACACTTCCCCTACAATACGCGCAGATTTCTTAAAAGGCTTCGTAGCAGTTATTCCCATATCATGCATAGCATATAATATTCTTCTATGAACTGGTTTTAATCCGTCTCGAACATCAGGCAAAGCACGGCTCACAATAACGGACATAGCATATGCCATAAATGACTGCGTCATCTCATCGTTAATTAATTGAGAAACTACTCCTTTTGGTTCTGATTCTTCACTCATAATTTTGCCCTAAATATAATCTTTTATTTTGTAGATTTCTCGTCGTAAAAACACTCGGAATTCATAAGTAAAAAAGACGGCTGTTTCTTTAAATACTTATCGTTTTACAGGCTATTTCTTTCAATATTGAAAGAAATAGAAAAAACCGTTTGAACTTGAAATAGAAATGTAACCTATACGCACCCATGTATGTTAGAGATAAGCTTAGTGAAGAAATTAGAAAAATTAACTTTCTTTTTTTACTATTTGTGGCCTGACTGAGAAACTTTTTCCACAATAGACACAACGTTTTCTTTTTTTATCTAATGTAGAATCAGTGTATTGATATCGCTGAGTTTGTTTACAAGCAGGACAACGAAGCAGCAGAATCATTCTTCTAGTGCAGTTGGATCTTCTTCAGCTTGATCCTGATCTTTCTTTACAAGCGCTGAGAATTCGTCACGCACATCCTTAGAATTATCATGTACTGCTTGTAAGCCAGTTTCTAACTTATCAAAGAAGTCTTTTTGTGTTTTCTTCTCTTCAGCCTTGATTTCAGGTATAGATGGGCCTTGCAGCTCTTCTTCAACTTCTGGTTCTTCTTCAACCTTTTCTTCAACAGGTTTTTGCGCCTGAGGGAAATCTTCTACTTTCTTTTGAGAAATTAAATCAGAGTATTTGAATTTGTTAAATGCATTATCCATATCTTTTCCGGATACATCAAAATAAGAGTAGAATTTAGGTGTTAATTTTAAGACAAAGCTTCGTCCAACTTTTTCTTTTACGACAAATCCACGTTCTTTTAGTTCAGCGATATGATCATACACTTTTGCCGATTTTAGTTTCACAATATCGGACTGCATAACTGGATTTTTCCAAGCAAGAACGGATAGTGTTTCAATTACTGCTTTAGATAACTCAGTATCAGGTGCAATTTGCTCCACTAAGCCTAAAAATTCTTTTTTAACTGTAAGTTTAAAATCATCACCAACTGTTGTTAAGAAAAGCGCAGTTGTATCATCAGTGTTATATCTTTGTTCTAAAGATTCTAAGATATCCATCACAGTGTTATGAGAAATGCCTGTAAGCTCACTCATACGTTGTACACTAATTCTATCACCAGCTGCATAAAGAATCGCCTCTATGCGCGTTACATCCTCTTTTTTCATTTTTTCACTGCGTAAATATCTCCCTCTTTTGTTACTTTATTTTCTTTTAGGAGAAGTTGTAAATATTTTTCAAGTTCGTTTTCTGGAACTCCGACTAATTTTGCTGCACTCTCAGCAGTTCTTGGTCCACCTAATAATGCAAGAATACATGCATTTTGAATCATTGTTTTAAGGCTACCTAGTAAAATTTTATTTGATTGTCTGCTTTCTTTTGCTAACATATCAGCATTATGCACATGTGCTAATAGATCATTAATAATATTAGTTGCTTGATTTGCTGTAAAAGTAACACGTTCCGGATCAATTATTTCCATATTCGCAGGCATATACTCAAAGATAAAATCATATACATGTGACATTGATGGCGTTATAACTTCTACATCAGTGAATGTAGAGAATAAATCAGATTTTTCTAATTGTTCAACATCATGACTGTCTTGTTTTAATAACGTGAATTTTTGATGATTTTCAAGAGATGCAAGAATAGTTTTTTTTGTTTGTTCAACGTGATCTTGAGGTTTTCCAACGATTTCGAGTACTGCGTGAAAGCGAACATGACCATTTGCAATCTGTTCTTCAATTTGAGCTTTATCCATATAGATAAAAGAGCCTGGGTGGCTTTTTATACTTTGTGGTTATCTTTGTGTCGAAACGACGCCAAAAGTAGTCTGATATACTCTACCTTGCTCATGATGGATCTCTAAAATATAGACAATAGCCTTGTCATATTCTGTTGCAGAGTCTTTTAATTCAACTTCTAGCTCCACAGGTTCAATTTGATTAGCATAGTATAACGTGTCAGGGTATGTGAATAAGATATCAGATGTGTCTAAATCAGCATTTTTGTTTGCATCTGTGAGAATATTTATCTTTAATTTGGAACCATCCCTAGTCGGATTTAGGAATCTCACATCCATTTTGTTTTTTTCTCCTTTAACTGCAACTGAGAGTTGTCAATATATATCCCTTCTTTTTCAACAAAATAATCAACTAGCATACTTTTTTGTAACTTTTGTTCTTGATCCAAGATATCTTGTGAACTAGGTGACGAACAAGCAGCTATAAGTAAGAGTGCAAATATGAGTATGTACTTTATGAACGATTTTAATTGTTACTCGTATCTAAGTTTTATGTGCATAAAATACTACATATATTTATACCATACTCATATATCTACAGATCCAAAAACAGAAGCGTATTATACTTGCTAAACATTTATAAGCGTTTAGAGCTAAAATAAGATCATGAAAATACTCATTGTTGGAGCAGGACCCGCAGGTTTAACTCTAGGTAATTTTCTGGATACAAAAAAACACCAAGTAACAATTATTGAGAGACAGAAAAAGTTCAAAACAATGGGATATGGTCTTTATTTTCTTGATGAAGGTAAAGAAATAATGAAAAACGTTCTCAGTATGCATGATTTTCACAAGTACTCTGAGAATATCAACTTAAAATATTACCTTAATAATAACGGAGAGACGATTGTTAAACAACACCATAATACATTATTCGATGTTAAAAAGAATCATACTATAACGTCAATCACACGAGGGGATCTCCATAAGTTATTAAGAAAGAAGCTGTCTAAAAATATTAAAATCAATAAAGGGATAACTATTTCTAAAATAAGAAACAACAAGAAAAGTGTCAAAGTCACTTTTTCTAATAAAAAAACAGACACTTTTGAGCTTGTTGTTGGATCAGAAGGTGTTCATTCCCCTTTAAGAAAAAAGTTCTTTGTTTCTCATTATGATGAATTCCCATTTAACTTACGATACCTCTGGATGCCAAACCATTCAAATAAATTTCAACTTGTTATAACACGAAACTCACTTCTTATGTATCTTCCACTCAAGAAAAAACCAATAGGGTTAGTTTATGAGCGTCTAGGAGAAAAAGACAGTTACTTTGATCTAAGACAATACTATCGACATTACAAATTTGATATGAAAAAACTTAAGAAAGCATATGATACATCACTAATCACAAAAACAGGGTATTTATACACAGAATCGTGGTTTAATAATCGAATAGTATTAATCGGTGATGCACAACATGCAATGACTCCAACTCAAGGATACGGAACATCTCTTGCCATTGAAGACGCACACCATTTAGCTATGCATCTTAACAAAGAAGATTTTGATCTACAAAAAGATCTAACCATGTTTTCAAAATCTAGAGAAAAAAGAGTGCGCGCATTACGAAGACAAAATAAATTTGTTGAATTACTCACGTTTAGAAATTCAAAGATATATTATTACTTATACCATAATATGAAATGGATGACTGTGTTCTTAGCATATCTTATTGATTTAACATCTATTTTTGCATTAAAAGAAGATCCTTTCTATAAAAAGAAAAGTAAAACAGGTAAAAGTAAACAGCCTAACAAATAATGTTTAGCCACGCCATGTTTCTGTGCAAGCCATCCTAATGCTGTCGCAGTTAGTAATAGTAAGAACCCTAAATATGCGTCAAAATAAACTACTGCTGCTGTGATTACCAGGATAACACTGATTACTGTTTGTTTGTAAGGTAATTTTGTTATATAATTCGCAGCTTGTTTTGCTAGTGCGTTTCCTAACAAATATGCCAAAGTTGCAACTACTAGTATAATTGCAACGAGTAGTGTTGCATTTTTTATTGTTAATTCTGTTATTTCTTGAATTGCAACAACAGAGCCATTTCTTGCTTTTCCGATTGCTAGGAGTGTAACTAAGGAAAGTGCCATAGCTATCGTATTAATTGCCCCATTTGCAAATAAGAATAATCTAGGTGTGTTTTCTTTCGTTACTTTTGCGGCAAAGATACTTGCTTGACTTGCACCAAACCCTGGGAGAAATGCTGCGAAAAATCCTATAAAAATACTAGCAGCTAATGGTTTTGTTTTGTTTTTTAGTTTTTTTGTAGTAGTTTCTTGCTTTGGTATCTTCGTATTGGTTTGCAGACTTTCTAATAATAGCGAGACACCAAATAATCCTGAAAGCAATGGAAGTAAAGGTTGTTCGAATTGATCCATTGAGAGAGTGAGTATTCCTAAAATCCCACTTAGAAGGAAATAAATAATAGCTTTCTTAGGATCTCGTTCTTGCCAGATTAGTATTAAGATTAATGCTAATAGAATGTATCCTATGATTGGTTGTAATAGTGGTTGAATTTTAATTACTATTACGTATAGTACCGGTGCTAGTAATGTGCTTACTACCAATCCTAAGAAGCTTCCATCCAGCATATCAACTGCCGCTTGGTATCCTTGTCCTTTATGTAATAATTTATGTGCAGGTAAAGCAGTGATTGCTAGACTTGGATCTGGTGCGCCTAGAAATATTCCAGGAATACAATCTAAGAATGTGTGTGTTATTGACATTGCTATGATGAAGATTGTTAACAGTATTGGATCGTAAGGAAGAGTGATTGCAATGATTGCAACTAGATTAATATGAAGTCCAGGGATAAGGCCTGTAAAAACCCCGCTAAGTATACCAAATAAAATAGCAAGTAAAATTTCGAAAAACATACCTTACGAAAGTGATACTTGTTTTTATTGTATACGCCGTTAAACCCGCAAATCTTGCGGTTTCATCGGAAACACTTTTTCTTTCTCTGCCAGGTTTTGCAACCTTCAAAAGCATGCGTTTTTATGCATCTTTTGTTAATTTTTGCTCGACGCCAATAACTATTATTGTAAAGGCGTCATTGGTGTAATAAACTCGAACTTCTTTAAATCAGTTACTGCTCTGATGTGTATTCCCGTCTCTTTGAGTCGAGGGTTTACGAGTTATTGGATTCCTCAAGCAGTGCTTTCAGATTGTCAAATACAATGTCATCCAGCTCAATTTCTCCTTCATCAGTTGCTTTTGTGTAATTATTATGTGCTTTTTCTCCAGGGATTCGAATTGGATTATCATTATTTTTCAGCTTTGAACTTTTAACTTCTCCAACAAGCTCATTTGTTTGTTCAGCAAATGTCTCTTTTGAAACAAAAACTTCAGGATTGATTGCTATAAATAAAAATCCTCTATCAAGACCTGACTGGATTTTACTTCCCATCTTTGCATTTACCAATGCACCTGCAAGAATTTCAATTGCCAAGTTCAATCCATAACCCTTGTAACCTCCGAAAGGATGCAATGCATGGAATTTTTCAGGGTCAGTTATGTCATTACCTTCTTTATCCATTGCCATGCCTTCAGGAAGGTCTGTCTGTAACTTTTTTGCAAGACGTACTTCACCCATGGCTCTTTCAGCTGTTGCCATGTCCAATACAAAATCTGAAGAAGGAATCGCCAAGCCAATTGGATTTGTTCCAAGTTTCGGGTCAATACCTCCAAATGGAGCGACACGGGAACGTGCATTATCAATAACTACACCAATCATACCTCTTTTTTGAGCTTTCATAGCATAGTAACCAGGAATGGGATACGAATGCATGTTATACATTCCGACCATCGCAATGCCTTGATTCTTTGCTTTGTCAACTGCAAGGTTCATTGCAAAATCTCCAAGGAGTTGACCCACACAAGCATTTCCATTTATCAGAGCAAAACCAGGACCATCTGTTTCGATTTTCCATTTATTATTAAACGCTTCTTTCTTATCCACTATTGAAAGAAATGCACTTAAACCATGTGACTTTTTTCCTGATAACTCTCCAAATAAGTATTCTTCAAGAACTATGTTTGCTTGGCTTTCTTTAACATCTAAATTTGATAGAATCTTCATGCAGATTTTACGGATTTCTTCAATTTTAATTTTCATTTTTTCCAATCCTCTTCCATTACAACAGCCATTTCGTGTGATAAGTTCTCAATCAGGTTGTATCTCTTTTCATTTCTGGACATAAATTTTGTATGTTGTTCCTGAAGCTCCTTTCGATTCTTGTCGTATTTTTGCCATAGCTTCATGAATCTCTTATTTTTTTTGAATTCTTCAGGAGGATTTTGCATCCTCTGAACTCTATTGACAATTTTATCTCTTTTCAGTTCATTATTGTCATACGATCGTTTAAGACCTTTTTTCTTCAATTCAGTGACAGAATAAATGTATCTTAGTTGTGATACTGGATTGCGTTCTAATGCTTCTACAAAGAATCCTCCTTCTTCTGGCTTAGGAGTGAGTTTTACTGTAATTTTTGCTGAAGCATTCGCATCATCATCCCAACCCAATCCATAAACAATTTCTTTTGGAATGTTTAAGGGATACAATCTGTTTGCAGTTTTATTCACTGAACGAATAACTTCAAGCTCTTTCATACATAGTAAGAATGAGTAGGTTTTATTTAAATGTTCTTCTTTGCACTGTGCAATTATTTACCGTTGTTTGCATTTAATTCTTGCAATGTGCAATCCTTTAAGCCAAAAATAGTACATTATAATCAACATGGAACTAAAAACTACAAGGTTACAAACTTTGGTGACTTCTGAAGAATCAAAATTAATTTCTGATCAAGCCAAAAAAGACAAAAGAAGTGTGTCAGGATACATAAGAAGAGCACTTCTTCAGGATGCACAAAATGGATAGAACTGAAACTCTCCAAATTAGATTGACATCGTATGAGAAACAAAGAGTTCTCAACAAGATGAAATCAGATGGTTTTTCTTCAATCAATACTTGGTTAAGAAAGAAACTGCTATCAGATTCTCTCACTGGAGAAAAAATGCTTATAGAAATTCACAATAAAGTTTGTGGAGGTACTTCATAATAA
>JBLINR010000001.1:0-48338 GCA_047639395.1 Candidatus Woesearchaeota archaeon | reverse complement strand
CGTCCTTTGCACAGACAGCTTGAGCTTTTTTTAAAAGCAATTCCTTGTTCATAAAAGAGCATACACAGACAACACCTATATAGTTTTTGTATAAGAATCAATAAAATATATAAATAGCTAAAGATATCTTTAGCTATATGACAACTCAACTTAATTTAAAATTTCAAGACAATTTTTTCTTGCTCGCCCAAGAGTATGCAAATCTTAAAGGCTATATGAGTGTTCAAGAACTTATTCGCGAAGCTTTAAGGGAAAAAATATTTGATGAATTAGATGTAAAACCAGAATACTCGAAAATCTTGCGGAGTAAAGAAGCAAACACATATTATAGTAAAAAAGAATCTCTCAAACAATTAGAAAAATTAAAACATGAGAGAGTTCAAAAATAGTGCCTTATTTGCAAAAAAGATATCAAGGCTAAAAGGAAAAGAAAGAAATACTGTCTATTTGAAAATTAAAGAAATTCTTCTTTGCAAAGATATTAACCACTATAAAAATTTAAAATATGAGTTGAAAAAGTTTAAACGCGTTCATGTGAATAAATCATTCATTATTTTGTTCAGGGATAAATCTAACGTAATACATTTTATCGATTATGAACACCATGATAAAGTTTATGAGAAGAATCATTTTTATAAACAATATTTTTTATAGTTATACTATGAACATCCTATTCGTCTGCTCAGGAAATGTATTTCGAAGTATGTCTGCAGAAAAACTTGCAAAAAAATGCTGTAAAGATAACAATCTTAACTTAACAATAGACTCAGCAGGAACAAGTGAACACAAAAATTATCCAAACAAAACAACTATGGATGAACTCAAAAAGTATGTAGGAGAGTTTACACATAAGTCAAAACACATTTCTCAACAACTCTGTGATACTGCAAGTATTATTATTTGTATGTCGCCTGTTCATCAACGCTACATCAGAGAACACTATAACAAAGCAAGTGTGCTCTACAACGAACTTGCAACTGGAAAAAAGGTTCTCGTACAAGATCTGGATGACGCATACCCGCAAACACTCTTTATGTCACCACTAGAACAGCTACCGTTTTTTGATAAACATGTCCCTGTAATTGTGAACAATATTCATGATACAATTCCAACAGTACTAAAAAAAGAACAAGAATTCTCAAAATATCAATAAAACGCTCAAGTTTTTAAACAAAGTTAACCAAAATAAACCTTATGAAAACGTGGCTTATACTTCTTATTGTAGCAGCGATTGTATTTGTTATAGTTGCATTTGCAGCAAGGAAATATTTAGCAGGTCTCTTCTAGGATTATTTTGTAGACGGGCTTCTTTCATTTTTAGATATATTTGTAGGAGGAGGCTTCGAATTTGATATAGGTGACTGGATTGCAAGTGTCATTATTATGCTTAAAGAAAGAAAAATAACAGGTGTTGTTGTTGCACTAGAAGCAGCAAATTTCGGTAAGAGTTTTGTGCCTATAGTAGGAGAAGTACTTAACAAAAAGAAACACTAACACAAAAAATTATCGATCAATTAAATCAAGAAATGCAAGTAGTAACCAATGAGTTAACTGGTATGCCTGATCAAAATGAGACAAATCGGCTCTATTCGCAGCTTACACAGGCACAGAACTTTGCACAAAATGAGCAGTTTAAAGAAGCCCAACAGATTATCATAGAAACGCAAAATATTGTGCAATCTGTAACTCAAAATACCCCGCAAAATCCTTGATTTCTCCACGAGAAGCTTTATAAGTCGACTTAAACTCACCTTTTATGTGAAAACATGAACTTAAGAGATAAACGAACTAAAATTGTTGCAACCATTTCAGATAGACGGTGTAGCAAGGAATTTTTACAAAAATTATACGATAATGGCCTAGATTGTGTTCGAATGAACACTGCACACCAAGACCGCGAAGGTATTTTGAAAGTTGTTCAAAATACAAGAGCGGTTAGTGATAAAATTCCAATTCTTATGGACACAAAAGGTCCAGAAGTACGAACACTTGGATATGAAAAAGAAGTTACTTATCCGACAGGTGCAGAAGTTGCATTTAAAGGAACAGACGATACAAACGTAACAAGTGATGAAAAAACAATCTATGTGAATTTCCCAAATATTGCAAAAGAAGTTCCAGTTGGAGCAAATATTCTTGTAGATGACGGATATATTCAATTTACTGTTAAAAAAATTACAGAAGACTCATTAATTGCAGTTGTTGATAATGAAGGAACAATCAAAAACAAAAAAAGTGTAAACATTCCAAATGTTGACTTAAACTTAATTGTTCTTACAGAAAAAGATAAAGAATTCATTAAACTTGCAATTGATGAGAAAATCGACTTTATTGCACATTCATTTGTTCAACATGCAAGTGATCTACAACAAATTCAAAAAATTCTAGATGAACATAAAAGCCCTATTAAATTAATCTCAAAAATTGAAAGTCAAATGGGTGTTGATAATCTAGATGAAATTCTTGAACATTGTGACGGAGTTATGATTGCACGTGGTGACTTAGGTGTTGAAATACCGGCAGCTGAAGTTCCTACTATTCAAAAAATGATGATCAAAAAGTGTATTCGAAAGAATAAAATGGTTATCACAGCAACACAAATGCTTGAAAGTATGTGTAACAACCCTCGGCCAACACGAGCGGAAGTAAGTGATGTGGCAAATGCAGTACTTGATGGTACTGGGTGTCTGATGTTATCAGGAGAAACTGCAAGCGGAGACTTCCCAGAAGAATCTGTTGCAACAATGGCTTCAATTGCACAAACAATCGAAGAAAAGAAACCTGAATTTAAATATCACGCAATGGAAACTAAAGCAAGTGATTCACGAGGAGTATTAGTTAAAGCAGCTATTTCAGCATCTCAAGAATTAGGAGCAAAAGCAATTATTGTTCCATCTGTAACAGGTATTACTGCAAGAATGTTAGGAACATTTCGACCAAAGATACCAATCTATGCGCAATGTACAGACTCAGGAGTTATGCGAGAATTAGGACTAGCGTACAATGTTCGAGCATCTATGATTGAAGAAGTCAAACATGTCGAAGAACTTGTCTGTAAAAGTCTACAAGCACTTGTTGATGATAAAAAACTAGAATTAGATGATACTGTTGTTATTCTTGGACGAACTCCAGAACACGAATCAGGATCAACAAACTTCCTAGAAGTAAATCAAGTTAAAAATTGTTTAAAAAATTACGATAAAAAGTAATTTTCTTTTTTTATTTTATTAAAAACAAAAAATGGCAGTTTATTCACATTCAAGAATTGAAACATTCAAACAATGTAAACTCAAATACAAATTTCAATACGTTGATAGAATTCGCGTTGATCTTCCTTCTACAGTTGAACTATTCTTAGGTGATATTGTGCACCAGGCATTACACTGGCTTTTTGAACAGATTGCTCATATAGGTATCCCAACAAAAGAAGCTTTAATTGAAAAATATGTGTTCTTATGGAAGCAGTGGACTGATGACATCGTTATTAATAGAGGCACAAAAGAAGAATACGTAATCAAAGGCAGACTATTCCTCACACAATACTATGAATCTTATCATCCATTTGATCAGCTTGAAATCTTAGGATTAGAAACAAACGATCGACTTGAATTAAAAGACGGAAATAAATATTATGTGCGTATTGACAAACTTGCAAAGAAAGACACAACATATTATGTGTGTGATTATAAAACAAATAATGCACTCAAAACACAAGATGAAGTTGATAAAGATCGACAGTTAGCTTTGTATTCAATTTGGGTCAAGAAACGATACCCTGAATGTACTGATGTGAAACTGGTTTGGGATTTTTTAGCGCACAATACACAAATGGTTTCAACTCGAAGTGATGATGAGCTTACTACACTTGAAGACGACACTGTTCGTATTATTGCAACAATTGAAGATACCACGCATTATCCTTCTACTAAAACTCAATTATGTAACTGGTGTTCGTATAAGTCACTTTGTCCAGAATGGAATGTTATGCCAAAACAAGTTAGACAAGTATCACTTACTGACTTCTAGAAGCTTATGCACCAAAAGAACGAGATTCTAGTAATAATGATCGTGCAAAATTATATGATTCATGTCCAGTTGTTCTGAGACGGCTTACAATTGTTTCTCCTGCTTTTGCAGCACGGATTTCTGATTCATATCGTTCTAGAAAGTTATTAGCTTCACTTTTTTTACATCTAGATAAAGACTTTCGTGTAAATGATGGTGCGAACCTTTTAAAAATCATTTTTCGGTATTGTGAGAGAGTCATACCATGTTGTTCTCGAACAAGTTGTGTAACAAGATCGTTTGTAATAGGAAATGCTGAAGCTCTTTTCTCAGATAAATCTTCTGCTGAAAATAAAGATATCCTTCCCGCTAATTCAATCTTAGCATCAGCATCGTGGTACAGCCCTTGTACTAATGGCTGTTGTTCATCTTGGAATATTTGTACTCCTATGACAGGTGACTGAGATGTTGTTGGATGATTGGAAGGATTATATGTCTTGAAACAATCATCATATCCTATTTGTAATGGTCTATTAAAATGAGCATGTAATAAAAGTCCAAAAAGTAAATTATCCTCATCAACAAAAAAAGAAGACTCAGTTGGAAAATTTTCAGCTGCTCTAATGAGTTCCAATTGAATAGCGTGATATCTTTCATTTTTTACTAATACATCCAAAAAGTCTGGTTCCTCTATGGCTTTTGTTTCTTCAGCAGATAAAGAATCGCCAAGTAAATACTTATCATCAATACAAATAGGAAATAGTTCACCATTAGGGCGAACTCCAGGAGCAGTAGTTACAAGTAATGATTTTCTTAATACGTCAGTAATGTCCAATTTATTAGAGGGAATGATACAATGTATTTAAACCTATCATAACAGATCGTAATTATGCCGGGAAAGACCATTCAATTGGTTCTTCAGGCGGTTCTTTTTTAAGTAAAGAAGCAATATCATTTTCAGTACAGTTCCTATCTAAAAATGCCCTACTATACAAGTCAGACATACCTAAGTCATTAATCAACGAACTATATCTATTACAAAAAATATTTGCTACTATAGGACTTTCAATTTGTGTGATGATATGCGCAGGATGTGTTCTCAGTTGATCGACTTCCCACTCTAAAACAGAATTGTATCCAGTAATATGAGAAAGTGTTTCTTTTATCCCAACTCTAACTGCATATTGAAAGGTGTTTGACCTTGTATCAACAGGATCTTCAAAATTATATAATGCTAACTCTTGACCTAACTTTTTCTGAGGATCTTTTCCAAAATTAACAACAGATGTCCCGAATAAAGAAAACACAAACGTAAATCTCGCATTCAGTAAAACTTCAGGATCACTTACTCCGCCATCTACAGTTGAGTATACAGGAGTTGCTTCTAATGACTTAGCTATCGCGTCTACAGCGGACTGTTCACTTCCATTCCCTATCACTATTCTGTTTTCTCCAGGTATATTAGAAGTGTCAACGCGATCTATTAATCGATGAAGAAGAATGCATGCGGCAGATGAAGGAATCGCATAATTTCCAAGCTCATATGCACGTAATAGTTTATCTTCTCGAATTTTGAAAGGAAGTAGTCTACCACTGTAACTCACAGTGGCTCGTTTCATAGGACGTGCATAAGGAACTATTTTCATATCTAAAAGGGAAATCGCAGTTGCTTTTAAACCTAACACAATAGGTTTTTAAACAAGAACTTGTTTCTTAAAAACATGGAATTTGACACTACTATGGACAAAAGTAACTTCAAAGAAATTCTCAGATCAGTTCACGAACAAGTTGAAGAAGGAATTGAACTTTCATTTGAAAAGAAAGGTCATGGCGAGTTCAAAAACATCGTAATAGTAGGAATGGGTGGCAGCGGCTTACCTGGACGATTATTACAGAATTATATCAAAAACATCCCAGTCTATGTGGTACAAGAATTTGCAATGCAAGAGTTCATTACTAAAGAATCACTTGTGTTCATAATTAGTTATAGTGGAAATACAGCAGAAACTGTTGATATCTATAGAAAAATCGGACGGACAGGAATCCAAACTATTGTTATCAGTAGCGGTGGAAAATTAGAAATACTTGCTCCTATGTATAAAAGTCCTTATATCAAAATCCCAACAGGGGAACAACCTCGAATGGCGTTAACTCATATGTTCTTTGCAATGATTGGTGTATTACAAAATACGGGAATCATCCAAAAGCAAGACAAAGCAATTGAGCAAGTTAAAAGTGTACTAAACAAAGATACATACGATGATTTAGCAAAACAACTCGCTGAAAAGATTGGAAACAAGACACCAATTATCTATACATCTCCTAAATATAGCTTTGTTGGTTACAAATGGAAAATCAGTTTTAATGAAAATGCAAAGAGAATGGCATTTTGTAATGTTGTTCCTGAAGTTGCACATAATGAGTTAGCAGCATATCAGACGGCAAATAACCACTACTACACAATCATCCTCAAAAGTGCAAATGACCATCCGCAAATCAAACAAAGAATGGACGCACTTAAAATTGCAATCAAAAAAAGCGGAAATCAATGTCTTGAAATGACAATACGTGGTGAAGAAACACTGTGTGAGTTATTCTCAGCAAGTTATCTCGCAGATTGGGTATCTTATTATTGTGCATTAGCAGCAGGTATTGATCCAACACCTGTGCAAGTTATTGAAGATTTTAAGAAAGCATTGTAAATGAGGTAAATATCTCTCACGTATGCGAAGATTTTTTCCCAGCTTCCCGGTGGGAACTAAACAAAAATTCGCCTACAAACAATCGGCAAATTTTCTAATCGAACTTCAAGGCATACGTATGTGTAATTTTTATAACATATATTCTAAATGTCCTTATTAACTATGAAGCACCAAATAAACATAGTAGATTAGAC
The DNA here is from genome assembly GCA_047639395.1 of Candidatus Woesearchaeota archaeon. Lineage (GTDB taxonomy): Archaea > Nanobdellota > Nanobdellia > Woesearchaeales > DATGWN01 > JBLINR01. The sequence goes on along the minus strand of JBLINR010000001.1, from coordinate 41,437 downwards.
AAAAATATTCTAAACTGATTACATTGTTTTAGCAAATATCGCAAAAAACAAGAAAAGTGAGTTTTTCCAAAAACCACAAGATGTTGTGTTCCGCACCCCCCAGTGACACAAAATGTTGTGTATTGTATATTCTGGATTATCATAAATTATATAAAGCAAACGAGAGGAAATTAGATTGTAAAAAAATTCTAGGTGAAAAAATGGCTAAGATGTATGTAATCAAAAGAAATGGCGACGTTGTCGCATTTGAAGAGAGTCGACTTAACAACGCAATCTCAAAAGCAGTTAGAGCTTCCAAAGCAACAATTGAAAAAACCTTACTTGATGATCTTGTAATAGACATAAGTACAGAAGTGGAAAATCGATTCACTGATATGTACCCTAATGTTGAAAATATCCAAGATATCATAGAAAAGCACCTAGTTAAACGTGGACTATACGAAATCTCAAAAGCATATATATTATACCGAGCCGAAAGAATTAGAGAACGTGAAGAAACACAAAAAGTAAATGTCGAAAAATCTATGCTTGGAAAATTAGTCATCCAAAAGCAAGATGGTCGAAAAGTTCTCTTTGATCTAAAGAAAATTCAAGATACTATGCGTCGAGTTAGCAAAGGGTACGAAGACGAAGTTAACGTAGAGCAAGTTATCAAACAAGTTATCAATACTATGTATGATGGAATTACTACTGTTGACATTGAAAAGTCACTTATTCTTTCATGTAATTCATTTATTGAAAAAGAACCAGCATACACATTCATCTCAGCACGATTATTCATGCAACGACTTTACAAAGAAGTTATTGGTCAATCTATGACAAATGACATGTTAGGCTTTTCTTACCGAGAAACATTTGTAGACAATATTAAACGAGGAGTAAAAGAAAACGTTTTCACAAAAGAGCTTCTAGATTATGATTTAGATAAAATGTCTTATGGGCTAAAACTTGAACGAGATGATTTATTCCAGTATATGGGAATCCAAACACTCTACGAGCGATATTTCATGAAACTTTCAGGTGACAGAATCGAGTTACCACAAGCATTTTGGATGAGAGTTGCTATGGGTCTTGCACTTAACGAAAAAGATAAAGAAGAAAAGGCACTTGAATTTTACGATGTTATCTCAAGAATGAGATATGTTCCATCAACACCAACATTATTCCATTCAGCAACAATGCGGCCACAATTAAGTAGCTGTTACTTAACTACTGTCTCTGATGACTTAACACATATTTTCAAAAGCTACTCAGATAACGCACAGTTATCAAAATGGAGCGGTGGAATTGGAAACGATTGGACAAACATTCGATCAACTGGATCTTGGATTAAATCAACAGGTGTTGAAAGCCAAGGAGTTATTCCTTTCTTAAAAATTGCAAATGATGTAACTGCAGCAATTAACCGAAGTGGTAAACGACGAGGAGCAACATGTGCATACTTAGAAACATGGCACCTTGATATTGAAGAATTCTTAGACTTACGTAAAAACACAGGTGATGACCGTCGACGAACTCATGATATGAATACAGCAAACTGGATTCCAGACTTATTTATGAAACGAGTACAAGCTGACGAAAACTGGACACTCTTCTCACCAGACGAAGTACCAGACTTACACGAAAGCTACGGACAAAAATTTGAAGAGAAATACGCAGCGTATGAAATCAAAGCACAAAATGGAGAAATTCGAAAACACAAAGTTGTTCCAGCTAAAAAAATCTGGAGAAAAATGTTATCAATGTTATTCGAAACAGGACATCCCTGGTTTACATTCAAAGATCCATGTAATATTCGATCACCACAAGATCACTGCGGAGTTATCCACAGTTCAAACTTGTGTACAGAAATTACACTTAATACATCAGCAGATGAAACAGCAGTATGTAACTTAGGTTCAATCAATCTCTCAAGACACGTAAAAGATGGAAAATTAGATGAAGAACTTATTGCAAGAACAACAAAAACTGCAATGCGTATGCTTGACAATGTTATTGATTTGAACTACTATCCAACAATTGAAGCGCAAAACTCTAATATGCGACATCGACCAGTAGGACTAGGAATTATGGGTCTACAAGATTTATTCTTCTTAACAAACTTACCATTCGAATCACAAGCAGCGTTACAATTAACTGATACATTAATGGAATTAGTTTCTTACCATGCAATCCTTACATCAAGTGAAATAGCAAAAGAAAAAGGACCATATGAATCATTCAAAGGTTCAAAATGGGACAGAGGAATATTCCCTCTAGATACGTTAAGCTTACTTGAAAAAGAACGTGGGAAAACAATCGCAATACCAAAAGATGAACGACTTAATTGGACAATTGTTCGAAGTTCGGTAAAACAACATGGTATTAGAAATTCAAATTTGATGGCAATTGCTCCAACTGCAACTATTTCAACAATCAGTGGATGTTTCCCTTGTATTGAACCAATATACAAAAACATCTATGTGAAAGCAAATATGAGCGGCGAGTTTACAATCATTAACTCATACCTAGTTCAAGACTTAAAAAGATTGAACTTATGGAACGATGAAATGTTTGAACAACTTAAATATTATGATGGAAACATTTCCATGATAGCAGGAATTCCTGAAATATTAAAAGCAAAATATAAAGAAGCATTTGACATTGACGCAAAAATTGCAATCAAACATACTGCACTTCGTGCAAAATGGATTGATCAAAGTCAATCACACAATGTATTCTTGAAAGGGACAAATGGAACGTTACTTAGTGAAACATACATGTACGCATGGGAAATGGGACTAAAAACAACGTATTACCTACGATCACTTGCAGCAACACAAATTGAAAAATCAACATTAGATGCAAACAAATTTGGATTCACACAAAAACGTGAATATACAAACACACAAACAACACAGCCAGCTCCAACTCCGCAAGCAGCATCTAAACCAACAGTACAAGTTGTTGCAGGAAGTGGTTCACTTGCAGGGAAACCTATGCCAAAAGCGTGTTTAATTGAAGATCCAGATTGTGAAGCATGTCAATAGAGGAAAAGAAAAATGGCTATTATTAACAATTCGAAAACAGATCCAAATAAGATTTTGCCTATGACTTACAAGTGGGCACGAGAACATTACAAAAGCGGAGTTGCAAACAATTGGACTCCTGAAGAAGTATCAATGCAAAAAGACGTTGAGCAATGGAAAGGAGATGTTCTTTCCGAATCAGAGCGTCGAATGATTATGTGGAACTTAGGATTCTTCTCAACTGCCGAGAGTCTTACTGCAAACAATATTGTTCTTGCAGTATACAATCACGTAACAAACCCAGAATGCCGACAGTACTTACTTCGACAAGCGTTTGAAGAAGCAATTCACACAGATACATTCATTTATTGTTGTGATACATTAGCCTTAGACCCAGATGAAGTCTATACTATGTATGAAACTATTCCTTCAATCAAAGAAAAAGATGATTTTGTTCTTAATATTACAAAGTCTGTATTTGACCCTCACTTTTCAACTGAAGGTTCAGAAAATATTCAAAAATTCTTACACGACTTGATTGGATACTATGTAATAATGGAAGGGATTTTCTTCTACGCAGGATTTGCAATGATGCTTGCCTTAAAACGTGAAAACAAAATGGTAGGTATTGGTGAACAATTCGAATTTATTATGCGAGATGAAAGTGTACACTTAGCATTTGGATGCGATTTAATTAACACAATCAAAGCTGAAAATCCTGATATCTGGACACCTGCATTTAAAGACGAAATTACAAAACTTATTGTAGAAGCAGTTGTGCTTGAACAGCAATATGCAACTGATGCTTGTCCGCAAGGAGTATTAGGTATCAACGCAGATCAATTCTGTAAATACGTAGAGTATATCGCAGATCGTCGACTTGAACGAATTGGACTTACTAAACAATACAATACAGAAAATCCATTCCAGTGGATGAGCCAGTCTACTGATTTATCTAAGGAGAAAAATTTCTTCGAGACACGGGTAACTGAATATCAAACTGCAGGTAATTTGGATTGGGATTAATTTCCTTTTTTTATTTTTATTCTATTTACAATGTCAATTGAAACATTATTAGGAAATGTACATTCTTTTTTGGATACCGTATTCTTGAAATTAGTGGACGAGAAAATAGATATATCCACATATGAACTTGACCATGTCTGTTATCGAGTTGAAAGACAATCTCAATATCAACAATTAAAAAATGAACTTGGTAAGTTAGGTGAACTTCTCTCAGAAGAACAAATTGGAGGAAGACCAATTAGTACATTCAAATTAACAAAACCTATCATCTACAAGGATAGAGAAATATGGTGTGTAGAATTACCATCACCAAAAGAAGAGAAGTTTTATGCTACAGGATTTGAACATGTTGAGTTTGTAATTGATACTGATTTTGAAATGTTCATGAAAGCACACCCTAATCAACAATTTAGTACACGCGCAATAAGCAAAGAAATAAACCCAGATGTCAGTCTCCAATATGATGGGTTTTCAGTAAAATTCCATCAACAAAGTTTAGAATACGTTATAACATATCTTGAATAAAATAACATTAATAACTGAACTACCACTTGGTGTTAAACTAATTTTATAAATAAAATAACTCAAAACACTACCATGTCCTCGTTTTTTGTAGAACTCAGCTTAGTAACCATACTTGCCTTTGGTGTTTCCTACATAATGCAGAGACTTAAACAGCCTTTAATTATAGGGTATATTCTTACAGGATTACTTGTTGGGCCTTTAGTTCTTAACATACTTGTGAGCACAAGTGGGTATGAATCATTCGCTCATATTGGAATTGCACTTCTTCTATTCATTGTTGGAATGCATTTGAATCTTAATATGATAAAGGAAGTCGGTCCCGTAAGTCTACTTACAGGATTAGGACAAATATTCTTTGCATCTTTATTAGGTACATTTATTCTTACAGCACTTGGACTCGAAGTAGGACAGGCATTGATTATTGCAATCGCCATATCATTTAGTTCGACGATTATTATTGTAAAAATGCTTTCCGATACAAACAAAATGGACAAATTATATGGGAAAATCAGTCTCGGATTCTTAATTGTACAAGATATTGTCGCAGTTGTATTACTTATGGTCTTAAGTGCAATATCAAAAATCGGATCAGAGACAGTATTTACTATTGTTGCTCGAACACTTATACTTGGTGCAATTGCACTTACAGCAACAGTACTTATATCCAAATACATTATTCCTCCGCTTCTTGAACGTGTGGCAAAAAGCAGTGAGTTATTGTTTATTTTTATCATAGCATGGTGTTTTGGTATTGCAACTGTGTTTGAATTAGCAGGATTTACACTTGAAGTTGGAGCATTGCTTGCAGGTGTTGCACTTGCAGGAACCCAGTATCAATATGAAATCAGTTCAAGAGTAAAACCATTACAGGATTTCTTTTTAGTATTATTCTTTATTTTCTTAGGATATCAGATTATCCCTCATATTCCTGGATTAGTAGACCTAGGACTTATAGAGCGATTTGCACTTGTGTGGACAACATTACAACCAGTTATTTTTGACGCATTAGTTGTATCAGCATTTATTCTTATTGGAACACCAATAATTGTTGGCGCAATTATTATGGGAGTAGGATACTCCTCAAAAACCGCCTTTTCTGTTGGACTTATTGTAAGTCAAATTAGCGAATTTAGTATGATTGTTGCATTATTAGCATTAAATTTAGGACTCCTAGGGCCATTACAAGTATCACTTGTCACCATCGTTGCACTCATCACGATCACTGTTAGTGCATACTTCATTAAATACAATGAAGAAATCTACAAACTAGTTGAAAAACCACTTCGTCGATTTGAACGAAGACATGTACGAGACGCACGACAAGGATTACAAGGTAAAAAACATGCAGTTGTTGTGTTCGGATTAAATCGAATGGGTTTCAAAATACTTGAAGATTTACAAAAGAAAAACGAATCATTTTTGGTTGTTGATCATAATCCACAAATCATCGACAGACTTCGTCGTCGAAATGTAGAATGTATTTATGGTGATGCGAGTAGTGTTGAATTCATAAGCGAGTTCGACCTCAAAGATATCAAACTTCTTATTAGTACAATTCCTGAATTTGAAGTAAGTTCATTATTACTTGACAATATGCGTGCTCAGAATGAAAAGGGAGTTATTATGTTAACTGCAGAGCGAGTTGAAGATGCGTTTGAATTATATAAGAAAGGTGCAGATTATGTTATATTGCCTCACTTCTTAGGTGGGCATTATGTGAGTACGTTAGTTGAGAAATTAAATGAAGATCCGAATTCCCTTATTCAAGAGAAGCTTAAACATCTTGATGAATTGCGAGAGCGACGAGAATTTGGACATGAACATCCTAAGGGGTGAGGTGTTTTTTATTAGTAGCGCCATATACAAAACAAAGATCTTCTCACAATAATTTTTGTAAAAAGAATTTTGTGCCCGTACAAATCAATCTTTCTTTTCTTTGTGCCCGTAAGTTCTAACTTGGTCAATAACTAATCCTAACATCTTGGAAACATAGTTTCTATAATTTTCTTTATCTGCTTCTTCTAAAGTCAAATAATAGTCCTCTCTGTTATCAAACGGAATAAAAAACATAGGATATTCCTTCTTAATCAAGAGCCAGTTCATTATCGCACGAGCCGATCTTCCATTTCCGTCTTCAAATGGATGAATCCATGCTAACTTTGCATGAATCATTGTTGCTAATTCAAAAGGATGAAGTTTATTTTTATTGGCACTATACCATTTATACATATTCAACAGATGACCCTTGACTTCTTCATGTTTCGGAGGTACATGTTTCGAACCAATTATTGTAACATCAAAAAATCTTATTTGACCACTATAAAAAACATCTGTATTTTTTGTTAAAATAGCATTAACTTTTTCCAAAAAGGTGTTGTTTAGACCTCCACTATATGATTTAAAAAATTCTAAACATTCTTTTCCATTAATAGCTTCATGATAATCAGAAGTTCTAATTCCAGAGGGAATAACTTTATCTTTGAGAATAAGAGCAGTTTGTCGTAAAGTCAATCTGTTTCCTTCAATAGCATTAGTGTTGTACGTAAATCTAATTACAAACTCATCATGTAGTTTTTTTCTTAAGCCTTCAGGAGTTTTCTTCAACCATTCCTTGTAACCTTCTTTTAGATCTTGGAGTGTCTCCGTATCTTCATTTGAAAGAAGAGAATATTCAGATTTTGTAAGACCTTCTTTTTCAACTCTTTTCTCAATCTCACAAACGTACTTCTTAACATCTAATTTGCTTGGTTTCTTATCCCCAACATAAACTCGTACCTTCTTCCATTTGTTAGTATCCACCCTTATGTTCTTTGTGAGGTAATAATATTCTTTATCTCCTCTCTTTATGGTTTCTACATAGGTCATAGTGTGTGTATGGGCACAGATGTATTTAAATGTTTCGGTTATTTGTGCACGTACAAGTATAACTTGCTACCACAATAATAACTGAAGATGTTACTTACATTTATATTTCAAAAAACACTTAAACTTCTATTCATTCAAATACATATGAAACTTGTTGATGTCAAAGAATACAAAGGATTTAAGACAGAATTCTATATCCTGCCTAAAACTGAAAAATTTCTCCTCGCACGCAAGATTGATATTAAAGATGAGTTACTGGGAACATTCCAATGGTATGAACACATCGTTTTTGACTTGCTTGATCAAAAACTCGATGGTAACTGGTCAGAAGAAAAAGAAACTCGCAAAAGCTTTAAAGTCGTTTATTATGGAATAATTGAAAAATGGATTGACAAAAAACCTGAGGGTTTCATTGAAACTTTTAAATTTGATAAATCCCAAGTTCTTAGTGATAATCATATGAAGATCCACAAAAAAGGCAAAGCACCATTTGCGATTAGAGAGAAGATTATTCTTGTTTAGAAAATATTATGGCTCACACTGTCTTCTTATCTCCCCAGTTAGTTTACATAAACTTTTTAAGAATCAACCAACTTCAATTCTATATGTATAACAAAGTAATCACATTTGTCAATGACGCTTTTAAGGGCAAGAATATCAAACATTTTGATAGAACTGTTCATTGGATAAAAGTTCTAAAACCAGACGCAGACGATGCCTTAATTATAGCAGCATATTCTCACGATATTGAAAGGGCTTTAAGAAAACCTGAAACTCCGCAAGTATCCAAAAAAAAGAAAGATGAATTTAGAGATGAAGAGTTCCTTACCTTTCATCAAGAAGAAGGAGCAAGAATAATTGGTGAGTTTCTAAAAAAAGAAGGTGTTGATAATAATTTTATCACCAGAGTTAAACATCTCGTATCAAAACATGAAGTTGGTGGAGATGATGATCAAAACCTACTAAAAGACTGCGATAGTATTAGTTTCTTTGAAACCAATGCCGCTTACTTTGTTTCAGAAAAAGCACCCGTAATGGGGGAAAAGGTAATACAAGATAAATTTGATTGGATGTTTGATCGTATTACATTAGAAGAGGCAAAGACGATTGCCAAACCAATGTATACAGACGCACTTCGGAAATTAGAGGAATTATAACTACTAACGAACTTAGCTATTTGAATTTATCATTTCTAAGCAGACTCAGCCACAACTCCCACCATAAAGAGTAAGCTTTATATACAAAGATTCTCAAACCATCTACAAGATAAAAAAATGGCAAAACATCACAATAACAAGTCTGACAAAGACGAAGAAAAGCAGAAACAAAGCTCACATCACCGAAATAGTAACCGTATGCGAACAGCGCGTAGATATGTAATTGGTACTATCATAGGTATTATCATCATTGTCTTTTTCATTCTGCTTCTAAAATCAGCAAAAGTTGACACAACAGGGTTACCCGTACTCGGATTAACTACACCATCAACTATTGACCATGTAAAAGGAGCACAACAGTCACAGCATGTTTTCATAGAATATAGCGACTTTCAATGTCCAGCATGCGGATCATATTATCCGATAGCAAAACAGTTTGTAGAAGACTATAGTGACGAAGTTAAATTTATTTACAGACACTTGCCATTAAAAAATATTCATAAAAATGCAAACATTGCAGCAATCGCAAGTGAAGCAGCAGCAAAACAAGGTATGTTTTGGGAAATGCATGACACACTTTTCGAAAAACAAGATGAGTGGGGAACACTTGGAAGTCCAAAAACAATCTTTGCTTCGTACGCTAAAGAGTTAGGAATGAATGTTGATCAATTCAAAATTGATATGGCAGATGATGCAGCCGCAGCAATTGTTGAACATCAATACCAAAGCGCAGTTAAGTTCGGCGTAGGATCAACACCCACATTTTATTATAATGGGCGAAAGGTTCAACCAAGAAATTATGATGACTTTGTTGCATTAATCTCATAGACGAGATTTTGCAACAATACTTTTTTAAACTTCTTTGTTTATTTTTCTTTTTATACAATTTTAAGCAGATACTACTATGAATAAAAACACATCCAAAGTACTCTATGAACTTGGCTTAGATAGCAGAATCACCACAAAACAGCTTGCAAAGAAAATCAGAATTAGTCAACAAGCTGCAAGTTACAGTATTTCTCATCTTCAAGATCAAGGTATTCTCACAAGTTTTCAAACTATCATTGATCCGGCAAGATTTGGATTTGTTTCAGTCATGGTATTTTACAACTATATGCAGTTAGAGAAAACAAAGCAAATAAAAGACCATTTAGTAAAACACCACTATACGAGCCTTGTTGAAGAATTAACAGAAGGGAGCGACTTACTGGTTGAATTCTGTGTCCCTAACTTATCCTTATTTAATAAAGAAAATAGAGCATTCTTACATACATTTAAACGACATATTCGTATGAGTGAAGTGTATGTAGTCATTGTAAAACACCTTTTCACTAGAAACTACTTTACAACAAGTCGAAATGATCATGGTATAATTCTTGCAGGAGACCGAGATGTTATTGCGCTTAAAGAGAAAGAAAAGGCTGTTCTCAAACTACTATGGGAAAATCCAAGAACACCAATAACTACAATGAGTGAAAAATGTGGGCTTGATCCAAAAGCAATATTACGTATTAAAAAATACTTAGAACAGCAAAAAGTGATCAGGAGATACACTATTGGAATTGATACTGAATTATTAAATTTAACAAGATCATATTTACTCTTAGAACTAGATTATGATGATCCGCAGGCTATTGACAAAGTTATTGAGTATATGAAAATCCATCCAAATGTTATTAGAGTAACCAAGTCAATTGGGCAGTACGAGTTGATTGCACTTATAGAAAAGCCCGAAGGTAAAAAGATCATTAACGATCTACGAACACATTGTAAGATTGCAAACTACAAATTAGTCTATTCTGAAAAGATTCTCAAACATACGTATGTAAGTCCTGGGATTTTTGAGTAAGGTTTTTAAAAGCAGCTACTATCTTAAAGTCATGAGTGACGCACAGACATTTATTGATACGGTTCTTATCCCATTTCTAAAGATTCCTAGTATCAGCGCAGATGAATCTCATAAAGAGGATTGTGACAACTGTGCTCAATTTCTTGTTGATTATTTCAAAAATATAGATTTCAAAGTAACAAGACACCCAACAGCTAGAAATGATGTTGTATTTGCTTCAAAAGAATTTAATCCGAATAACCCAACAGTACTTTTTTACGGACACTATGATGTGCAACCTGTTCGTGATTGGGAAACTGACCCCTTCACACCAGTAATCAAGGGAGACTCACTTATTGCAAGAGGCGCAGCGGACAATAAAGGCCAAATTGCCTATGTTATGTACGCACTTTCAAAACTCACAACTTCAAGCTACAACATTAAAGTTATTATTGAGGGTAATGAAGAATATGGAAGTGAGTCTTTTGAAACATTTGTCGAAGAGAATAAAGAACTTCTCAAAACAAACCTTATTGTTATTACAGATACTGATACACCAATTGCAGGAGAAATTGCACTTACATCTACTTTGAAGGGGATTGTAGTCTCACGTATGGTAGCAGAAAACCCAACAGAGCTTCTTAACCAAATTCACAACCTTCACGACCCCAGTACAAATAAAGTACTCTTGGATGGCTTCTATGACGATGTATTGGAACCTCTTCCAATTGATCCAAAGATTGAAAAAATCACACAAACAGAAATTGAAGAAGCAGGAATTAATATCAAACCAGAACAAGGGTATACAGCAGTCCAACACGCATGGTACAGACCAACAATCACACCTGTACAAATCTGTGGAACTGAAGAATATGCAGGAGAAGCGTATAAAATATCTGTCAAAGGACCTTTGCACTGTTTACACTCAGGATCATTTGGTGGTCCAGTTATTGAACCTGGTTTAACACTAGCTCATATCGCACATATACTTGATAACGAAATACTCAGCGTTCAATATGGATGTGAAGAAATAACAACTGCAATTTTCCCTAATGGGTACATGTTTGTAAAAGAAGACCCAACGCCAAAGAAAGAATTATTAGAATCATGCGGATTACCAGTCACAATTGAAAAGCAAGAAGTACAACTCAAACCTAAAATTTCAATGACACATCTAACATTTCGTCTCGTAGCCAATCAAAAATTACCTATCACAGTTGCAGATACAACCATAACTGCTTGTGCTGCACCTTATGCAGTGGATGTGAATGACCCACTAGTTGCAGCGTTTGTCAAGAAAATAACTGATCAACAAGTTGTACATACAATAGCATCTGGCGGATCTATTCCTATAAGTTCAACATTTGCAGATCATATTTCCAAGTCAATTTTATTCTTAGGACTAATGCCACCGAATAATAAGGCACATGGTCCTGGAGAAAACTTTCCAATAAGTAGTATAGAAAAAGGAATGCATGCCATTTTACACGCATTAAAATAAAAAAATTATCTTCGCTTTTTAGTTGCTTTTTTCTTTGCTGCGACTTTCTTTGGTGCTGCTTTTCTTGCTGCTACTGGTTTTGCTTTTTCTGTTTTACCAGATGAACAAGACCCAGAACATCCGAATGCCAAAGCAATTCCAACGATCAAAAAGAATAATGTTGCTGCGCTTAGACCAAACAATTCTGTTTTACCTAAATCCTGTAATACAAGCAAAACACCTAATATTAAAAATAGCCATCCTGTTGCTTTTGTTGAACTCCCTATCATTTTAACTGCATACCTCCATATGTAATAATACTGTAAAAAGTGAAAACGCCATTTTTAAACTTTTTGTTTTCCTAATCAAACCTAAAAAGCTTCTATTTAACTTTTCTAAACTTACAGATGTTGCCATAAATCAAAAACACAAACACTTAAAAAGACTTGGAGTATTTGTGACTATATAGGTAAAAACCCATGATAATTGATGTTCTCCCTTCGGATTCGTACGCACAGACGCATATCAAAGATGCTGTTAATTTTAGTGTGAGCAAGATCGATTTCGCAGATGATATTCAAAAAAGCATCCCTAAAGATACAGAAATTGTTGTTTATGGATGGAACAATGCTTCAAGTGAAGCAATCCGTGCGCAAACTATCTTAAAATCACTCGGCTACAAAAGTGTTGAAATTCTTAATGGTGGCCTTCAAAAGTGGATCAATGATAAAAAAGATATTGTAACAACACAATAATTAGTTTACGATAACTTTATATTCATTTACACACAAAAATCACACATGGTATTCATATTTATTATCCTTGCAGTTATCGTTATTTGGGTAATTGCTATCTACAATGGTATAATTAGACTCAAGAACGGTGTTGAGAATTCATGGTCAGGAATAGATGTTCAACTTAAGCGACGATCAGATCTTATTCCGAATCTCATTAAAACAGTAAAAGGATATGCTAAACATGAAAAAACATTGTTTGAAAATGTAGCAAAACTCCGTACCCAAATGACACAAGCAACAGATGCACAAGTATTAGCTGGACTTAACACACAACTACTCGGACAAATGAAAACAATCTTTGGTGTAGCTGAAAATTATCCAGATCTTAAAGCAAATAAAAATTATATTAAACTTCAAGAAGAATTAAGTCAAACTGAAAATCAAATTGCAGCTTCTCGACGTATCTATAATGAGAACGTTACACTCTATAACACAAAAATCCAAGTGTTTCCGAATAATCTATTTGCAAAAGTTGCTGGCATTAACGAGAAAAAATGGTTTCGAAAATAGAAGCACTCAAAGGATTAAAAGCCTTCAACAAATGGGTTTTTAATGGTACATTTACACCATCCAAAGAAACATATTCTACACCTACATGGGATCCTGCAAATGTATATGATAATCAAATCGGACGCCGACAAGAAGAATTAGAATGGGAATTTGCAAACCTTCGGCGTGATCACCTCAAAAAATGGTCCACAATTCTTTGTGTTTTGGGTTTTGTTTTGTTTCTACCATTCCTTCTTTTTGGCCCCCTTGTGATTGTTGCCATATTAATGATTATCTCGCCATTTAGCTTGCTATTTATTCTTAAAAAAATGATTATCGATATGGTAAAAGGCCAAATTGCAAAACAAAATGGGTGGTTATATGATCCAAAAGATCAAAGACCCAAAGCAAGTCTTTTGAATACTACATTTCGTACACTTCCAACAGGCACATATGAAACAGTTGAAGATCAATTCTGGGGAAAATTAAATAAAATGAATTTTTATACTGCTCTCTACACACAAGTTATAAAATCAGGTGGGAAGAACAATTCAACATCTTATTATCCATTTACAATTATTGCATTTCAATTACCAAAAAAGGCACTAAAAAATATCCAAATTGTTCCTGAGAATATAGGAAACAAAATTACAAACTTTTTCTCAAAAAAAGATGTTAATGTTGAATCGGTTCAATTTAATGATAAATTTATCATTAAGTATACAGGTAAAGTTGACAAACAAGCAGCTATGCAAATGATTACACCAGTTGTACAAACAACATTACTTGATATTGCTAAATTAAAAAGCGATGTTCGTATAGAGTTCGTAGGAAGTACGATGCTGTGTTTCTTTTCTGGAAAGTTACTTGCCAGCCTTAAAACAAAAGCATTTGATACAACTATACATAAAGAAGATATCGATCAATATGAATCTCAGTTAACAACATTTGGGGATCTTGCAGCCGAGATTGCAAAACATATTGCTTAGGTGATTTAGTTAAACCCATATTTCTTATGAGCGTCTTTAATAGAAAGAATTTCAACAACTCTCACTAATTTTTCTTTTTCAGCAATAATGTAAAAAGCAGTGTAAGATCGTCCAATGTGTAACCGATATTAATCCTCTCCGCTAATAATTAATCGCTCTTTATCGCCATTTCCTCTGCCCGGATAAGGTGAAGTTAATTTCCGCAGATTCTTTTTACAAATAGATTTGCTTTTGATTGATACTGATCGTAGAAATCTAAGTACATCATCAGAAAGTACAACACCGTACACTATCTAAACAGCATTTAGATTAGTCCACTTACTTTTTCCTTTTTTCGCAGCATCTAGTTTAACAGCGAGCTCTCTTCGATTATGAGATTGTAATAATCTCTCAAGAAGTTCATCATATGTTTGACCCGCTTCTTTAAGCTTGCCGAGTCGTTTCCACATGTCTTCAGAGACAGGAATTCGTTTGGTCATTAATTGTGCCATACTTACAATATGTGCAGTTTGCGTATTTAAATGTTTTGAGCGATTGTGTATCATAAAATGTAAGAATTAAAGAAAGTTTAATTATATCCAGTACAAAAAGTCGAAATGTTTTCGGTATTTAAATAAAACTAATTAACCTCACCCAACCAATCAAATATTACTTTTTTAACTTTTGCAATATCTTCTTTTTTCTTATATGTATGTGGTAACCCTTCTAGAACCAAAAGTTTCTTTGATTCCGGTAACACATCATACAACGCTTCTTGATCTGCAACAGGACACGAAGTGTCTTCTTCACCAACTATGATTAACACAGGCATAGTCAATTTATCTGCACGAGGTAATAGATCATACGGTAACTTATCAACCACATGCGACCAAGGTAACTTTTTTATCATTCCTGGTTTTGTATCACTTTCACCTTTGATAAGCCAAACCTGTTCTCTCCCACTCTGTTAATACTTCTGATGAGTATTTACTGATATTTCTTTTACCAGATACAACAGGCGCTACAGGAATTAGTTGTTTCACTAATGTCGGATTCTCTTCGGCAAATAATACAACGCTAGTGCCACCTAGACTATGTCCTAATAAAGAAAATGGTTCTTGATACCATGGTTGACTTTTTGCCCAAGAAATAACGTCTTGTAAATCATGATAATAATTTGTTAACGTAGCATCTTCATACTTTCCACCACTTTCACCAAAAGAATTTGTTGTGTCAAAGACAACAGTCGTATATCCTCTTTCCTGGTGTGCTTGTGCAGATGCTTGTACTTGCAGTTGTGCTTTTGACCCACCCAAACCATGCATGATGAAAACTACTTCTTTACCGTTGACAGTTACATCAACTGAGATGTTAAGGCCTTTTCGATTTTGAATAAACATGTATGTAGGCGTAACTTATTCATATTTAAGTGTTTAGAAAAAGTTAAGATCTTCTCGTATATATCATAATAACAATACCTTCTTGCGAAGTGACTTCTTCTAAATGTAAGTCCAAAGTAGGATTATCTTTCAAAAACAAAGGTCGACCTTTTCCCAAGATGATGGGAATATACCCAATAACATATTCGTCAATAACATCAGCTTTGATAAAAAAGTCAGTTAAGCCTGCGCCGCCAAATAACCATATATCTTTCCCGTCTTCTTTTTGTAAGGTAGTTATCTGAGAAACTATATCTCCTTTGATAAATTTAACATTAGTATACTCTGTCTCTAATTCACCATTAGTTGCAACATAAATCGCCTTGTCTTTAAACGTATCTAACGTTTCTTTTGGACAATCTAGAAAAGCAAGCTTGCCCATAACAACAATATCAACAGTATTCATGAATGCCTCAAAATTGAACTTTTTCTTAGTATCGTAAGATGTATCACCATCTCCTTTGATCCAGGCAAAACTACCCTCAGAATCAGCAATAAAACCATCTAGACTAATTGCTAAATTTAAAATTATCTTTCGAGTCATATCAATACTCAAATGAAATCCCCTTAAATAACTTTTTAATTATATAACAATGTTTCAAGCTACAATTTTTTAAATATGTAGTAATTCCTCATCATATGGAAATTGAAACATCTTGCAAGTTAATATTAATTCATTCTAAAACTAAGAAATTTCTTATTTTAAAGTTAGCGACAGAATTTGAATGGGATATAGTTGGTGGACATGTTGAGAATGGAGAAACACACCTAGAGACTGTCTTTAGAGAAGCAGAAGAAGAAATTAAAATCCCAAAAGAAAAAATTGTTCTTTTCAAAGATGTAAAAGAGAATGCACTTACAGACTTTTTTGAGTATGTAAGTCCAGTTTCTGGTAATACAAGAAGACTCATAGTATTTATAGGAGAAACGAATCAAGAACCGATTAGTTCTCATGAGCACTGCGGTTTTGCATGGTGTAGTTATGAAGAAAGCTTACAGTATCTAAAATTTGAAAATATTCAAAACTGTTTAAAAAAATTATACTCACAAATACCGGCTAAGAATAATAAATAGCCCCGCTCGGATTTGAACCGAGGTCTCCGGAACCAAAATCCGAAATGATTGGCCGCTACACTACGGGGCTATACTCTCGAGGAAGTCTGAGACGATTTATAAAGGTTACGTGACAAAAAGACATCACCTTTTTTAAGGAGACTGCCCAAAACACACTAATGAATCAAAAAAGACTTCTCGCTATTGATACTTTTTTTCATACTGTTGAAGATACAGTGGTTTTAAGCAATATTTCGCCCGTAAATCTAACTGCAATTGAAAAAGCGTTAAGAAAACGGATTCATAACCCATCATTCGAATACAAAAATCCCAAAGATGTCTGGGAAGAGTATTTACATGTACTTGATGTTATACAACTACAAGACACACCGCTTGAACGACTTCTTAATAAAAAAAGAATTGAGCTTATAACTAAAATTAAGATGTTATTAGATAGGTCAAATGATAATTTCACAAAACAATCCATAAAGATATATGGGAAACCAAGTAAAACACTTTTAACAAAAGCTTACAAAATCCTCGAACTAGAAAAAGAAGTTCCTCCTGAAAAAATAGACGCAAAATCAGCTGAAAAGATGCTAAAAAAAGCATTTAAAGAAATGAATCTAAAATGGAAACTTGTCAAGCAGCAACGAATGGCAAGCGCAGTTATCTCACCAAGTACAAGAACACTCATTCTTAAGAAAAAAGCACGGTTCACAAAACGATTTGTTGAGAGATTAATTGTACACGAACTAGGAACACATGCACTACGTGCAGAGAATGGGCGTTTACAGCCATACAAAATATTCCAACATGGAACTGCTCATTATTTAGCAACAGAAGAAGGATTAGCATCATACAACGAAGAGATGGCAGGATGTTCAAGTCGTTCTATTATGAGAGCATATGCAGGACGAGTAGTTGCTGTTGAGTATGCACTGACACACTCGTTTAAGGAAACATACAAATATTTGCTAAAATTCTTTGCCTCAAAAACTGCTAAAATTCTAACGTTACGAGCAAAACGAGGATTGCTTGATACAAGTAAACCAGGAGCATTTACAAAAGACATTTTATATCTTAAAGGCTATTTTCAAATAAAACAATTTGTAAAAAAAGGCGGCGATATACGTCAGCTTTACATTGGTAAAATTTGTGTTGAAGATTTAGAAGAAATTAAAACATTAACATCTTTAGGTGTGAATCTGAAACCAGTGTTTCTACCTGCACACTTACAATAAGCATATAAATAAGTTTCAACAAGAGTTTCTTTAATGTACACGCACGCAATGTTACCACACACTGCATTCTTACACACTTGCCATGGCGCTTCAAGAATAGCAGATGTTCCTGACTATTGGATCACTCAGCTTGCCAAAGAAGTTTTTGATATGCCACAGATCCAAGGACATGTTCTTGTTGACGGAACATACGAAAAAGCCACATGGAGTTTTTCACCAGAACATCAAGTGTCCGTTGATTGGATTGCTCACGAACGAGATCCAGCACTAGCGTCACCACATTGGACAGGAACTATAAATTCCAAATACAGAACTTCAACAATAAGAATGCCAACACCAGAAAAAGGACCTCTTTTTGAAACATTTAGATAAACTGTACTCAGACATTATGCAAGAGTATCAATTTGGCAATCAACTCCTAAGTCATCAAGCAAAGCCACATCTAACTTACCAAAAGAAGGCTGAGTCGCATTTACAAATAGCGGATCACTTGGAATCTTGCCGGAAAAAGCAGTCTGAAAATCACGTACAAATCTGCTTGCTAAATTCATTTGAGAAATTCTTCTTCAAGATAATGCATTTTTCCAGGCACAACTAAAGAATGCATCGGGGTTCCAAAGTCTTGTTTTTGTACTTCACTTGCACATCCAGATTGTATTTTTTGATCAGCTGCACCCACTCGTGCAACTCCAATACAAACAGTGTCATTTGAAAATACCCCTTCTTTTCTAATAGATTCTAATTCAAGTAATTGTGATATGGCTTGATTTACTGTCATAAACCGTGGTTTTTGTGGAGTATCTCGTCCAGCAAGTAAGTCTTCCTTAGAAGGTTCAGCAACTTTGATATCAAGTAACACTACTGTATGTAACCCTTGTTCTTTATTTTGCTTTAATACATCGTATGCATTTTCTGGTTTCCAATTGTCATCAAAGAAAACTAATGACGTTGTCTTTCCAAAATTATATAATTGTAATCCTGTTGCGCCAACAGCAGTAAGAATTGATGCGTTATGAATAACAGCAGTTCGAATACCTTCTTTTTTTGCTCGTAAGAATAAATCACTATGTGTTGTTGCACCAAAAACATCACCAACTACACAAAATACTACGTTTTTTTCTTTAGCGTCTCTAAGCACCGTATCTTCGACACCTTGCTCAACAAGATTTCGGTCGGCTACGATTACCTTTTTACCATAAAAGTCTTCTAATTCAGAAATAGAGCAACCTAGTACGGCTGTGTAGTGCTCTACGTATACAACATCAGCTTGCTTAATAGCTTCAAGGCCTTTAACTGAAATATCAGTCTTATCATACAGTCCTAATCCAATAAATGTTAACATGAGAAAAAGGAGACTATACCTATTTAAAAGGATTAGCATATACGTTTATTTATGGAAGTACAAACATCTTGTGGTGCTATAATTATTCACGGAAAAAATATTCTTATTATTAAGGATAAACGTGCAAATAATTGGAGTTTCCCAAAGGGGAGAGTTCAGGCTGAAGAGACACCTCAACAAACTGCGATTCGAGAAGTAAAAGAAGAAGTTGGACTCGATATAAATATTATTAAAGGATTCTGCGAAGTAAGTAAATTTCATATTGGAAAAGCAGTAGATAAAACAGTGTACTATTTTCTTGCGATTGTAGAAACAGATAAAATAATCCGTCAAGAAAAAGAAATAGCAATAGCCCAATGGGTACCACTTTCTGAAGTTGAGAACTATTTAAGATTTGATAATGGAAAAAGAATTATAAAAAAAGTAAAAGAATATTTAGAACTTCTTGAACTTAGCAACTTCTTCGATTAAGTTAACGTGTCCAATAATGGATGTTCGGCAACAGAATCGATTTAATCCCAATTCATCTAGTACTTTTTGTGCATCTTCGCCTTTCTTTGCGCGCTCATCGTATTGGGCCCACAAGTGTCCGATTGGTTTTCCGCAGCTTTGGCATCTAATTGGAGTCATCATTTTGCTATATTCCTCTATCGGTATGACTTTTGCCGTTTTCTTCGCGCTTTACCACGACAGTTTGGCTTTGACATTTCCTTTCGTCGCACATCGGCAACAAGTAATGTTCGGTCATACTCTAAATATGAAGTTTTGATTTTATCGTCTTTACTAAAGGCAACCATTGCTCGGCCAATTGCTAAGCGAGTTGCATCAGCTTGTCCATTGATTCCGCCGCCTGCTACACGAACTGCAATATCTACAGTTTCTGAAGCTTTGCCAGCTAGAAGTAATGCTTCGCTGATTCTCATTCGTAAGTACGCTGGTTCGAATAATGGTAAGGGGATACTGTTAATCTTAACACTTCCTTTTCCAGGTTTAATTGTTGCTCGTGCAACTGATCGTTTCCGTGTTCCGGATGTTTGCATTATTTTCACTGTGAACCACCTAAGAATTTTGAAATTTGTCCAATAGTAAGGTGTTGGTATACTCGAGATGTGTCTCGATGAGCAGTTTCAAGAACCACTGTTTCTTTTCCTTCAAAAGCTGCAGGAACGCCAATGTAACATTTGATGTTTTCAAATGCTCGTCGTCCATTATCTTTCTTGTATGGAAGCATACCTCGAATAATTCGTCGTAATAAGAAATGTGGTCTTTTTGGAATGTATGGACCTCGAAGTGGAACACCTCGATCATCTCGTTGCTTGAATTTTGCAAGTGTAGTTTTTTTAGCTCCTACAATAATTGCTAGGTCAGCGTTAATAATAGCGATTTCTTCACCATGTAGTGCTTTCTTAGCGACTTGTGTTGCAAGTCGTCCAGCAATTAAATTTTTAGCGTCTATAATAATCATTTTCTTATCCAATAATCCGTAATTTTGATCCCTTAGGATTTTTTTGTACTTCTTCAGCAAGTAATACCACTTTCCCGCCTGCTGCAGTAATTTTAACTTTAGCAGCTTCGCTGATTTCGTATGTAACAACTGTTAATTTTTTTGTGAGTACTCCTGTTGCAAGAACTTTTCCTGGAACGATAATGGAGTCTCCATCTTTTGTAACAGATTGTAATTTTGTCATGTTAACTGTACGTCGTGCACGAGTTGATTTTGATAGTTCGTCTGCCATTCGCTTCCAAATTGGAGCTTTTGACTTCTTAGCTGCTTGCTCTAGTTCAATGATAAATGCTTTCAAGCGTGGGTGTTTTTGTTCTAACATTTTATTTTAATCCCTCAGCTAGTTTGCTGATGTTACTTAGTTCAGTATTTAGTTGAGTTAATGCTTCAACCATAATATCTTTTGGTGAAAGTTGTCCCCAACTTTCAATTGTAAAAATGAATTCGTCTTCTTTTGTTGTTGCGTCTTCGTCCAAAACTTCTTGACTTTTCTTTTCAGCTAAGTCTTTTGGTAATACGTCTTTTTTGTTAACAACAGGTACGTGTTGATAGTATGCAGTTCCTGGAGCCCATTTGTAATGAGTTTTTCCTTGTCCTAAAACTGCTGTTGCTTCAAGTTTGATTGATTGTCCTTTTAGTAATAATACAATTGGCATTTTTGGAAATGCACATACTACTTTTGGATCTTTTGTTACAAGTTGATCCGCAGTTACTGTACATGGACCTTGTGCTTCAAGTGACAACTTCACACTGCTTGCTGCAGTAAATGTTGTTGTATCATAGCTTTCAGGTAATTCGTAACTTTTCAAATCAGTTGTAAGTGGTAATAATCCTAATCGAAGTGCAACAATTTCATCGTATAATGCTGAATTGTTTTCATAAATTTGTACATCCTCAATTGCTAGTGATGGAACAAGAGAGATTACTGCTCTACGTAATGAATTAACATATGCAGGCGTAGTTTTTGTCAACGTAAATGTTGCCAAGTTCTCTGCTGTGTGTACATTTTTGATTTCCATTTTATACTCGTCGCCCTCGTTTTCCGCCTCGTTTTCTACAACGATCATGCGGAATTGGTGTTACATCTTCAATGATGCCAACTCGTAAACCCATCCGTGAAATAGCTCGAACAGCTGCTTGAGCTCCCGGACCTGGGCTAGTATTTTGTGTATGTCCACCTGGCGCTTTAATTCGCACATGTAAACCTGTGATTCCTTTTTCAAGAAGAATCTCAGATGCTTTTTTAGCTGCAGCCATTGCCGCAGTTGGACTTGATTCCATCCGGTGTGACTTTACAACTTGTCCGCCGCTTGCAAGTGCAAGTGTTTGCGTACCAGTTACATCAGTTACGTGGATGATAGTATTGTTATATGATGAGTAGATATGTGCTACTGCCCATTTGATTGGTTTTCGTTTCTCGTCACTCATTTTTTCGGTTCCTCAACAACAGGTTTAGCTGGTTCTGCTACAGGTTTAGCTTCAACTTCTTCAAGTTTAGCCGCTTCTACTACAGGTTTAGCTTCAACTTTTTTAACTTCAGCTTCTACTTCAGCAGCGTCTGCTTTAATTTCAACAGCTTCTACAACTTTTTCTTCAACTACTGGAGCTGCTTTAACTTCAGCTTTAACTGGTTCCTTAGCTGGTGCATCTGCTGGTTTTAATTCAGCAACTTTTTGTTCCAAATGTCGTTCTGGATGATCTTCTTGGAATAAAGGAGATTTTACAACAAATGAAATTGCACTTTCTGATGCTTTTGGTACCAAGAAACTTGGTGAATCTATAATTTGATTGTTAACTACAATATGTTTGTGTGTGATAAATTGTCGTGCTTGTTTTGTACTTCGCGCCAATTTTCTCTTAACAATAACTGTTTGTAATCTTCGAGCAAGAATGTCTTGTACTTTTAAGTCTAAAATTGCTGAAAGTGGATCATCTGCTTTGATTAATCCTAATGCGACAACTTTTGCTTGTAATTGATCTTTTTCAATTTCTGCCTGAGCAGTTTCTTGATAAGACAATCGCTTAAAGTGAGTAATAAGTGTTTTGATGAAAGTTGTATGTCTTTGGATTTCTTTTTTATTTTTTAAGCCAAATTCATAAGTGATAGTCTTTTCTTCGTCAATACGAGCTTTTTGCCACGGGTGTCGTGGAGTATCGTACATTTTTTTTGGTTTTCTTGGATCTCCCATTTTCCTCTAAGCCGCCGTCTTTTTTCCACGTTTTGCAGCCTTAGCATTCTTAGACTTCGTAGGCCGGTGATTCGCCTGATTTCTTTGTCCCCGTACCGGCAAGTGCCATACGTGACGTAATCCAACATATGATTTTGTTGAACTCATTCGTTTAACGTCATTTTCAACTGTAAATTTTAAAGTGCTTGCAAGTAAGTGACCATCTTTATTTGTTTCATAGTCTCGTTGTCTATTAAGCATCCAAACAGGTAACCCTTTTGGTTCTTTAAGAAAAGCGTCGATTTTAGCAACTGATGCGTCATCTAATGCTCCTGTAATTGCGTGTTTGTCAAGGTTAAGTAATGCACATATTGCGTGTGCGAAAGATACATTGATACCTTTGATCTTCTGTAATGCGATGTATAGTTGCTTCTTCCCGTTAAGGTCGTTATTAGCTACTCGCACAATGTATTTTACTTTTGGTTGTTCTGTCATTTTTGTGAACGTAACATATTTGAGAAGTCTATCTTGGCAACAATTGCCACTGCTTCCCATAATGTCACGGTAGTACTGTCCGCGATTTCATATTATCCAAGTTTACCTTCGTAAGCCTCGACATTATGCGGTTGTATTAACAGGGAGAGCTGGCCCTTTTATAAAGTTTTCCTACTGTCCATTTCACACAAATAGTAACTATAGTGTATACTGCGCCTTGTAGTAATGTCAGAAAAGTAGCTGATTGTGCAAGCCACTTGACGTAAAACCTGCGATCAACGGAGCAGTAACTCTACGCGCAGTATACAAAAAATTAAAAATTTAGAACCTTTTTCATTAGTTCTCTCTAAAAAAGAAAACTAATTTGGTTTAAGATATACTAATACTGGTGCGGATCTTTGAATCCCCCCGGTTTGAGTATATATGAGTTCTAGTGTATCTTCAACTAACCCGCCACAATCCAAACTGATTCTAAATTTCTCACCACTTTCCATTGTTCTTGGTAATCCTTCAATAGATGCGCCACAATTAGTGCCTGAAACATTTGTGACGGTTACGGGTGTTCGAGCGCTGTTTTCTAATTGTACCATAGAAGTGGATTCATATGTGGCTTTATCTACGCACGAAAATGTTGCTCCTGCAACACATCTCTCAGGAAGAAGATCTGTTTGATCCAATGCTCCAAAATATGCTAGGCTCCCTATCATAAAAAGCAACACTGGAAGTATAAGAACTACTAATGCGACAACTACGATAATAATGAGTGTTGATGTTTTCATAACTCTATAATACCCACTTACTATTTATATACGTTTCAGAAAGAAAAGAGTAACTTTTATATAAAGTTAAATAACATTATATAATGTGGCGATTAAATCATTTAATATCGATCAACAAACATATACTAAATTTTCTACTCACTGTAAGGAAAACGGGATAAGTATGAGCAAGCAGGTTGAATTTTTTATGAAAACAATGATTGAAGAACCTGAGATTTCCGAAGAATATGCGAAAAAATTGGAAAATATTCGGAAAGGTCCCTTTAAAACAATTAAAGGATCATTTGCTGATAACTTTTAGTGTATCAGAAAAAAGTTTCAAAACTATTTGTAAAAAAACTAATAAAGATTGGTAATAAAAACCCGACATTCAAATACGCACTTGATCGTAAAGTTGAACAAATAATGCATAACCCGTCTCGATTTAAACCGTTGCGTGGTACAATGCAGGGAATTAGACGAGTTCATATTCAATCATCTTTTGTTGTTCTTTTTGAAATTCATAAGAATAGTATATACTTTCTCGATATAGATCATCATGACACTATTTATTAGAAAAAGAGGTCAAATACTGGGAATCGAACCCAGACCTGGGGTTCCACAGACCCCTATGCTAGCCACTACACTATATCTGACATAATACTAGAGAAAGGGCAAGCGACGGCTTTTATAAAGATTTAGTACGCCCTATACTGGCGAATTCTATATTTGTGAAGCACTTGTGCAAGTGCAGGTGCAGTGAAAAATAACGCATACACAAATCCCATGCCTAGCGGATGTCGTAATTCAACTAACAAAGTAGGAATGTATAATAATGTTGCATTTAGCACAATGTATGCTGTGATAAGTGACATGAACGGAATAATAATAAGTATCAAATATTCATGATGTGCGTTAAGATTTGCTCGGAAGTCATCAAGAATTACTTTGAATAAAAGCCCGAATATGAATCCTAAACAAGCTAACATAACAAAAAGAATCCAATTTGTTAACACAAGAAATAATGGAACAAAAACTAATGTTATTGCAACATTACATAAAAACATAACTGAAAAAACAAACCAGGGTATAAATGCGTCAAGCACTCTATGTTTTTTTGATTTCTTACTATGGTCTAAAACCGCGTTCATATACGACAGTTCATCAGAATCCCAGCCTTTTTCTTTCATCTTATCTAAGAGATGTTTTTTGTGACGCATGTGTATTTTCTTAGCATATTCATTTATAATGGTTCTCGAAAGGTTTAAGTTACAGTTCGAACTCCTCTTTTTGAATGGACAAAGTTGATTACGCTTCAAAGTATCGTACACACTGTACAGGCCCACTTGCATATGCTAGTGCAAAAACTGCTCCCACTATAGAAAAAAGAATAGATCGATGTATGAGATTTATTCAGCCTGTTGGAGAGTAAAAAATAATTCATAGCTCACAATTAAGTTCTTTTGGTTTTGGGCAACATACATTTAATCATCAAACATCATCAAATGAAGCACTTGTTCTCATTAACTCGAAAGAGGAAAAAGTTGCATGTTTAACATACTACCCTCTTGGATCAGAATCATTTACTATTGCGGATGTTCAAGCACCTAGCGATGGCACTCATCAAAGAATTAAAGATGCAAAAAAAGAATTAGGTGTGCATCCTTTTGATTTATTATTCACACATGCTGTTGCAAGACTGGCTCCTGTTTTACAGAGCGTACCATTGTTTGTTATTAAATATAATGCGTATGTTGCACAAGTGTATCCTGATTACAGAGAAAGAAACCTTACAAATTTAGTAGATCGGAATCTTCTCGCATTACAAAGAGGACTTCAAGACAGATGGTTGAATGCAGACTTCGAATTGTCACGGACAAAAAAGCGGATTCAACAGTTGTTAGGAACAGATAACGCGTGGTTAAAAACAAATACAAATTAATTCTAAAGAAATAAAAAAAGCAGACGGCCCTTCGTAGCCCGCACACACATTGTAAAGTTACCCTCACAAGGCCTCGGCTTTGCAACCCTAAAAACACCAACAAACAATCTTAGAGCTGCTTGGTTCCCCACCTGACTCGGTTCGACACGTTATCGATCAATTAGGACAAAGTGTTAACAGCATCCATAAGGACTTACACAATGCACATACAAACACCAAAGGATTTCGGTACCGCCATATCGCCCGCTTGCGGTTATCGGGGGGGACTAACCCCCGGACCTAGTCTGCAATAAATAGAAATACGAATGGCTTTTTAAATATATTGGGCTTATGGACTTATTCTTAAGAACTAGAACGTATTACTGTGCGAAGACATACTGCTCCGTTGATCGCAGTACTAACGTCAAACGACTTGCATACCTTGAAGTTCGAAGAACTTCGACGGACTTGTGGATCCCTATGATCAACAAGTAATCAGCCATTTTCCTGATGTTACTTCAAGGCACAGTATACTGATTATTTAGAATATATTATTGTAATAAGAAAAAGAAGACGAAAATCGTCTAAAAGTAAGAATTATTTTTTATCAGCTTTCGCTTCAGCAGGTTTTGCCGGAGCTTCAACTTTTGTAGCTTCTACCTTTTTAGGTTCAGCTTTTTTTGCAGGTTTAGCAGGCTTTTTGTCTTCAGGTTTAACTTTTGAAGCTTTTTGCTTTACTAATCTAGCTTTTGCAACTTTAACAGCGCCACGTTTTTCAACAACAATGTCTTCTTTTGCAAGAATTGCAACAATGTCTTCGTGAGATGCTTTTGCTTTAATATCTAAAACCGTTTGCGTAGGTTCGATATGTGCGATGTTAACTTTCTTTCTTCGTGTTTGCCCATCAACAAGAACATATCTATCTTCGAGTTCCTCAACAATTACACAAAATTTATTTGAATCGCGTCCTGCGATCTTTAAACATAGTCTTCCTACTTCAAACATTTTTAATTACTCCAGAAATACCTGCCTCTGTGTTACAGTGTCCGTGATGCGTCGCCGCAATCAGTTCAGCCAATTGTAATACGAGGTATTCCTTATAATGAACGTGCTACATCCACAAGGATTTGTCGTGATGCTTTACTACTTAAAGCTCCTCCGAACGCTCGACTAGGTCGACGTGTAGATTTTGCTCCAATTTTTCCAGGTCTCAATGCTTGTACGCCCTGTAATTTTTCACCAGTAGCGGGGCATGTTGCTCGACTAGGTTTTCGTAATCGTCTATGAATAGTGACACGTCCACCTGGTGTTCGAACGAAAATCTTTCGAAAAGTATGATTTTTAGTTTTTCCTGATACCATACTTTGAGGGAACTGCGGGCAGTTTATAAAGTTTACCGTTAGAATGTAGTTACTCTTTTTTTGCAGAAAATACTTGATTTGCTTCTTCTAAAGCAGAGTGAGTACCAATATCGTACCATTCTCCATAAATTTCACACGCATAGAATGGAACTTTTTTATACATCCATTCAACCAAACTTCCTGGTTTGTCGTGATCATTTCCTTCACTCAAATAGTGTTTAATTAATGGAACATTTGCTTTAGGATAATAATAAATTGCAACAGCAATATGTGAAGATTTTGGCACTTCTGGTTTTTCAACAAACTCAACAATTCGTTTATCAGAGTCTAACTCTAAAACACCAAATTGTTTAGCTAGTTCAAGCGTACCAACGTCATATGCACCAACAACTGGCCCAGTATGTTCTTGGCAGAATGTATGGAAATTTTCTAAAGATTGACTTAGTAGATTATCACCTGCGATAACAAGAATGTTGTCTGTGATTGAGAATTTTTCAATAACAAGTTGTGTATCACCAATCGCACCTAATCGATCTTCGTTTGATATAGTTCCATCATTAACAATAGTGATTGGAGCAGGTGACTTTTTGAAATCTTGAGCCCATTTTTCAAAGTGAGTATGAAATTTTTCGTTTGTTACAACATAAATGTCGTCAATAGCAACATGATTAACAGCTTCAAGCACATGTTCAATCATTGGCATACCTGCAACACTCAAAAGTGGCTTAGGTCTATCTTTTGTTAACGGATAAAGGCGAGTTGCATAACCAGCTGCGAGAATAATTAATTTCATAATTAAAAATCAGGAGAGGAGGTATATAAAAGTTATGTGAACAGAAACTATTCTTTCACAAATTTTGCAATAAAGAACCCTTGCGTTTTATGCTGAGTAGGCCATAATCGTTTACAGAGCTTTGTTTTCTCAGTAAGTCCTGTAGCGCCTATAGAAATATCAATTTTTTGTAAGGAAACAGGGAATTTTTCTAATGCATATTCAACAATTTCTTCGTTTTCTTCAATCTCTAAAGAACATGTTGAATAAACCAGAACTCCTCCTGGCTTTAATACTTCGATTGCAGCTTCTATTAATTTTTTTTGTGTTTCTGTGTTTGTTTTCACGTCAGAAAGTTGTCTTTTTTCAAACCAGTTCGCATCAGCTGCAAAGTTTCCAGAACAAGGAGCGTCTAATAGTATCTTATCAAACAATACGTCAAAATCTTCAATATACTCTGCATCTTTTTTGATAACAGTTGTATTTTGTACACCACATCGTTCTAAATTAAAACATAATTTCTCTAGTCGTTTTGCTCGTAAATCAAGTGCAATTAACGTGCCTTCGTTTTCCATAAGAGCAGCTAGTTGTGTTGTTTTACTTCCAGGTGCTGCACACATATCTAGAACCGAATCTGTTTTTTTTGGATTTAGGACAAGCGCAGGAAGTTGTGATGCTGCTTCTTGAACATAGATTTGCCCATACAAATATGCGGGAGAACTAACAATATTATTTTTAGACGTAGCAACAAATCCATTAGGTAAAAACGAAATTGCTTTTAATTTCATGTCGCTGTTTTTTAAGACAGTTGCTTTTGTCGCAACAAGCGTGTTTACTCGAACTACGCGTGGTAATGTAGTAGTCGTTTGTTGTGGGTATCCCCATTTCTCATACCGCTTTAGAAACTCTTTTCTCATTTGAGTGTCACCGCAATTGTTTTCTCTTTTGCGTCGTAAGAATCAATGTTTAGGTCAGAGAGTTTTTTTTGTAATTCTTTATCAGGATGTTTTTTCTTTTCTTCGCGGAATGTTCCAATAATAGGTTCTAATATATGCTGATTTGCATAAATTGCTTCACCTAGTTCACGATACGCAATAATATTATCTTTTAATTTCTGTACACTTCCAGTTTGTGTGTCAACGATTGCTTGTAACTTTGCAATTTTTTTATCATGTACAGATTGTTTTGCTAATTGCGTACGTGAAACTATCCCTTCTGTTAGTAATGCGTCATATCCTGCACTTAATGTTGGAATAGGTTCACTCCCATCGATATTAAATGAAACAACTCTATCAGATAGTAAATGTGCTGCAATTGGATGTGAGAATAATGCTTGTAATTCTTTTTGTAGTTTCTTAGCGTCAACAGCATTTACTGGTGTTGAAGGATCATATCCTAATCGAGAACAGACAATTTTTGCATAAAATCCACCTAATCCGAATGCTGTTGCGAGACATTTAGAGATTATTGTGTTTTTTTCTTTTTCAAAAATGTCCGCTATATTCACATCTTGCGGAAATGGAGACTCAGGAATAGTATAGATGCTTCCTTTTTGGATAGTACGATTTGCCCATCGTTGTACTTTATTTGGAAGAACAATTTCATACTTATCATCAACTGCTTTTGCTACAAATAATGCACCTTTGTCAAAAAGTTCCATAATAAGTGAGAGTTTTACATCTTTAATTTGTAAGTTGATTGAAATAACTCTATTGAATCCAAGCTGAGTTATACTTGAAACAATCATACCTTTGATGGTTTTACGCAAATATGCTTGAAAATGTTGCGGTTTCTCAGCAGAAGTTGGTCTTTTGCTAATCATATAGATAGCTTGAGGTACACGAATGTATAATTCAACTTTTCCTGCGCCTGGTTTATGAAAACGAATAAGAAATTCATCTACATCATACTGATATATTTGATCAACGCGACTTGATTCTAATGCAGCATGTAATTCTTTTACAAGATAGTAGGTGTCAACCGAACTTATGTTCATATATAAAAAAGAATCGCGTGACTCTATAAAAAAGTTTTTAAAAAGATCTGGGTACAAATTGCCTATGACACATTTTGAGGAACTAGGTGAATTTCTCTTAAAACAGCATGCTATGCGACTTAAAGACACCTTAGTTAAAAAAGACGATTCGTTTTGGTTCAAAAAGAAACAAATGGCAGGAATTATTCAAAAAGAGTTGCCTGCAGACTTTTCAGGTGTATGTATTTGTGAAAATATCCTGCAAAATGTTAAAATTCTCAAAGAACACTGGGCAACATATAACAAAAATCAAGTTACTATCATATTTCTCATTACAAAAACAGGAAATAAATGGTCTATTAAGCCGCATCTACACTCACAAGTCTGCCCTGCTGATCAAATAAACAAAAGTGTTGATTCGTTATTCAAACAAAGTCAACAATAAGCTTTTAAAGTGACTTTTACACATACTCTTCATGAATATCATTATGCAATTTGGAACTGTCGTCTTTTTTATTCTCTTTGCATTTTTAGTATTTCAGCTTGGAATGCTTATTACATCACTTTTTTTCAAAAATCCTTATACCAAAAATCACAAGCCACCAGTTTCGGTTGTTATCCCTGCATATAATGAAGAAAAAAACATTGTAAGTTGTATTGAAAGTATCATTAATACTCAATACGAACAATTAGATATCATTATTGTTGATGATGGGTCTACTGATGGCACAATTAAACAAATTCACACATTGCAAAAACTATATCCTAACATCATTCTTGTAAAAGGAAAACATAAAGGAAAAACTGATAGTTTAAACTTAGGAATACAACACGCAAAAGAAGAGATTGTTGTAAACATTGATGCAGACACGGTTGTAGAGCGAGAATTTATTACAGCAATTGTTCGGCCCTTCGCAGATAAAACAGTAGGTGCAGTAAGTGGTATGCCACATGTACGAAATGCAACACATGTTATTACTTGGTTTCAAGAAGTTGAATATTACTACAATAATTTGATCAGATATATATTTTCTAAAACATTCAAAACGGGAATTTGGCTTTTTGGAAGTGTAACAGCATATAGAAAAGAAGCATTAGAAAAAGTTGCACATTTTAGTAAAGACACACTTGCTGAAGACATGGATATTGCACTTGCAATTCAAGGAGCAGGATATAAAACAATTAATGTTCCTGATGCTATTGGATATACAGTTGTGCCTACATCTATTTACGCATTGTTTCAACAACGAAGACGATGGTGGGTAGGCGGATTACAAGGGTTAAAGAAACATAAGCAGTTATTTACTCATCAATCAAATATTGCAATTAAATTTGTCTTTGTGAATCAATACTGGTGGACACTGTATGCGTTTCTTTCTATCCCTCTTATTATATATCAGGTTCATTTTTGGTGGCCTGGCGGTATTGAGTCTATTTTATACCTTGTTCGATGGTTTTCCCTTTGGGGACCAGTGTATGTTTTATACAAAATTCCAGAATGGGGCGTGAATTATACAAATATATTTGGAGTCCTATCAGGATTTATCAGTGTTACACTCATAGCATATGCACTAAAACTTTATAAAGCAAGAATTAACTTTAAGACTATTATCGGGATTGTTTTTTACTTTCCATACACATTAATTTTGGCCGGTATTGTCATTGTTAGTGTACTTAAAAATAATAAAAAATACTTCATTAAATAACAATGGTAACTATTCAACCAGCAATAGACGCGATTCGAACTATATATGTCAATTACGGCAGAACAGTTTTGGATTACTTTCACATTGGCTTCTCAAACATATTTGATGTCCTTCTTATTATTACACTTTTAGGGTCAGTTCTCTACTTTGTTATTTCATTATATGTCATTTTTCGAGTTAAAGAGCAAAAAGATCACATTGTTACAGATAACAGTAAATTACCAACAGTAACAATTCAAATTCCAACATATAATGAACTTGCAGCATTAAACTGTGCAAGAAGATGTCTTGATTTTGATTATCCCTCAGAGAAGTTTAACATTATTATTGGAGACGATAGTAATCAAAAAGAAATTTCGGCTAAGATTGATTCGTTTGCAAAAGCACACAAACAAATTCGTGTAACGCGCCGAGGAAAAAATATTGGATTTAAACCAGGTAATTTGAATCATATGTTAAAAGTTACAGATACTGACTATATAGTTATCTTTGACTCTGACTTTTTACCAACATCATCATTTTTACGTCATATTATGAGTGCCTTCGTGCACGACCCAACATTAGGTGGTGCACAGGCGCGTTGGAAAGTATTTAATCCAAGAGTTAATATGGTAACTGCCCAAGGGACAGGAATCGTAAATACATTTCATAGAATCATTTTACCATTTGTTCAAAGAATCAGTCCAACAATTAACTTTTGTGGATCTGCAGAAGCAGTTGAAGTTAAAACACTTAAAGACTTAGGCGGATGGACATCAGGAACATTAACTGAGGATATCGATTATACAATGCGACTCGTAAAGGCGGGTAAATCAATCAAGTACCTTCCTAATTTAGAATGTGAGTGCGAAGTACCTCAACGAGCAAAAGATCTGTTTAAACAGCAAATGCGTTGGGCTTACGGTGTAATTAAAGCACTAACAACACATGGGCCATCATTGTTCTTTTCACGAAAAATACCACTTAAAGTGAAAAACATGATTGTTATTTTTTCAAGCGGATACTTAATGACATCGCTTATCTTTTTTATGACAATCTTTGGATTTTTAAGTGTGGCTACACATCCGCCACAACCAATTCAATGGTCTTTATTTATTTATGAAACAGTACGTAATGTTTTGCTAACATGCGGATTACTTGCAGCATCATTTGCAGGCGCATATATTGCAAAGAATAACTTAAAAGATTTTGGAAAGCTTATGATAAGCTCATTAAGTATTGGCCTTGTAGTTATCTACTACATCAACATCGGCATCTACAAATCACTTACTGGTCAACCAATGAAGTGGTTCATGTTAAAGAAGCAAGGAAACGAGCAACGATTATAATATGAAATCTAAAGCCGATTCTAAACTTATTTTCCTTTGTAGTCTAGGTAGTTTTATACCCTATATTAATTATTTTATCGCACCTTTAATCATTATAGCAAGTGTTCATCAGATTATTAAGATTCGTGCCGAACCTAAAGAATATGGTGGGTTTGGGTATGTTGTGCTTGCAGTCATAATTAGTATTGTAATGCTTTTCTTTTCTGTTATAGAAATATTCAATGCTTAAGAAACGACTCGGTATACAGTTACATCTTTGTTTGTATACAATAATTCAAACACACTATTTGTTAATGCAACTTTCATCCCAGAGTCACTTGGCCAATAATCTTCCTGCAGATCTTTTGTAACAACAATGTATGATATTTTTTGCTCTTTTAATAATGGGAGTAATTCTTCGATATGTGTTGTATTAAATAATACTTTGGCAAGCTCAATTCTTTGTTCATAGTCAACAAGTTGTTTATCAGTAGTTACAAACGGAACTAAATTAATATAAGAAATTTCGTGTGCTAGTGCCGGGTGTGCTAATACTACAGATTGTGCCGGAATCTCATTATAGGCAAGTAATCTCTCCTTAGACGGACCTTCTTGCATTAGCCCTTGCGTATAGAATATTGCAGCAATGAGTACAATAATGATAATAAGACTTGTTGCCGCATATTTGCTCCACCGCATGGTCCATGGTGTTGATAGTAGATTGTCAAAAAGAATTGCTGAAACAATACTTACAATAAGTGTAAGTGCCAATGAGAATTCTAAGAAGAATAAATTTGCAACAACTAGGAATGCACCAAAATAAAAACGGCGTGCGTTTTTTGAATTGTACATAAGAATTGCTCCAATTATTCCTAAAATTGCTAATACTAACGATAATCCATACGGTGCACCAAATAATGTAATAGGTAATATTGGCGTATGTAAAGATACGTATTGTTCGATAAGAAATCCTTGTTTCGCGTACACATACATAGATGCAAGTAATGCGAGAAGATTTGCTCCAATTATATAGATTGTTTTACTATTAAATCGAACGATAAAAATTGCAAACACAATTAAAAAATCTACAAAGGAATTAAAACTAATCAAGACGCTCAATGGATACATCAACCAGTGTTTTTCTCTTACAAAGGAAAAAAGAAATAACCATATTCCCACTTGTATTGCAAGTGTTGAAACTGTTGCATGTGCGTAAATGAATGCAGGTGATATAATAAAAAACAAAAAGAGTAATATACGTCGTTTCTGTTTAACTAACGGAATTAGCGTATGGTATATTGCAAATAGTAAAAACGCACAAGATAGTGCTGTAAATACCCAAAATGGAATCGCCCAAGTTAAGCTTTCAATAAGTAGTGTTTCTAGTGGCGTTTTGTATGTTGCAGGATCAAGAAGTTCTAACGTTGAAGGTGTAAGAATCGGTACGTATTGCGCAGTCAATGCAAGTATTGTTACAAGAATCCCTACAAAAATTATCGCCGTCTTCATGTTGATTTCTCCAGTACACGGCATGTCACATTATAGATAGCAACTGAGTCTTGCCTATACACTTCGTCCATACATGTTGTCTTAAGGGCATTTGATTCCCATAACTGCGTATTTGCAAAAACAACAATGTATCCTGGTTGTTCAGAATACAACCCTGCCTGTGTTGTGAGATCAAGTAATTGTGATTCAAACAAACTTGTGTATATCTTCTCAATTGTTGAAACTCTTTTTTTATAATCAACCAGTCCTAATACTTGCGTATCTGCAAGTGTCATCCTGTTTGTTTTGTACATTGTTTTTTGTGAAAATTTAATAGGTGTTACAATAATTGCATTTGGTTCCGTATATGTTTGTATCCAATCTAATGCGTCATCAACTTGTGTTGTTTGTGATGCCGATTTTGAAATTGTGCCATAGTAGGCAAAAAACAAAAATTGAGTTGCAGCAAGAAGTATAATTATAGTGATTAAAAGCCCTCGTCTTTTTTTGGCAGCTTTTGTTTCAAAAAGTATTGTTCGTATAATATCAAAAAATGCTACACACAGAATTGAGCCAAAAAATCCTATGAAGATCATACTTGTATCTGCAGAGAGTATTCCAAAGATATTTAACAGACCCGGTACAATGGTGAAACTGCTTACTATGAGTAAAAAATTGGGTTGTTGCTGTGCTATAGATGTATATATTATGTAAATTGTTGCAGCAAGCACTAAGAAGCCCATAGTTGGCGCGAGAGGAACAAACTCTACAAAGTTAATGAATGGTCTTACTGAGACAATATCCCACAGTAACGAGCTCCCATGAACTTTAAACGCTTGAAAATATATAATGTAATTAACTGCAAATGAAAATAGAATAGTAAATAATAAAACTTCCCTCTCAACAAGAAGTGTACGCTTTTTCTCTAAAGTTGCAAGCCCATGGTATGTAAGTAATCCTAATACAAATAAAACCATCAATGGATGTATAACACTAAGAATAATACAAGTGACATACAAGTACCCTGCGTACTTTTCTTTTTGTAAGTACTGAACATATACGTATAGGCCTATAAGCATTGCAACAAGCAATAATGGAATGAGTGTAAACGTATTGAATATATTAATCGCAGTTATGGGTAAAAATGCTGCGAGAAGTGTTGCACCAATTACATGCCAAGAATATTTTGTGAGTTTATCAGATATTAAAAACACAAGTACGATTGCACCTAAGAGCATTATTGCAGTGTACATATATGCAAAAATAGGATCAGGCATATCTTGTTGCATAATTCCTAAAAATTTGTATAAGAGCGGATTCAAAAATAATTCTCTGCCTTGAAAACTTAAGTCATCTTGATATGAGAAAGAAAAAGAATCTTGCGTTATATCAATAAGACGAAATGTAAGATAAGATTGTTCATCCGTATATTGCGCACCAGTAAAAATAAATTGAGTACCAAGAGACAAAAGTAAAATTGCCACAAGGAGCGCATATTTCAAAAACGTGTTCATTGTGTACTAAGGGTGAAAATTGTCCTTATAAACCTTCGCCTCTCCTTTATTTTTATATAAAACCAAGAAAAGAACTCATGCCTTGGTGTAAGATCAGGAGAGAGGGTGATTCATGCAGCCCTCTCGACGCATAGCAACAACTGTTGGGGAATCACCGCATGAGTTCTTTAAAGTAATATACTGTCTCACTAGACAACCCTGCTCCATTTATTTATAAACAAATATTGCCAAAATGACTATATGTCACTAAAAAGCAAAGGACTTGCATTAGAAAGAGAGTTAGTACACCTCTTACAAGACCATGGGTTCTCTGCAGTACGTGTTGCGGCAAGTGGTGCCACACAAACACCTTCTACGGATATCTTGGCAGGAAACACACGTAGCGTGTATTCCTTTGAGTGTAAAAGTGTCAAAGGTAACTCGCGATATATTTCTAAGAGTCAAATTGCAGATTTTCTTGTATTTTCTCGTAAATTTGGTGCACAACCATTCATCGCAGTGCGTTTTAGTAGAAAACCATGGAAATTCATGTTATGTGAAGATTTACATGAAACGCCAGGTAATTTTGGGTTTAATCGAGATTTAGTTGAGCGTAAAGGTATTGATTTGGCTGATTTATGATTGTTCTTTAACGTATGCACGTAAAACATCAGATAGTTCTTCAGGTTTGTAGCTTCCAGTAAGATACTTTCTTAGATGGTGACCTCTAGCAACCGGGTGAGACAAACTTTGTCTTTGAACCAAATCCTCTAATACTCTCTGTTTTCCGTCAGGATTTGTTGTTATAATTTCAAGGGCACACGTTAAACCAAAAGCCACTGCGCGAACAGCAGGACGTCTTTCCTGGCGAAATGCAGGTACAATTGTATTCAAATCATCTACAGTTATACTAAAATTATAATCCATATCTAAAGGCATTATACTTTATGTATAAAGTGTCCTAATGTACTCACTATTAAGTAACTACAGCACCGAAACATTTAAATACTAGTGTCCCTCTAAAGTAATTACAAATATTGCCCCTCATAAAGGGTCTCGTCGTGGTGCACACAAAAACACACGCAAAGCGACGAGAACATCCCTTACAAACAAAGATCACATTTAAAAGGAACAGAACCCCTAAATAACTTTCACGCACCATGAAGATGACAAAAAAACTCACGGAATATGTAATAACGCAAGTCTCTGGCGAAGATACTTTGCCCCTTGTAGATTATCTTACTGATAAGGAAAATACATCTGAGTTTGTTATCGCTGAAGAGATGGAACTTGAAATTCAAACTATTCGAAATCGACTTTATCGTCTGTTAAATGCAAATTTAGTTAGCTTTAATCGTAAAAAAGACAAACAAAAAGGGTGGTACATCTATTACTGGACATTTAACACTAACAATATTGCACATTTATACTGGCAAATTAAAGAAAAACGCCTTGACAATCTTAAAGATCGATTACATCGAGAAAAACAGTCTGTTTTTTTCCACTGTGTAAGTTCATGTATTCGACTTGACTTCGAAACAGCAATTTCATTTGACTATTCATGCCCAGAATGTGGAGAAATGATTACTCAACAAGACAACAGTCACACAATTAATCAACTTCAAACTGAAATGAACGATTTAGAAAAAGAACTTAAGAAGAAATCAATCAAACCAGTTCAAAGTAAAATACATTCTGAAGAGGTTGCACCTGTAATTAAGAAAAAAGTTGCAGTAAAAGCACCTGTTAAGAAAAAAGCTGTTGTTAAAAAAGTAGTAGCTAAGAAAAAAACTGTAACTAAAAAAGTGGTGAAGAAAGTTACAAAAAGAGTAGTGAAAACAGTAGTAAAAAAGGCAGTGAAAAAAACAGCTGCCAAGAAAACTACAAAAAAAGCCACTAAAAAAACAAAGAGGTAATTTTCTTTGTTTATCGATCCTTCTACATTACCTTATTATACAACACTTGTTGCTATTCGTAACTCTACTAAATTAGTCACAGGGCTTAGATTTCCAAAAGGAAAATGTCAGCATGCAACACGTGCGAGTCATATCGTAATTCCTGAATTAGAAGAAGTTGCAGGATGGTATGAAAAAATAACAACTCGCAAAGGTCTTAAACATCCCAAATACGAGTGGCATGCTTGGAATTATGATCCGCAAAGAGGTATAGATATTTGTTTGACAGCACAACAGTTTGATCACAAATATCCTGAAATTCTTGTTACTAAAAAAGATGAACTGTATGTAAGAGCATCCGGATATACACAAGAGCAAAAAGAACACAATAAAGTTTTCTTTCGGTTCCAAGTGAGCGGTATTGTCGCTCTTGTAAGGCAATATGAAGCACACTTTGCTCAGAGTGAAAGGTTGAAAAGATGATTGTAAAACCTTATCAACAAACTGAACAGAGAAAAATTGAACTCCTTGACTTATTACCC
Source organism: Candidatus Woesearchaeota archaeon (assembly GCA_047639395.1). GTDB lineage: Archaea > Nanobdellota > Nanobdellia > Woesearchaeales > DATGWN01 > JBLINR01. Next base: position 2,831 of record JBLINR010000001.1, on the reverse strand, counting down.
TACGCGCGAACACTTCACGTTATTGACAGGGCAGGTAAAGAATTATTTCCGATTTATCCTTACAGATGTTGCGTTCACGTTGCTAAAGTTATTAAATCTGAACTCGGTCTTGTACCAGTTACAGGAAAATATAATGGACACGGACACGTTGCGACGTGGGATGATACTTTAGAGTTATATGTAGATTTAACAGTAAAACAATTTGGTTCACATCACGCTAGAGTATATGGAACGAGTAATCATTTATTTGTACCTAACAGAGAGGAAACAAGATTATTTCAAAGATTCCGCAGCGTTGCTCCAGATAAAGAACATGAAATATTCAAAAATCTCGTCAGAGAAACATTACAAGAAAAAACTTACTAAACAAAAAATAATAAAGAAAAGAAAGACCTAGGCCTTAATTTTTAATGCATCCTTTGCAGGTTTCATTTCATTCCAAGCTAGTTCAAATAAATTTTCTATAGCTTGTGTGAAAAATGGAGTGTTAACCCAAATACCTACATCGTATGTTGGATGTACTTGTGTGTCATCCATAATCATAAACACAATTTCGTTTGCATCAACAAGTGTGAATCGGCCTAATACTTTTTCAGTATGTCGAACTTCAGCAATACCTGCTAAGTCTTTAACTGCGCCAGCACAATCTTTGTTTAACGGAGCTGCAATACGAATAGTTACACCACGTTTTTTGAGTTTTTCAAAAAGAGGTTTTAATCCTTCCGATTTTCGAATAAACCCTTGCGTAGTTGTAAGCATTGTAACTGTTTCTTCAGCTTGTGAAATTGTTAGTTCTAAATGACTGTATAAATTATGTCGGCCACGAATGGATCCTGACAAGTCACTTGGTTCAACAAGTTCAATTCCTTGATCATGTAGTGAATTTAATTCTGCAAGAACATCTGTTTTCTTAAGATTCTCAAGACGATCAACTTTGTCTTTTGCACTTTTGTTAACATTCTTTTTAACACGTTCAACAACTTCCATAGGATCAACTGCAATGTATTTGATAGGTTTCCCAATCTTCATTATAACAAATCCTTGTTTTTCTAGTGATTCTAAAACATCATAACTTCGACTTCTTGGAACATCTGCAATATCGCTTAATTCACCAGCTGTAGATACGCCTCGTGATAATAATGCCGTCCAGATTTTTACTTCGTAAAGATTTAATCCAAAATACCGTCGTAACTTACTCAAAAATTCTTCTTTAATTATCATTATACAACCCCTCTTTTAGCAAACAATGTATCCGCTTAAGTAGTACTTTTCAAATACTCCTTTATATAAGTTACTAAAATTTACTACTTGAGAAAACAAATAAGTGATGTCACAAGTTGGTAGACTTCTGAATTAATCAAAATGATGTGCTACTTGATTAGCATAATACTGAACTACGGCAGGATTCAGAACAGTGATGTTATTTGAATCTGTAGTTATAATTCCATTTTTACTAAGTAATATTTTACCATAGTCGAATCCATTTCCTTCGTCACCAATATATGTATGTCCAGCTGCAAATACTTTTTGTGTTAAGAATTCACCATGTTGTTCGCGTAACTGTTCCCAAGAGTGAGATCCAGATTGTAATAAGTAACACAAAGAATTCACAGGATGAAATGGAACAAGTGACCGTAATGTTGTTTGCGCAGTAAGTGTTAAACTTTTTCTTTTGGTGTTATCGGCGCCATTCACTAAAATCGGAGCACCAATGTCAACTTGAACAGAAGTAATGTTATCATATAATGTTACAAAAGTTGCGAGTTCGTCAACACTGTGAGCTACCCATCCACACAAAGTTGATTTATCACGTGACTGAAATCGCGGATATTTCACTGATTCCGGAACCCAACTGTAAGATGCGTGAACTGGAACAATTGCTTTATTTGTAACATTAGCTGCAATAATTGCACCTGTTGCTAATGATGCTACTTCACCAACCAAGCCGGAATAAGAACGTCCTGTTTTTTTATGAGAACCAACAGTATGGACTTCAGGAAAAATAAGAACATCATGACCTTGTTCAAAACTACTACGTATATCTTGAAACACTTGTTTAACTTTTCTAGGATCCCGTGGTATCATTATTGCACCGTACTTTTTTGGATGAATGCCGATCCATTTCTCCATCATACCACTAACGATCGGATGAAATAAGTTTTCACCACAAACAACTCTTGGTGCTCGATGTCCTTGTGTGATAATCGAATACAAAAGAGCAACAGAATCAAAATGACTAATGTGACTTGCAACATACAGTCTACGTTGATCTGGATTTACAGGAAGATCAGTAGGTGAAGTTACTATTGGAATATGATCTCCAAATGTATCTAGTAATTTCCGGTGAGTTGCATTGGTTGCATCTAAGACCTCTTTAGGCGTCACCATATCTTTTTTAGAAACAACAGATTACACTTAAGCCTTTCGTACGAGTTTTGTAAGGACATATAATAAAAAGAAGAAAACAGTAGCAGTAATCCAAATTCTAAATGTGATTGCAACAAAGAATGCATCGTCAAAAAGGGTTGTTAGCCATACAGGATGTGGGAAAAACCATAGATCATTTGAGAATGCTACTTCATGAAATAAAACAAATACGTCTGTAAATGAAAGTAAAAATACACTAATGCCTCCAACGAGACTTATAAGAAATCCAAGACGTGCTGATTTGAAAAATGCTGATAACAACTCTTTTTTGTTCAAGTACACACTCATTCCAATGAGAAACAAAATCAATATTGCTAACAAGAATCGTCCTTTTTCATACAATATAGCAACATCTTGCATATGAAGGATTTCTTGTTCTGTCCATCGCGTTTCATCTAATTGTT